>CAZCJG010000174.1:0-9762 GCA_964498575.1 uncultured Anaerolineales bacterium | reverse complement strand
GTTCACGGGCAGCCTCGGCGGCGCGGCGAGCCGTAGCCTCGTGTTCACGGGCAGCGTCGGCGGCGCGGCGAGCCGCGGCCTCGCCCTCCGGTGTCGGGAGCCATGCTCGGGCGGCAGGATCGAACAGCCGCAGCGGGTACGCCGAGCGCCCGGTGTCATACGGCATCTGCCATACCTCCAGACCCAGCACCTCGCTGGCAATCCCCATCAGGCCGCGCTCGGGATCGCCCGGTAGCGGTGCGGCGGATACATACCCGGACTCGGTCATCCAAAAGGCTTGCAGCGCCGGACCCGGCCGGATGAGCGTTCCGGTCGGGTCGAAGATGATGTACTCGCGGACGCCGATGCCGTGGTAGAGTCCGCGCTTCCATGTCAGGTCAGCCCGCCAGGTGCTCGGCGAGGCGATCTCGAACACGACATCCGGCGCCTTGCCCTCTTCCCATACCAGGTAGGTGCGCCGCGGGCCCTTCGGCACACCGAGCGCCACCAGCACGTCCGGCGCCACGCGCTGGTCGCGGTCGCCCTGCTGGTAATACATCAACAAGTCGGCGCCGACGTAGACGTCGTCGCGCTCCCGGTAGTGCTGTTCCAGGCCGAACCGTGTATCCACGATGCAGCGGTATTGCATGTCGTTCTCGGCCATGGGCTTCCCATCGGAATCGGGATAGTCGATATCCAGCGGGACGAACAGCTCGGGCCACTGGAGATCAGGCGTCGTGACGGTCATCGCTGGGTTCCTCTTCGTCAGGCCAGCCGGCAGCGCGGGAGATAGGCGGGCTGAATCGGTGCGCGGCTAACTCTACCGCCGCGCCACGCGAAGCGCAAGCCGACGCGCCCCGGAGCGAGTCCTCCAAAGCGCGTCCCAGCCGGGCCACTTCTCGCCCAACCGCCTCGATCAGCAGCACCTCCCGCATGCCAATCTGTCCCATCCGCTCAATCCGCGTATCCGCTTGTCAATCCGTTATGTGGCTGGGCTCCACAAGAAAGGGCCGTGCACTTTGCGCACGGCCCTCGCTGGCTGGTTCTTTGGCGGGAGCGACGGGGCTCGAACCCGCGGTCTCCGGCTTGACAGGCCGGTGTGTTAACCACTACACTACGCCCCCTCTGCTGCACCCGGGACCGGACTTCCTGTCGAGCATCCCCCGGCTACAGGCGAGCAAGTCTAGCAAACCGTGCCGGGGGTGTCAAGAATCGGGTCCCGCCACCCGGCGCTGGCCGCGTCGCCCGGCCGCGGCTCGGCGATGGCGGCGATGCGCAGCCCCAGCCAGCCGGTCGCCAGGCCCCCCAGCGTGGCGATGGCCGCCGCGGCGAGCACATCCCGGCCGGTGATGGCGTAGCCGGCGATGACCGGGATGCGCTGGAACGCGACGGTGCAGGTGAGCACCATGCTCAGGCTGTACACCGGCGCCGCCACAAGGGGATAGCGCCGCGCCCAGGGCCAGGTATCCAGCAGCGCGACCAGCGCGATCGGCAGGGCCGAGAACCAGATCGCGTAGGCCTGCTGGATGCCGATCAAACCGCTGAAGCCGTTCAAGCGCCCGAACTCGCGCGCCAGGGCGATCACCGTGTCCGGGTTGTCGCGCACGAAGTCCTCGATCACCGACACCGGCTGCACCAGCGCGAAGCCCAGCGCCGCCAGGCCCGTGCCGAGGTATTGCAGGAGCAGGGTCACCGCCAGTATCGGCAGCCCGGCCCACAGCCGCCGCGCGAGGCCCAGGCTGAGCAGCAGCGCCAGCGGGAAGAGCAGGCCCATCAGCAGCGGGAAGAGCAGGCCCCACAGCCCCGCTCCGCCAGCGCGGAAGCCGACCAGGAAGGCCTCGCTGAGCTGGAAGTTGACCGAGTCGTAGGTGAACGAGGCCGCCAGCACCAGGCCCCAGAAGGCCGGGCTGCGCGCGCTGAACGGCTGGCCCAGCCGGCGCGCGCAGGTGGTGATGCCGATCATCAGGCTGACGTCGACCACGAACATCGCGCCCATGATCAGGAGGTGCGGCAGGCTCCACAGCGTCACGTCCAGCCCAAAGGTCCGGTGCCACAGCTCGTCCAACACGGCCGACACCACGACGCCGAGGAAGCCGGCCAGGGCGCCCCAATAGGCGATCGGCGCGGTGACGCCCCGCAGCCGCGCCACATCGCGCAAGGGGACGCCCACCCGTGCCAGGCCGGTCTCATACGCTATGCCGCCGACGATCACGACCAGACCCAGCGCGAAGCTGATCATCGCGACCAGGTGCGGCGGGATGAAGAAGCTGTCGCGCCCGATCTCGACATGCCACTGCACGTCCCAGTTGCCGCCGAAGAAGTGCAGCAGCTTGAGGATGGTCACGCCCAACAGCAGCCTCAGGCGCAAGCGGTCGAGGTGCGCAAGGTCGTAGGGCATGGTAGACCTCCCCGCAAGATGGGTCCGACGAGCAAGTCGTCTCGCCGGACAGGCCGGCGGATGGGAGTGCCCCGCGCTACCGGATGCGGCGCTCCCGCGGCCACGCCCTATTATGACACATCGGGGGCATTTGCCCGATGGCACTGGCACTCACACTGCATCCAGGGCCGTCGATCCGGCGGTCGCCGGCCCGGGGATCAGCAGGCCACCGTCATGCTACGGGGTGGACGTTGCAGATCCGTCCCTGAACCATCCCTCGACCATCCCGGACCTTGGGGACTCGTCGGCGCGGCGGGGCCCGCGTTGCGTATAATTGTCGCGTGCTGCACATCCGCCTGTTCGACCACCTGTCGCTGTGGTTCGCGGAGCGCCGCCTGCCGCCATCGGGCCGGCGCGAGGTGGATCGGCTCCTTGCTTACCTCGTGCTGAAACCTGGCGACCCGATCGGGCGGGCGCAGGTGGCCGAGGCGCTCTGGCCCGGGCTTGACCCAAGCCGTGCGCTCGGCAGTCTGCGGCCGGCGCTCAGCCGCCTGCAGTCCTACTTGTGCGACCACGCCACCTTGGCGCCCGGTCAAGCGCCCTGGTTGCTGGTCGACCGGTCCAGCGTCGGGTGGAATACCGCCGCGCCGTTCCGGGTGGACGCCCTGGAGTTCGAGGCGCGCTGCGCGACGCTACTGGATGCACCCGGTCGCGGCGGCGAGGCGGACGGCCAAGGCGACCCGATTCCGGCGATCGAGGCCACCTTGCGGCAGTATGGAGGGCCGCTGCTGCGCGACTTCGGCGACGACTGGGTGATCGCGTCACGGTTGCGGTTGGAATCGGCCTGGCTGGCGCTGCAAGCGCATCTGGCCGTCCTGCTCGCCCAGTCGGGCCAGCACGAGCGGGCGGTTGAAGCCGCGACCCAGGCCATGGCGGCGGCCGACGATCCCCTGTGGGAGCTGGGCCATCGGACGCTGATGCAGGTCTATGCGCTGGCGGGGAACCGGATCAAGGCGCTCGATCAGTTCGAGCGCTGCCGCGAGGCACTGCATGGCGATCTCGGGTCGGCACCGTCGCCGGATACGTCCAGGCTCGCGGAGGCAATTCGTCTCGGCGAGCTGACGCATGACCGATCGTCCTCCGGCGGTGCCGTGGCCGGAGGTGCCAGCCTCGGCGGTCGCTTGCGGCCGGCCGGCGCCAGGCCGGGCCTGGACGTGCCGGTCGCGAATTCGCCCCTGATCGGCCCATGGCGGGTGAACGAGGTCGTCAGCCGCCTGGAAGGGGCACGCCTCTTGACTCTGACCGGCCCGATCGGGGCGGGCAAGTCCCGCGTGGCTGCGGCGGCGGCAGCCAGGCTCGCGGCGGATCTCGCCGGCGGCGTGCGCTGGCTGGATCTGGCGGCGCTGGGGCGATCCGTGTCGCTCGCCGCGGGGCTGGCCGAAGCGCTCGATCTGCCGGCGGCCGGCGCGGGCGCGATCGCGGCGCGGCTCGGGCGCTCGCCTTCGCTGCTGGTGCTCGACAACGTGGAGGGGCGTGTGGCCGAATGTGCCGCCCTGGTGGCCGAGCTCCTCGCCGCCGATCCCGCGCCGCGCATCCTTGTCACCGCCCACGAGCCCCTGGCGCTGCATGACGAACGGGTCTGGCAGGTGCCGCTGCTGGGTTTCCCGGATCGCGCGCCGGCGGCGAGCGACGCGCTCGCCGCCGAGGCTACGGCGCTATTCGGCCACCGCGCAGCGCGCTACGGGCGCCCGGTGGGGCAGGACGCGTTGGCACGAGCGGCGGTGGAGACCATCTGCCGCCGGCTCGACGGGTTGCCCTGGGCGATCGAGCTGGCGGCGGCCTGCACGCGCGGGCAGTCGCTGGCGGACATCGCGGCGCGCGTCGAAGCAAACCCGCTGGCCTTGCTCGACGAGGCCGGACCGGGCCTCGTCGGCCCGCGGCACTGTTCCTTCACCGCCGCGCTGGAGTCGAGCTTCGCCCGGCTCGACCCGGCGGCGCAGGCGCTGCTGGCGCGCGTGGCGGCGTTCCGCGGGCCGTTTTCCGTCCGCCAGGCCGAAGTCCTCGCCGCCGGCGACTGGGGCGGCGGCATCGACCTGCCGGCCGCGACGGTCCTGGATGGTCTGGATCGACTGGTGGCCGGCGCGTGGATCGCGGTCGACATCAACGCCGCCGCGGCCGCCCGTCATCGCCTGCTGGGCGTGATACGGCACTTCGGGCTGCGCAAGCTCGGCGGCGGCGAGCTGGCCGCGGCATTCCGGCACCAGGACGAAGCGCTCGGTATCGATAATGCCCTGGATGGCCGCGGCCATGACGTGCAGCGCGACCACGATCGTCCCCATCCGGACCATCATCCCCGTCCGAATCAGGGAGCAGGCGGGGCACGCGCCGGGCAGTGGGGCTGGTAGGTCCCAGCACCGATGTTGCGCATCAGCCTCTTCCAGAGCCTGCGGGCTCGGGCCGGCGAGCTGGACCTGCCCCCCCCACCGCGACACGAGACCGCGCAACTGTGGATCTATCTCTTGTTGCACCGCGAGGTCGAGCTGCGGCGTGACCGGGTGGCGTTCGAGCTGTGGCCGGATGTGCCGGAGGCCACAGCAAAAGCCAGGCTGCGGCGCAACCTGCACCGTCTGCGGACCACCTTGCCGCGATCTTCCGATGACCAAGCCTGGATCGTCTCCACTTCGCACATGCTGCGGTGGAACCCGGCGGTCGAGTGCTGGATCGACATCGACGCTTTCGAAAGCCTGTGCCGGCGCGTGCAGGCGCTGGATCCCCGCGACGACGCGAGCGCGGTTCGCGCCTGCTTGGAGCAAGCGGTGGCGCTGTACGTCGGCGATCTGCTGGTCGGCTTCGACGATGCCTGGCTGGATGCACACCGCCAGCGGTTGCGGGCGAGCTTCGTCCGGGCCCTCAACGATCTCGGCGCCGCGCAGACCCTGCTGGGCGACCTCGACGCCGCCCGCGCCACCAGTGAAGCGCTCCTCGCCTGTGATCCCCTGCACGAGGTAGCCACCGCCCGCTTGATGCGCCTGCTGTGGGCCCGGGAAGAACGGGGAGCGGCTGTGGCGGTCTACGAACAGTTCCGCGACGGCCTGGCGCAAGCCCACGGCCTGGCGCCGCTGCCGACGACGACGGCGCTGGATGCGGCGATTCGCGGCGGCGAGCCGGCGGAGGTGGCATGGGAAGCAGCGGGTGAACGGGGCGGCGTCTCGGAGCCCGGCCTGACGTCGCGCCGAGTCGACGCGGGGCCGGCGGGAGGGACCTCGGGTGTCCCGGAACCACTCAGCCGCTTGATCGGCCGCCAGCCCGAGATCGAGACCATCACGCGGCTGGTGCACGACCATCGCCTGCTGACCCTGGTGGGGCCCGGCGGTGTCGGCAAGACCCGGCTGGCGGCGGCCGCGGCCCACAAGCTGGCCGGCCACTTCGCCGATGGCCTGCGCTGGGTCGAGCTGGCCCCGATTTCCGACCCCGACCTGGTGGTCCAGGCCGTCGCGGCGGCTTGCGGCGTGCAGCCCGAGCGCGACCGCCCGCTGATCCGAACGCTGTCCACCGTGCTCGCCGATAAGCAGCTTGTGCTGATCATCGACAACTGCGAGCATGTGCTCGACGCGGCGGCGCGCCTGTCGGCCGCGCTCTTGGCGGCCGCGCCTGCGCTAGGAATCCTGGCCACCAGCCGTGAGCGGCTGGGGCTGGACGGCGAGATCGCGTGGTCGGTCCCGCCGCTTTCATTGCCCGCCCTGGAGCCCGCGATTTCACAAGAGGCTTTGCTGGCCGCCGAGTCGGTGCAGCTCTTCGTCGACCGTGTCCATGCGCGCTGGTCCCAGTACAGCTTGAACCGGGAGCGCCTGCGCGCGATCGCCGAGATCTGCGCCCAGGTCGAGGGGATACCCCTGGCCATCGAGCTGGCGGCGGCGCGCATCGGCGTCCTGCCGTTGGAGGACATCGCCGCGCGCCTGTCGGACGGCTTGCAGCTCCTGCGCGTCCACCATCGCGGCTTGCCGGAGCGGCATCAGACGATGGAGGCCACGATCGAATGGAGCTTCCGCTTGCTCAGCGTGGGCGAACAAGCCGTCATGCGTCGCCTGGCGGTGTTTGTCAACGGGTTCACGCTGGAGGCCGCGGAAGCCGTGACCGCGTTCGCGACACACTCGCAAGACGATCCCGTGGAACCCGAAGCCGTGCTCGATCACGTCGCGTCGCTGATGGACAAGTCCTTGGTGATGGTCGACCTCGGGGCGACCACGGGGCGGCGCTTTCGCTTGATGGAAGTCGTACGCCAGTATGCGCGGCGCGAGCTGGAGCGGGCGGGCGAGCAGGAGGAGGTGGAGCAGCGGCATTCGGCATTCTACCTGGCCCTGGCGGAACGCGCGGAGCCGCACTTGCGCGGCAACGACAGCGCCGTCTGGTTGGACCGGCTGGACCTTGAGCACGGCAACCTGCGCGCGGCACTGGCCGCCGCCCGACAGCGCGGGGATGTCGGTCTTGCCGCGCGATTCGTGACCGCCCTGTGGGTGTTTTGGAACATCCGTGCCCACACCGACCGGGAGCTGGCATGGACCGAGCAGATTCTCGCGGACGCGGTGGGCGTGCTGCCGCTCGGAAGCGTGGCGAAGCTCCAGCGCGCCGCCGGTTCGCTCGCCTATCGCCGCGGCGACTATGCCAGGGCACGCAGGCACTGGACGACCTGCCTGGAATCGTATCGTAGGGCCGGCGACGAACGCGAGGCCGCGTCGGTGCTGGTGGTGCTGGGCTTGGTGTTGACGAACCTCAACGAGTACCAGTTGGCGCACGCCGCCGGCGAAGAGGCCCTCGTGATCAAGCAGCGGCTTGGGGACGAGATCGGTGTTGCCAACGCAGCCGCGGCGGTCGCCAACCTCAAGCTGCAATTGGGTGACTACAGGGACGCGCGCGGGTACTTTGAGTTGAGCTTGGAGATCCTGAGAACCTTCGACGGCCATGGAGCGAGCTTGAACAACGCGCTTCGAGGGCTGGCCATTGTCTTGGAGAAGCTTGGTGAGATCCGTGCGGCTCGATCATTCATCGAAGAAGGGATCACGCTGAATCAAGCGATCGGAGATGAAGTGAACTTGGCGAGCTGGCACCACCTTTTGGGTACCCACTTGATCAACAGGGGTGAGTTCGATCTGGCCATGGACCATTTGAGATCGGCCTTGAATGCCTACAGGGCTGTCCAGCATCAAGACAGAGAAGCCCTTGCGCTTGAGAGCATCGGCGAGCTCGAGTGCCGGCGCGGCAACGTCGACGTCGCCATCGCGTACTTGAAGCAGTGTCTTGTGGCGCGACGGCGGATTGGCCGAGAGTGGAGCACGGTCTATGTGCTGAACAAGCTCGCGGAAGCGCTCCACCTAGCCGGCGACCTGGGACAAGCCTTGGCGCTGGCGAACGAAAGCATCGACTTGAGCTCGCGACTGCGTTTGCAGGGCCAGCTCGCCTGGGCGTACCGCATCAGCGCGCGGATCGCGAGGGAGAATGAGGATGAGGAGACCGCGCGCTCGCAGCTCCGCGCGAGCTTCGATCTCGCCCGCGCCCTGCGGGAGCCGCGGGAGATGGCGATGACGATCGAGGCCCTGGCGGATGACGTCTCCCGGCGTGGAAACGTCCCGGATGCCTTGAGGCTGCTCGGCGTGGCGGAGCGCATCCGGACGTCGATCGAGGCGCCGCGCTCGGCCAGCGAGCAGTCGGAGTTCGATGCGCACGTCGGTCGGGCTCGGCGGCTGCTGGGCGCCGAGGGGGCGCAAGGCTGGCTGGACCATGGCCGGTCGCTGAGCGATGGCGAGGCGGTCACGCTGGCGGCGGCCCTGTTCTCCTCCAGCCCATCGGAGATGCGCCCCGACCCAACAGCCTCCTTGGCGGTCGGTGACGCTGGCACCGCGTGAGCCGAGGGACGGTTTTGCAACGTTTCGAGGCTATGATCTTTGACGACGGGGCGGCCCGCGCGGGAAAGCCATGTCGCGACCCGACGGCCGCCGGGATGCCGGGGGACCTTCCCGGTCGATCTCTGAACCGAACAACGTATCCAAAAGGAGCACAACCATGATCCATCGAATCCCGTCCACCCTGGTGGCAATGTGCGGCGCGCTGCTGTTGATCGCGGCGATCTCGATCGTCGCCACCGCGCCGCGGAACGTCGCGGCGCAGGATCCGGATCCCGAAGATCCCTTCGAGGGAGCGGAGCTCTTCTGGTACGCGTCGTTCAATCCGGGCGGCTTCTACCAGCCTGGGGACTTCCTCGTGACCAGCACGGTCGGGCACACGGGTGACGGCGGCTTCTGGCAGATGGAACCGAATTGGGCCGCCTTGTACGCGTGGTGGAATGGCTTGAGCACCAGCCAGCAGAATAGTGTATCGTTCGGCATCTTCGTGCCGGACCTGGTTCGAGACGCCGGGACCCAGGCCCACCTTGTGGCCGGGATCTGGCAGCCGGACAGTGATCCGTGGTCGACCAATCCGGCCCAGGCCTTCCGGTACCTCGACGCGCGGTTCTTCGAGGATACCGACGCATCACACCTCTACACACCGAGCATCGACGCCAGCCTCGGAGATGACGAAACCGGTGTGGCGGGCGATGCGCTTTGCCCCGCGCCGGGCTGCCCATACACCTTTGGTTTCCTGCCCGGCACCTCGCTGGTCAAGCCCATCGGCCTGACTTTCAAGTTCCGGATGGTGCCGATGACGTCAGAGCAGTGCCCGATGCAATACTCCTTCCGACTGACCACGGCACCCGGGATTCCGGACTATTATGGCCGCAACGCCCTGAACTACGATTGCCTCACCGCCTTGGAAGGCCAGGTGTGGAACTGTTTCCCCGAGGCCAACTGCGCCACCTTCGAGAATTGACGGCTCGCCCGCCCTCGTTGTGCCGAGCCGCGAGCTCGGTCGCACCCCTTCACTGACACCTACTCTCACATGCGGAGCGGCGAGGACCATGGTCCTCGCCGCTCCGTCCTTTGTGCCTCCGCGCCACTGGCCGATCGAAGGTGAAGGTTCCTCAGACCCGGCGCCCGTCGCCGATAGGCGCAGTCTCACGGATAACCAGCGCCATCCGACGTCACACGTGGCAACCATGCCCGCCCCATCCACCGCTCCACCTCGCCCCACCAGCGCGCGGCGATGGCATCGCCGCGGGGATCGCCGAGCTGGGCGGCGGTGAGCGCGTAGGCTGGCAGGTCGCCGTCTTCGGCCAGGCGCTCGAAGGTGATCGTCGCCAGCACCGCCCCCGCCAGCGGTCCGGCCGGCCGGATCAGGCTCGCCGCGAAGCGAAGCTCGCCGGTCGCCCCGTCCACGCTGTTCGTGACGACGTAACCGCCGGTGGTCCAGGTCTCGCCCGGCCTGATCTGGACCCCGGCGCGCCCTGCATTCGCGTCGACCACCCGGACACGGGC
>CAZCJG010000173.1:0-9799 GCA_964498575.1 uncultured Anaerolineales bacterium | reverse complement strand
GCGGGGACCAGTATATCAACAATTCTTAATAGTGTCAAGCCATCGGAGCAAAGTGTCAGGTTCCTGTCGCGTCGCCCGCGCCGGTCGCGTCCGGCGGCGGGAACTCCGCGGCTTCCCCTGCCGGCAGGGGAAGCCCAATGCTTGGCCCGGCCGGCTCGACCTCGATCACCCGGGACATGATGAACTCGCCCAGCATCACCGCCGTGGCCATCAGCGGCGCGGCCACGAACATGCCGAACAGCCCCATGACCATGCCGGCCGCGACCGTACCGATCAGGACGAGCGCGGTCGGGATCTTGTAGGCCCCTCCGTACAGCCGGGGGGTGACGATCTGGTCGAAGGCCTGGTCGATGACGATCGCGATGCCGACGCACAAGGCCGTGTAGGCGGCCGGCGACAGTCCGAAGGGCGTCGGCGATTCGGTGTACGCGACGAGCCCGACCAGGCACCACGTGACCGTGGCGCCGATATAGGGGATGAAGCGACCGAACATGCTGACCAGCGCGATGCCCAGGGTGTTCGGCAGGCCGAGCAGGGTCATCACCACGAAGTAGCTGACGAAGGTCAGCAGGGACAGGATGACCTGCCCGTAGATCCACGTGCTCCAGATGCGGGTGAACGAGACCCGGAGCCCCGCGAGCTCGGGTCCGAATCCGCCGAGCAGGCGTTGGCCGACGTCGGACGACTCGGCCGGCTTGCGTTCGACCATCAGGAAGAACGCCACGCCGAGGATGTACACGCCCCAACCGATCATCGCGGTCGTCGCCAGCGTGATGCCCGCCAGCAGGCTGGCGGCTACCGAGAACAAGTTGCCGAACACGACAGTGACCGGGTTGCTGCCCTCGGACGCCCCGGCGCCCGCCGCCTGGGTTTGAACCTGGAGGAAGCTGGAAGCATGACTGACCAGGCTGATCAGCGCGTCGAGCAGCCTGCCACCGATCGTCAGGATGATGACCGTGCAACCCGCGAGGATCACCAGGTAGACCACGACCACCGCAGCCCGCCAGCTCCACTGGCTCTTCTTGTGGACGAAGTTGACCACCGGCGACAGCACCAGGACCAGGATCAGCGCGAGCAGGGTCGGCGCGACCAGGTCGCGCAGCGCGAAGCCGAGCAAAAACACCATGACCAGCAGGGCCAGCCCCATCAGCAGCTTGGTGGTCTCGCTCCAGCGTATCGGCGATGCGATCGATCGTGTCTCCGCGACCTCGTCCACCGACGGCAGCTTGAACAACAGCCGACCGCCTTCCACCCATCGGCCCAGCGACTTCCTTAGCACCCGGCGGTCGGAATGTTCTCCGGGTGCCGCCGAACCGGCTTGATCCGCCGTCTGTTCCGTTGGATCCGTCATGTCCCCTCCTCTCGATGACCGTTGTTCACGTCTTCCCTTCGGCGACATCGCGGCAGGGTGGGCCTCCCGCCGCGATGCCTACATGCCTGATATCGACATGATGACTAGATGCCGATATTGAACAAGCCATAGCCCGGCAGCACGACTTGCGGCACGGCCATGCCGATGATCACGCCGGTCGCCTTGGCGATGATCGGATGGATCGTGTCGCCGGTCGGGTCGATCACGACACCGAGCGAGTCGCCCTTCGCCACCTCGTCGCCGGGCTGGCGCTCGGTCAGGAAGATTCCCCCGACGCCGGGTGGCACCCGGATCCAGCGGGTCTTCTCGATGACGCGAGATCGCGATGTCGGCGCTCCGGCCGGCGCGGCGATCATCCCCAGGTGCGACATGACGTTGCGCACGCCGTCGAAGCCGCGCGCGATCTCGTGCTCCTGGAAGCGCAGCGTCTCGCCGGCCTCGTAGATCACGGCGGGGACGCCGGCGTCCATCGCCGCCCGGCGCAGGCTGCCCTCGGGGCCGCGACCATCCAGCACCACCCCGACTCCGAAGCTGGTCGCCAGCCCCGCCGCGGCGGCGTCGCCGAGGTCGGTCCGGATCTGCGGCAAGTTGGTGCGCAGGTTCGAGCCGGTGTGCAGGTCGACCAGGGCGTCGAAGCGCAGCACCAGGCTGTTGAACAAGATGAAGGCGATGCGCGATCCCAAGCTGCCCTTTTGCACGCCCGGGAAGCAGCGGTTCAGGTCGCGCCGATCCGGCAGGTAGCGCGAGCCCACCCGGAAGCCGTAGCTGTTGACGCAGGGGACCATCACCAACGTCCCGGCCAGGTCGCCCGGCTCGATCGCCGTGAACACCCGTCGGACGATCTCGACCCCGTTGATCTCGTCGCCGTGGATGCCGGCGGTGACGCCGAGCGTCGGGCCGGGCGAGGTCCCGCGGATCACCCAGATCGCCGTGTCGATGAAGTGGTCGATAAAGGTCGATGCGCCGGGAATGTATTCGAACTTGCGCTTCTCCCCCGGCGCGATCGTCCGCCCGACCAGCTCGATCGGCCCCCATTCGATGGCAGGGCTGTCCGTTTCGATTGCCAAGTTGTCCGCCGTCATTCCCGTGCTCCTTGTCGTCGGCATCCGGTTACCACCAGGCCCGGCGCACCGGCACCCAATCCGCGCGATCGGCGACCGGTGCCCCATCGATGCGGATCACCACGCGCTGCACCGCCCAGGCCGGGCCGTTCCGCACCAGGTCGATGACCAGCGACCCGTCACGACAGTCGTATCGGATCGGCTTGTCGCCGAAGGTGACGAGCTGCAAGCCGAGCCGCTTCTCGCACACCGTGTCGCCCAGGTCCAGCACCCACGGCTCGTCGGGTGGCGCGGTGACGCGGTTGGCCGGCGGTGACACGACCAGCCGCAGCAGGAAGGCGCCCGACTCGTTGGTGGGGCGCGCGTTGCAGATCACGAGCTTGTCGTCGCCTTCGACGCGGTAGCATGGATCGTAGGGTTGGCCCTCCAGCAGGCAATGGAAGGCGTCGGCGCGCGGCGCGACGAGCGCCTCGCGCTCACAACTGCCGCCGGTGCGCGGCTCGCCTTCGGGCATCGCCGGCTGAAACTCGATCCGCTCGGTTGCCGGCTCGCCATCGAAGGCGGGCGGCGGAAGCGCCAGATCGGGCGTGGCGCGCGCGGATACCTCGCCCATTGGCGGGACCGCCGAGATTCCCGCCGGTGCTCCGCTCGAATCCCGGGCTTGACCCGTCGCGCCGGGAGGACGGGCGGGCGATGGCGTCTCGATCGCTCCCAAGCCGGCGTCGCCGACGACCGCTCCCCCAGGCGCAGGCGCGGCGTTGCGGCGCGCGGCGGCAAAGCCGAGCAGGCCGGCGCCCAGCAGGACGGCGGCGATTGCGGCCAGCCAGAACGTGGATGAACGCGGTTTCTCGGGTGGTAGAGCTTCGGTCGAAGGGTGATCCATCGTTCAGCCAAGCGCTTGGAGCATGGGGGCGGCGTGCCTAGCGCGGGATTGTACGCTGCGCGCCTCCAAAAGCAACCGCGGCCCGGTTTGTTGCACCGCCCGCCCGGACTGGGCTAGTATTCACCGACCCGTCGCCCCTCCCCGCCGGCCATGCACGGTCCTCAGGACGATCCCCCGTTGGCGCGATCTTGAAAGGCGATCTCCATTGAACAGCGATGGCTCGTTGAACCCCCGACCGATCGTGACCCGCCCGGCCTCATACGCTGCCCACCGCGGTGCCTTGCTCATCGGCCTGGTGATGCTCGGCGGCGGTCTCGCCGGCGTCACCCCCTCCATGCCGTCGGGGGCGACATCGCCGTCGCCGATTCAGGTGCAGGATGAGTCGGCGCGGCGCCTGTTCCTACCGCTCGTGCCGCGTAATATCGACATCCGCCGGCTTCGCCAGGCACCGACGGCCGCGCCGCGCACCGCCTCCCCGTCCGACACCCCGCTGGGTACGTCCACCACCCGTCCTGTTCCTTCCGTCACGCCGCCCGCGAGCCCCGGCGCCACGTCCTCCCCCGGCGCGACGCCGGTGGAGACCATCGAGCCGACGCCGACCAACGGGCCAGCGGACACGCCGGCCAGCCCGACGGCCTCCGAAACTCCCAGCCCTGGCTCGCCCCGGCCGACCGAAACGCCGACGACCACGCCAAGCGTCACCGCCTCGGCCACGCAAGCGGCGGCTACCGGAATTCCAAGCCCAGCTACCGCCTCGGCCACGGCGACCGACTCGCCGGCGAGCACCGCCGCGCCGAGCAGCACGCCGGCAGCGATCCCATCCGCGACTCATGCGGACACCGCTTCGCCCACCATGACCGCTTCGTCGAGCGGCACACCTACGCCAACCCCGACGGCGTCCCCGACGTCCACGCCAACCCCGACGGCGTCCCCGACGTCCACGCCAACTCCGACCGCCTCGGCGACGACGACATCCGCGCCGCTACCGACCGCGTCCCCCTCTCGCACCCCAACGCCCACGCCGACCGCGGTCGCGACGCCGGTAGCTTGCGGGAACATTCCCACCTTCGAGGACGGCAAGGTGCCCGACATGATCGTTCATGTCGCGGTTGACGGCAGCGACGCCACGGGCGACGGCTCGGCCGGCAACCCCTTCGCCACTATCGCCCGCGCCGCGAGCGGGGCGGATCCGGGCACGGCGATCCGCGTTCATGCCGGAACCTACGGCGGCGATCAGTTCATCGAAGATCTGACCGGCACCGCCCAGCAGCCGGTGTGGATCGGCGGGGCGCCGGGTGAAGCGCGGCCAGTGCTCGATGGCGGCGAGGTGGGCCTGCGCATCGCCGGCCTGTCCTACGTGATCATCCACGATCTCGAAGTCCGCTTCATGACCGATGGCGGGATCAACATCGACGACCGCGGCGAGCGCGACAACCCGCTCGCCGCGCACCACGTGGTGCTGGGCGCGGTTGACATCCATGGCATCGGCGGGGATGGCGATCAGGCCTGTCTGAAGCTGTCCGGGGTCAACGAGATCGTCGTTCAGGACAGCGCGTTCCGGCTGTGCGGCGGCGACGGCGCGGGCGGCGGCATCGAGCTGGTCGGGACGCGCCACGGCCTGATCGCCGGCAGCGCCTTCGGCGACTTCGACGGCAGCGCGATCCAGGTCAGGGGCGGCAGCAGCGACATCGAAATCCGGGCGAACCACATGCAGGGCACCGGCGCCCGCGCGGTGAACATGGGCGGCGTGACCGACCTGGCCGCCTTCCGGCCACCGTTGTCGACCGCGGAGCCGATTGCCGAAGCCCGCGACATCCGCGCGCTGGCCAACCTGATCGAGGGCGGCGGGTCGCCGCTGGCCTTCGTCGGCTGCGTAGACTGCCTGGCCGCCCACAACACGATCGTCGATCCCGGCGAGGCCCTCCTGCGCATCGAGCCCGGCACGGCGGATTCGGATGGGTACGTGTTCGAGACGACTCGCGACGGCCGGCTGATCAACAACCTGGTCTACTATTCGCGCGGCATCCTCGTCGACGACGTCTACATCGGCCCGGACACCGCGCCCGAGACCTTCGTCTTCAGCCACAACCTGTGGTATGCCCACGATGCGCCGGGCAACTCCGCACCGGCACTCCCGGTCTCGGAAACCGGCGCGGTCACCGGCTCGGATCCGGACTTCCTGCCCGGCGGCTACGCGATCGGGTCGAGCAGCCCGGCCGCTGGCGCGGGAACGTCACCAATTCCCGTGCCGAGCGACATCACGGGCGCCTGCTATAGCGATCCGCCGAGCATTGGCGCGTATGAGGCGAGCTGACGGCCCGGCTATGGTCGATCAGGCGTGAACCCGTCGTCCCAGGTCCGGCCGACCAAGGCGGGCAACACCTCTCCGGCCGGCCCGGCAAGCGCGAAGGTCGCGTAGCGCGTCAGCGGCGTCCGCTCGGGATTGACCTCGACCACCCGCGCACCCCGTGCCAGCGCCTCGAAGCCCAGCGAGGCGGCAGGCTCGACCAGGCCGCTCGTACCCACCGAGATGAACAGGTCGCATTGGCGCGCCGCCTCGACGGCCGCGTACAGCGCCCGCGGCGGCAACAGCTCGCCGAACCATACCACGTCGGGGCGCAGGTAGCCGCCACAGCGGGAGCAGCGCGGTGGCTCGACGCCGGCGCGGTCAGCCTCCTCGGGGAGATCGGGATCTTCCCAAGCTTCGATCACCTCATCCTCGTCGAAGCAGCGCACCCGGTGGATGTTGCCGTGCAGCTCGACCACATGCCGGCTCCCCGCTTGCTGGTGCAGGCCGTCGATGTTCTGTGTGGTCAGGACGAAGCCCGGCACCCGGCGCTCCATCGTGGCCAGCGCCCGGTGGGCCGGGTTGGGTCGGGCCGCGCGAAGCTCGCGCCGCCGTCCGGCGTACCAGGCCCAGGCGCGGGCGGGATCGCGCAGGTAGCCTTCGCGCGACGCGACGTCTTCGGGCTTGAGCTGCGCCCAAAGCCCGGTCTGGCCATCGCGAAAGGTCGGGACTCCGCTCTCCGCCGATACCCCGGCGCCGGTCAGGACCATGATGCGCTCGGCCTGGCGCAGGGCATCGACCAGGGCGGCCGGGACGCCGACCGGGCTGGCGATCGCCCGCCTTTCATCCGTGGTCCGGTGCTTCATCGGGGTCTCCTTCGGCAGCTCCGCGCTATCCCGCGGCTCGGATCAGGCAGATCTATCCTCGTGTCATTCACGCGGGCGCATCGCGTGGACGCCTTGAGTCGGCGCTAATGGTATACTGGAACTCGCCGCGGCGACCGATGATGGCAGGTCCGGCCGCCGCCGGCAAGTCGGTCGCCGTCTTGGGGAACCCACATGGAGTCAGTGAATCCAACACTCAAGCGCAGCTCGCGCCTGAACGCCACCCTGGCGGTCGGGCTCGTCATGCTTGCCGTCGGCGCGCTGGCCACCTCCGGTGCGCTGATCACCCCTGGCCCGCTGGCCGATCCCGCCAGCGCGCACGATGTACGATCCGGCTCG
This sequence comes from uncultured Anaerolineales bacterium, assembly GCA_964498575.1. Taxonomy (GTDB): domain Bacteria; phylum Chloroflexota; class Anaerolineae; order Epilineales; family Epilineaceae; genus CAZCJG01. The sequence continues at coordinate 2,973 of CAZCJG010000173.1, read as the reverse complement.
ATCACGCGCATGGGGCAGGCGACCCCGCCGCCGGTGGAATGGGTAGGCCAGGTCGGGGGGGCGACCCATGCGGTGGCGATCGACGGGACGATCGCCTTCGTCGGGGTGGGGCCGCAGCTTGCCGTGGTCGACCTGTCCCCCGGCCGGCCGCCCGGCGTCATCGGCCATAGCGGCGGCCGAATTCAGGACGATGTGCAGGACATCGCCCTCGCGGGAGGTCACGCCTTCGTCGCCGCGGGCGCAGGCGGGCTGCAGGTGTTCGATGTCACGATCCCCACCGCGCCTCGGTGGATCAGCCGGATCGAGCTGGCCGGGCCCGCGCGCCGCCTGAGCATCTCCGGCCCCTACGCCTACGTCGCGACCGGCGCCGGCACCGGGCTGCGCGTGGTCGACATCGCCGATCCCGCCGCTCCGCGCGAGGTGGGCAGCTTCGTGCGCGATTTCGTGTTCGACGTCGATGCCGTCGCGGGCTACGCCTATGTCGCGGCCGGGGCGGCGGGACTGCGGGTGGTGGATGTCGGCGACCCGGCGCGGCCGCGCGAGGTGGCGTTCGTCGACAATCCGGGCGACGGCCGCGGGATCGACGTGCATGATCACCACGCCTACCTCGCGGCCGGCTCGCGCGACGTCTGGGTGATCGACGTCGCGGACCCGACCCACCCGGTGGTCGTCGGCCAGCCGGCGATCCCGCGCTACGCACTGGACGTGGCGGTCTCGACCGACGGCTACGCCTACGTCGCGGCCCGGCGCAGCGGCCTGCGCGTGCTCGACGTGCGCGATCCCGGCACGCCCAAGGAGATCGCCATGCTCGACACGCCCGACCTGGTCGAAGCCGTCGCCATCGACGCGGCGCGCGCCTTCCTGGCCGACGGTCTGGGCGGGCTGCGGATCGTCGACGTCGCCACGCCGGCCGAGCCGCGCCTGACCGCGGTGGTCGATACGCCCGACGAGCTGGAGGGTGTGGCGCTGGGTCACGACGACGGTCATGCCTACGTGGCCGCCGGCTCGGAAGGCCTGTGGATCGTCGACGTCCACGATCCGGCGCGGCCCGAGCCGGGGCCGTGGTTGGATACGCCGGGCCTCGCGCACGCGGCGGCGACGACCACGGGCCGGGTCTGGGTCGCCGACGGCGGGACCGGCCTCGCGATCTTCGACGTGACCGACCCGGCCCAGCCGGGTCCGATGCGCACGGTCGGCACGCCGGGCGATGCCTTCGACGTCCAGGTTGTCGGGACGATCGCCTATGTGGCCGACGGCCAGAACGGCGGATTGCAGATCATCGACGTGGCGGATCTCGACGCGCCGCGGGTGCTCGGCGGCGTGAACACGGATGGCGACGCGTGGTGCATCGCGGTCGACGGAGCGCACGCCTACCTCGGCGACAGCATGAACGGCTTATTGATCTTCGACGTCTCCGACCCGGCCGCGCCGCGCCAGGTCGGTCGGGTGGATACGCCGGGGACCGCACGGGGGATCTTCGCCGCCGGCGGCCTGGTCTATCTGGCCGACGGGCGCGAAGGCGGGCTGCGGATCGTCGACGTACGGGATCCCGCCGCCCCGATCGAGCTCGGCCATGCCGCCACCGCCGGCGACGCGCGGAGTGTGTCGGTGCAGGGCACCGTCGCCGCGTTGGCCGAGGGCGACGGCGGCATGGAGCTGTTCGACGTCAGCCATCCGGAGACGCCCGTGCGGATCGGTAGTTACGACCCACCGGGCCTGACGCGGGGCGTCGTGCTCGGGACCGAGAGCCTGGCCTATCTGGCCAATCGGACCGATACCGAAGATGGCGGCAACCTGCTGGTGGTTCGCATCCCCGCGCCCCACACTCCCCCTCCGCCCACGCCCAGCGCGACCCCATCGCCAAGCGCCACACCAACGCCCGGCAAGATCTACCTGCCGATCGCATGGAACCGCGGTCCGTGATCGAGGCCGCGAACGAACCGCGCCCGCGCTCGGCCCTGGCCGAAGCCGAGCGCCCCTTCCATTGGCCGATCGGGCGCACACCGGCGGAGCGGGCAGGACCCGACCTGCCCGGCGACTGGACCATCGCCACGGGCTTCGCCGAGGATTGCGAGCCACGACCCGGCCGCCCGGCGATCCACACCGGGCTGGATCTCAACCTCCGCAGCGGCGGCGACTCGGACCTCGACGCGCCGGTCCATGCGATCGCCGACGGCATCGTCACTGCCTCCGGGAGCTATCGGGTGTGGGGCAACGTCGTGGTCGTCGCGCACCCCTTGCCAGACGGCGGCACGGTATGGAGCCAATACGCCCACCTCAACCAGCGCCTGGTCCCGGCCGGTCAGGTCGTCCAGCGCGGTGACCCGATCGGCACGGTCGGCAAGGGCGAGGCCGGCGCTTTCGCCGCGCACCTCCACTTCGAGATCCGGGTGCGGGAGCTCCGGCCGGCCCATTGGCCCGGCCTGGACCTCGGCGCCGTCCTGGCCGACTACCGTGACCCGGCCAGCGTGATCCACGCGGGACGGATCGACCCGCCGGCGTTGGCCCACGGGCAGGCGGTACCGACCACCCCGCTCGCGACGCGCACTGCCAGCGCCGCGTGGGCGGACGCCGCCACCGACCCCGACATCCCCGCTGCCAAGCCCGATCTCACCGCCACGGAGGCGAAGGCGGTGGCCTCGAGCACGACTGCGGCAACCCCGGCGCAGCACCCGGCCGCGTCTCGAAGCCGGCGAGCCTGGGCTCGGCCGTACGGGAGCCGCGCGGCGATTCCCGCCGGAAAGGGGATCTTCATCGAGCGGCTGTGGGAGATCGACGGCGGGGACGCCGCCGTGGTCGCCCGGCGGGCGCGTGGCTTGGGCTTGGGCTTCGTCGTCGTTCGCCTGGCGCACGGCGAGCGGCCGTGGCCGGCGAACGCGACTGCTGAGCGCACTACCCGCGCCTTGGACGAGCTTCGCGCGGCCGGCCTTGCGCTCTGGGGCTGGGGCACCGTGATCGGCGCCGTGCCGCCGG
>CAZCJG010000172.1:0-9807 GCA_964498575.1 uncultured Anaerolineales bacterium | reverse complement strand
CGCCTGCCACTGCGCGATCTCCACCTCGGCCACGTCCAGCGCCGCGTCGAGCTTCCGCGCCTGGGCCAGGGTGTCGGCGGCGATGACGGATGGCGCGGCGAGCTTGGCACCGGCCGCGCCCCCGGACAGCGCCGCGAAGCGCTCGTGGACGCTGGGGCCGGCGACGAAGACCACCGCGCTCTGGATCGGTCCCGCGGAGGGCGCCGGGGTGATCGTCGTTCCGGCGGAGGCCGGGCCGTCGGCGCCGCCGACCGCGGCCAGCATCAAACCGGCGAAGACCAGGTTCAGGCCAATGCTGCGCATGTTCGTTCTCCTCGTTCCGCATCCCCCGCACCTCGCCGCGACACACTTGCCGCGACGACGTCGCCACGCTCCGGGCGACCGGCGCTCCCCGCACGGGTTAGGGATTTCAACCCGATTGACGCTAGATTATAGGCCAGCGTGACCTTCGGCCTCGCATTGCCGCAGGGCCATCGCATTCTCGCCCGCGGGAGCCAGGCGGTTGGAAACCGCGGCTAGGGGCCTTCGGCCGAGCGTCGGCCTTCGCCGACTTTTCGTGTCGCCGAAGGGCGACACTCGGCGGCTCCGCCGCCCCTAGCCGCGGTTTCCAACCGCCTGGCGCTCCCCAACGCGCGAAGGATGCGCGGCCATCGCATTGCCGGATTCGCGGCGGCACAGGCAAGCCGCCAGCACACGGGTAAATCCACCATGCACCTAGCTCCCCGAATGACCCGCACCACCCTCCTCGCCGGCCTGGCGCTGGCGCTCACCGCGTGCGGCGGCCCGCGGAGCGCCACCCCGCAGCCGACGAAGACGCCGTTCGCCCTGTTCCAGGTGCGGCCCCTGGCCACGGCCACGCCGGCGCCGACCGCCCCGCCCACGCCGACACCGCTGCCGCCCGAGCTCGCGCTGGCGACGCTCAGCGCGCTGATCGAGACACTGACGCCGGCCGCGCCGCCCACGCCGCCGCTGCCCTCCGGGACCGCCGTTTCCATACCACCCGTCTCGATACGCTGCGAGATCCCCAGGACCGCCGACAGCTTCACCTTGATGCCGGCGGCCGATGCGCCCGAGGAGGCGCGGACGGCCTGGGCCGACCAGACCGCGCCCGCGCTGACCGCCGAGGTCCGGGAGCACGATGCTGAGGCGCGGACCTACACGCTGCGGGCGGTCGAGCCCGCGGCGGACGATGGTTTCGTCCTGAGCTATGCCGGCGAGCCGCTGCCGATCGAGCCGGGCAAGACCTACCGCTTCACGGTGCATCAGGACCCCGCGGGAGGGCCGCCGTCCGGCTCCGGCCTCAAGGTCGAAGACGAGGCGGGCCTGGTCTTCCTCGGCGTCGCCGCCCGTGAGACCGAGGGCGCGGACCTGCGCGTGCTGGGCGGGGACCGCGGCGGCCTGGCGGTCCGCCAGCTCCCGACGACCTGCACGCAGACCGAGACCAACGCCTGCGGCTACGAGCTGCGCGCGGCGCCGATCGAGGTCCGCCGCGGCGATCAGGCGCTCACATTGTCCGCGGGCGAGACCGGCCGCCTCGCCACGGACCCGCCCTATCTGGTGCAGGTGCTGACCAGCCATTACCGGCGCTGGCTGGGGGACATCCCCTGCGCCGACCCCACCGACTGGGTGCTGGGGTATCGAATCGCGCGTGCGACAGCCTCGGACGGGGCCGCGACCGCCACGCCCTAGGGGGCCCCACCCAGCCCAACTGTGGTACACTTGTTTCATGCTACGTGATGGCTTCGGCCGCCCGATCAACTACCTCCGCGTCTCGCTGACCGATCGCTGCAACCTGCGCTGCCGCTACTGCATGCCCACGCACGGGCTGGTCTTCGAGCCGGACGAGGCGCTGCTCTCGGCCGCCGAGATCGAGACCGTCGTGCGCGCCGCGGCCGGGCTGGGCTTCCACAAGATCCGCCTGACCGGCGGCGAGCCCACCTTGCGGCGGGATGTCGTCGACATCGTCGGGCGCATCGCCGCGGTGCCGGGCATCCGCGACCTGTCGATGACGACCAACGGCGTGCGCCTGCCGCAGCTCGCGCTCCCGCTCAAGGCGGCCGGGCTGGGGCGGGTGAACATCCACGTCGACTCGCTCAATCGCGCCAACGTCGAGGACCTGATGCGCTGGAGCCGCTTGGAGGAGCTGTGGGCGGGCATCGAGGCGGCCGAGGCGGCGGGGCTGGCGCCGATCAAGCTCAACACGGTGATCGCGCGCGGCTACAACGACGGCGACGTGGTCGACTTGGCCCGCCTGACGCTGGAGCACGACTGGACGGTGCGCTTCATCGAGCTGATGCCGCTCGGCTCCGGCGACGAGGCGCAGTTTTCCATCGACTTCTACGTGTCCAATGCCGACGTCAAGCGCCAGATCGAGGCGACCCTCGGCCCGCTGGAGCCCGTGCCGAACCGCGATCCGTCCGACGAGGCGCGCAACTTCCGCCTGGCCGGCGCGCGCGGCCGGGTCGGCTTCATCTCGCCGGTCAGCGCGCCCTACTGCGGCACCTGCAACCGTATGCGCCTGACCGCCGACGGCAAGTTCCACCTCTGCCTGCTGCACGACGACGAGATCGACGTGCGCGCCATCCTGCGCGGCGGTGGCGGCCAGGCGGAGCTCGGCGCGGCGCTTGAACGCGCGGTCGCCGCGAAACCCACGGGCCACGCGCTCGGCATCGGCGTCCACACGGAACGGCGGCGGATGCACGCGATCGGGGGCTAGGCTCCTAGACCCGCCGTCCCACGAGCTCACCTCCCCGGCGCCCGCGCCCTCCCGCACGTCACGTCCCCGACCACTACCCCCTGCCGGTTGATCAGCTCGCCGCGGTCCTGACGCTCCCAGATCTGGCTCAGCGTCCAGCGGATGATGCCGTTGCCGGTCTCCGGCGCACGCGGGCCGCTGTGGACTTGGACCTCCTCCAACGGCCTGAGGCGGTACGCCGGGAAGGTGAAGGTGCGCCGCGACGGCAGCGCACGAATCCGCCAGCCCGCGAGCTGCGCATCCGCGTTGCCGAAGTTACCCACGTAGGCGACCTCATCCTCGCCGTAGCAGTTGAGCCCCGTCATGTGCACATCCGGCGCCGGCGGCACGGTGGCCGTCGGCGTCCGCGTCGGCCCCGGCGTCGGCGTATTCGTCCGCGTCGGCGGGCGAGTGCGGGTGGGGCTGGGCGTGAGGCTGGGGGCGGTGGTGGCGGTCGGGATGTCGGTCGGGATCCGGGTCTCGGTCGGCGGCGGGGCCGTCGGCGCCACCGGCAGGTCCTCTAGGCGGACCTCGCGGGCCAGCCAGGGCAGGGACAGGCGGCGCCGGGGGTCGGGCGTCGGCGTGGCGGTCGATCGCGGCGTGTCGGTCGGAGTCGACGTGGCGGTGGGGGGCGGCGTGTCGGTTGGCCACGGGGTCGGGGTCAGCATGGGTAGGGTGGTCGGGGGGACCTCCGGCGCGGGGCCGTCGATGGTCACCGGGACCGGCGGCACGTAGAGCCTGCCGCGGCTGCCATCCGCCGTCAGATAGTCCACCCGCGTCCACAGGGTCACCGGATGCCGGCCCGGGCGCGCGGCGGTCAGCCGCTGCGTGATCGAGATGCCGGCCTCCGACGGGAAGCCGAAGGACCAGTATTGGGGATCGGGACCCGAGAGCGGCACCGGCGCGGCGCTGTCCGGAACCGGGGGCAGCGCCGGGCCGGGCTGGTCGCTGAGCTCGATGCTCGCGGGCAGGAGGCCGATCAGGGCCTTGGCGATCTGCCGGTAAAGCTGGGCCAGCTCGGCGCTGTTGGGCACGTCGAAGTAGAACGCGGGCTGGCTGGGCGCCAGCTTCAGATCCTTGTCGCAGACCCCGCCGGCGCAGATCGCGATGATCTCGATGCCGGCGTCGCGGGCGTTGATCGCCGAGGGCGGGATCGGCCGCGCGCCGGCCGAGTTGTCGCCGTCGGTGAGCAGCACCATGAAGCGCCGCGCACCCGGGCGCGCGCCCTCGAGCAGCTCGGCGGCCGTGTCGATCGCCAGGCCGATGTTGGTGTTGCCGTCGGCGGCGAGCCGCCCCAGCGCCTGGCGGATCGCCGCCCGATCGTCGGTCAGCGGCAGCTTGGCGAGGATGGTGTGGTCGAACGCGACCAGCGCGAAGCGCGCGTCCAGGCCGCCGGTCTCGGCGAGCAGCGTGTCGACCGCCGCGCGCATGTCGATCAGGCGCTGGCCGCGCATCGAGAAGGAGTGGTCGAGCACCAGCGCGATCTCGATCGGCTGCGGCCGGCCGGAGCAGTTCAAGTTGACCGAGACCGTCGTGGTCAGCGTCTCGCCGACGGACAAGCGGTCCGGCTGGACACCGCGTTCCAGGCGTTCCGGCCGGCAGGGACCCTCGCCCGGCGCGATTACCGTCAGCTCGGGCACGGGGATGCTGGCCGAACCGACGCCGCCGTCGCTGTCGACCCATAGGGCCTGGATCGACTCGGCGATCGGCCAGCGGCCGGGGCCGATCGCCTCCAGCGGATAGGTGATCCTGGTTCGCCCGAACAGCGGGGCCGCCTCCACCCAGGTCAGGCGCCCGTCCGCGGCGATCTGCGGCCGATTGTGATTCGGTCCCTGGCCGGTGTAGTTGAAGATCGGGAAGGGCGTGTGCGTCACCGACAGCCGGTTGAAGTCCGGCTTGCCCAGGTAGGCCCCCAGATCGCCGAAGAAGCGGTCCAGCAGCAGGGGATCGGTGGTCGCCAGGTAGTACGAGGCCGGCGAGGCCAGCGGCTGGAACTTGCGGTCGCAGTTAGCGGGCGTGTTGACGCAGGCGGCGACGATGCGGATGCCTTCGAGCTGGGCCCAGTCCGCCGCCGGCTGCGGGTCGTCGGTGAGCACGCCGTCGGAGATCAGGATGATCACCGGCAGCGCGCCGGGCCGCCGCGCGTCCAGGATCTCGCGCGCCCGATCCAGCCCGTCGCCCAGCGCGTTGTCCCCCCGCGGCTGGAGCGCGTCGATCGCCGCCAGGATCGCCGGCGCGTCGCTGCCCAGCCCGGTCAGCTCGACGACCCGCGAATCCATGCCCAGCACCGCCAGCCGCCCGAGCTTGAAGTCGAACCTGCGGACGAAGGTGCGGGCCACGGTCTTCGCCGCGGTCAGGCGCTCTCCTTGGAGCATCGAAGCGGAGAGGTCGATCGCGAGCACGGCATCGACGGGGCGCGTGCTCGCCGGGCAGTCGGCGAGCAAGTTCAGGGCGACGTCGGCCGTCGCGCCGAGCTCCACCGGATCGGGGGCGGCCAGGGCCTCGGCGCGCAGGCCGCAGACGCTGGGCTGCTCGGGCCGCGGGTCGATGCGGATGCCCGCGTTCATCTCGTAGTGGGCCCGCATCGGGATGCCGGCCGAGGTCACGCCCTCCATCTCGAAGCTGCCGGCGGCGCGGACCACGCCGCTGGCCAGCGGGCGAACGCGATAGGCGAAGATCGACGGCGCGCCCGTTCGACCGCTCCGCCACTCGATGTAGGCATTCCCGAAGTTGCGCCCCATGCGGCTGGCCCGCGGCTCGGCGGAGGGGAAGACGAAGTCCACCGGATTGCCGAGGTAGCCGCGGACGCGCGTCCATTCCAGCTCGGTCGGCGCCGGCCGGGCCTCGATGTCTTCCAGCGCCGGCGCGATTCCCGCGGCGTCGGGCACGTCGACGGTCTGAATGCCCTCCACCGCCGCGCAGCCGCCACCGACGCAAATCCGGTCGACGTCGATGGCGATGTCGCGGGCGGTTTCGACGTTGAACTCGAGGCGCGGCTCGAAGCCGGTCGGCACGCCGGCGTGGCCGACGATGACGATGTGGCGCTTGCCGGCCGGCAGGCTGGAGATGCCGGTGATCGGGTGGTTGGTGTCGGCGTAGGAGTTGTGGGCGGCGCGGACCAGGTCCTCCAGCGTGGCGCCCTGGGTGGTGGCTCCGAAGGATTGGAGCGCGGACTCGACCTGGCTCGGCGCCGCGCCGATCTGGACCATCCGGGGGGTCGAATTGTCGCCGAGCGCCAGGCCGAGCTTGGAGGCCGGGCCGAGCTGGCGCACGAAGGCGCGCACCGCGTCTCGCGCGGCCGCGGCGGCGGCGGGATCGTCCCAGGCCGGCAGCACGAACATGTAGTGCTTGGGGAGCGCATCCGCCGCGCAGCCCGGATCGAGGTGGATCTCGACGCCGATCGGATCGCCGAGCGCGGCGTTGGCGGCACCGACGTAGCTCTGCCACAGGGCGGGGCGGCAGTCGCCGGCCTTGGGCGCGGTCTGAGCACCGGCCGGGGAGGGTGCGAGGAGCATCCCGACGACCGCGAGCAGGGCCGCGATGGTGCTCGCGCGGTTGGGCGCCAGGCTCCGGGCGGCATTCCGGACGGCGGAGCAGGCTGTTCGGATCACCGCGCGGACGGCTCCGACGACCTCACCGGCACGTCCCAAGGCTGTCGCTGACTGTTCGACCACTTCCCGTCCTTGCATGGCAGACTCCCTTCGTGCTGGCGCTCGGGCCGCCGCGTATGTCCTGTAGAACCGAAGCGGCGGGGCTAGGTTACAGGTCTACGCAATATGTACCGTTAACACGGCAATTGGTAACACGTGGACAGGAAATCCGCGCCGGAGCGCCCGCGGCCCTACACCCAACCCCCGGATCAGCCTGGGGTCAGCCTGGGCGGTTTCTCGCCGAACCCTCCGCCGGGCCGTCGTGGCGCAGGATCGGCAGATAGAGCTTCTGGCGGACGAGTGTGAAGTCGCGGTAGACCGTGGTCCAAGGCCCGCCGGTGGGCGGCTCGGGCGCTGTCAGGCGGAGGGTCTCGAAGCCGGGCGCCGACACGGTGTAGAGGATGGTGCCGCAGCCCACAACGCAACTGTTGGTGAAGCCGACGACCTCGTATTTGCCGTCGGCGTCGGTCTCGTCACCGAAGGTTCCGCAGTGGCATGTGCCGACGGCGACGTTCGCGCCGGGGAGCGGCGACTGACCGCCGCCGGTGCCATCGCGCACCGTGCCCTGGAAGATGAAGTGGATGTGGGTGGTCGGCGTCGGCGAGGGGGTCGGGGTAGGTGTCGGCGGCGTGCCCGGCGGCGTCGGCGTCGCGGCCGGTGCCAGCCGATAGTCCCGCCGCGGGTTGGCGCGCAGCTCGGCGACCGTAGCGGTTTCCTGATGCGTCGCATAGCCCGCGGCGCGCGCCTCGATGCTCACGCTTTCGCAGAGGTTGGCGTACTGCGCCGGCAGCAGCACGCTGTAGCGCCCGTCCGCCCCCGACGTGCCCTGGAAGGGCTGGTGCGGCACGCAGACGCTGATGGCGACCGTGGCGCCGGCGATTGGGGCGCTGGAGACGGTGTCGGTGATCCAGCCGGTCATGGTGATGTCTCCGCCGGTGCCGGGCGGCGTGGTGGTCGCGGTCGGCGCGGGGGTCGCGGTCGGCTCCTGCTCACCGTAGCGCAGCGTCAGCCAGCGGTTGCGGCCGACCTCCGCGCCGGCCATCGTCTGGACCGTGCCGTCCGGCCAGGTCACCTTGAGCTGGTAGTCGCAGCCGCGCGCGCCGAGGCCGAAGTGCAGGGCGCGGGTGTCCATCGAGTTGTACATTCCGCGGCTGCTCTTGACCTCGCGCCGCAGCACCTCGTCCGGATAGACCAGCTCGACGCGCGTGCCGATCGCGTCGCGGTTGACGCGCTGGCCGTCGCCTTCCAGGCGGATCGCCAGCCAGTCGTTCCGGCTGCCGATCTCGTTCTGGAAGAGGAAGTTCGGCCGGCCGGTGGCGCTGTTGGTGCGGCCGCCGACCAGCAGGTCCAGGTCGCCGTCGTGGTCGATGTCCGACCAGGCGTGGTTCTGGGCCGCCTTCATCCGCCCCAGCGCGGGCGGATCGTGCGCGGTGTCGTTGATCCCGCTGGCCAGCCCCACGCTCTCGAAGGTCCCGTCCGGACGCTGGTGCATCAGGCCGAACCAGGCGCGCTGGTCGGGCGTGGTGTAGCTCGGCTCGTACTTGCTGTCGCGCGAGATCGAGAGGTCGACGTAGCCGTCGTTGTCGAAGTCCACCGCCCCGCCGTCGACGTCACCCTCGTTGAAGGGCAGCCCGCGGTCCAGCCACTCGTTGACGAAAGCGAAGCCCTTCTGCGGACCCTGGTTGACCAGAAACTCGGAGGGATCGGACCAGGTGCGGTTGTAGTCGGTGGCATTGGGGTGCGAGATGTTGGTGATGAAGATGTCCGGCAGCCCGTCGTTGGTCATGTCCTCGCACTGCAGGCCGAAGCCGTTGCCGCCGACGAACTGGCCGGGCGCCTTGCCAGGCTCGGGATCGCGGCCGTGGCCGGTCTCGGCGAGGTAGTAGTTGCCGGTGGCCAGCGCCTCGAAGCCGCGCTCGCGGGCGACGTTGGTGAAGAAGCCGCGGCCGTCGTTCTCCCACAGCAGGTTGTGTCCCAGCTCGATGCTGATGCCGTAGACCGAGACGAAGATGTCCTGGTCGCCGTCCCGATCGTAGTCGCAGGTCACCGTGCCGTTGGAGGCGCGGGCGATCGTCGGGCCCTTCAGGCGGCTCGGCTCGTAGGTGAAGCTGCCGTCGCCGTTGCCGATGAACACCTGGTCCGGCACCGCCGCGCTGGACTGGCCGTTGCCGACATACAGGTCGAGGTCGGCGTCGCCGTCGAGATCCGCGAACACCGCGTTGCCGGCGTAGTGGATGACGTTGCCGTTCTGGTCCTGGAAGGGCATGTTGACGCCGGAAAGCGGCTTCTCGGTGAAGCGGCCGGTGCCGTCGTTCAGCAGGATGCGATGGCCCTGGCCGGCGAGCGGGATGTCCAGCCCGGCGAAGGCGTCCTGATCGCCGTCGTTGTCGACGTCGCCGAAGAGGAAGAAGCCGGCCTGGATGTTGCGCAAGCCGGATTCGTCGCTGAAATTGGTGAAGCCGTTGTCGCTGTTGTTGAGGAACACCAGGTGCTCGAAGGGGATGCCCGCCCGCGGGTTGGGGAAGAGGCTGTGCATCACGATGTCGTCCCAGCCATCCCCGTTGATGTCCGCGAAGGCCAGCCGGCTGTGGTCGTTGATCGGTATCGGCGCCGGCGGATTGGGCACGAAGTTCTCGTCGCGGATGCCGCTCGCCTCCGAGATGTCGGTGAAGAAGGCGCTGCTGATCGGGGTCACGGGACGTGGGGCGGGGCATTGGTCGGGGGCGCGGGGGCCATCGGCGGCGGTGCGTCCTGATCGGCCCGCGGCATCCCGATCCCGGCCGGCATGTGTTGTCGCGCGCGAGGACAGGGCGGCGAGTCCGGTTAGAAGAGCGAGGAGGGCCAAGGTTGTGGCGAGCGTGGTGGATTTTTGCAAGAGTTTGCCTCCTTCGGCTACGTTCGTCGGCCGAACTGTAGCCTGATCCGGAGGCGCCGTCCAGCCCCGGCCGCCGCGCGGAAGAGCAATCAGTCACACTTCTCGCCTGCCAATCGTCGCGTGAATAGTTGGAGATCCGCTGCCCGGTGCCGGGCCGACCAAGGAGGTGACACGATGAAGCGACGCGTTCGGTTTTCCCTGCGGCTTTGGATCGTCCCGGTCGGCCTTGCCCTCGTCGGCGTCTTGGTGGCGCGCGCCGGCGCCGCCGCGCCGCCGATCGACTTCGAGGCCGCCTGCGAGACGGGCCGGCCCTACCTGGTGACGAGCTGCTTCCGCGGGTTGGCTTCCGACAAGGGCCGGGCGGGCCGGGTCTTCGACGAGGATGCGCCTTCCGTCCTGCTCATCTCCGACACGCCGAACGACCGGCCGCAGCATGTGCTGGCGACCCTTGAGGACGTCGGGGCGATCTGGGGCCTGGCCTACAGCCGGCGCGAGGAGGCGGTTTACGCGGCGGCATTCCTCAAGCGGCAGCTCCCCTTCGGGCCGGG
>CAZCJG010000171.1:0-9820 GCA_964498575.1 uncultured Anaerolineales bacterium | reverse complement strand
GCTCGGCGGGCGGGCGATGGCGATCGTCTACGGCCGGGCGGATCTCGACGGCGACCTCGAGCAGGCGATCGCCGCGGCGCCGGACAGGTCGATCCTGGTCGACCACTACCTCGAGGACGCTTATGAGGTCGACGTCGACGCGCTGTGCGACGGCGAGCGGGTGGTGATCGGCGGGGTGATGCAGCACATCGAGGAGGCCGGCGTCCACTCCGGCGACAGTGCGATGGTCCTGCCGCCCTATCGCGTCAGCGCTTACCACCTGGGTGTGATCCGCGACTACACCGAGCAGATCGGCCTGGCGCTGGGCGTGAAGGGCCTGATGAACATCCAGTTCGCGATCAAGGACGACGTGGTCTACGTCCTGGAGGTCAACCCGCGCGCCAGCCGCACGGTGCCCTTCATCGCCAAGGCCACCGGCATCCCCCTGGCCCGCCTGGCCGCAGAGATCGCCGCGGGCCGGACGCTCGCCCAGATCGGGTTGGTCGAGACGCCGCCGGTCGACGGCTTCTTCGTCAAGGAAGTCGTGCTGCCCTTCGACAAGCTGCCCGGCGCGGCGGTCGAGCTGGGTCCCGAGATGCGCTCCACGGGCGAGGTCATGGGCCACGCCTCGCGCTTCGGCCACGCTTTCGCCAAGGCGATGCTGGCGGCGGGGCAGTCCCTGCCCACCGCGGGGACGGTCCTCATCACGGTCAACGACCTGGACAAGGCCGCCGTCGCCAAGATCGCGCGCGACCTCGATCGCCTGGGCTTCCGGCTGATGGCGACCGCCGGCACCGCAGCCTGGCTGGGGATGCTCGGCCTCGCGGTCCAACGCGTCAACAAGGTCTCCGAAGGCTCGCCCCACGTCGCCGACGCGATCGCCGCGCGCGAGGTCGACCTGGTGATCTCCACGCCCCTCGGCTCCACCGCCTACGCCGACGGCCAGGCGATCCGCCGCGCCGCCATCGCCCACCGCGTGCCGTTGCTCACGACCTTGTCCGCGGCGGCGGCGGCCGTCACCGGGATTCGGGCGTTGCGCGACCACGAGCTGAAGGTGCGCGGCCTGCAGGAGCACCATCGGATCAACGCGGGGCGGTGACCGCCATGCGCATCGCCACCTGGAACGTCAACAGCTTCAACCCCGCCCGCTCCGGCGACAAACTGCGCCTGCTCGAGCTCGTCGACTGGGATGTGGCACTCCTCCAAGAAGTCGGCGTCCGGGCGTTTGAGGTCTTCACGAGCGGGTCGCTGCGCGGCGTTCATGCGATCGCCCTGCTCGGGGGCGCCTGGGACAAGCACGCGCACGGCGTCGCGATCCTGGTGCGGGGCGGGGCGGTGGTCGACGACGGCGCGCTGGTGCCGATCGAAGCGGACGCGGCGGGCGAGGCGGACCTGTGGCGCCGGGCGCGGATCATGAGCGCCCGCGTGCGCCTAGGAGATGCAGACCTCGGGGGCGCGGAGCTCACGGTCGCGAGCTTCCACGCGCCGGACGCGGCGGGCAGGGGCGACGAGCGGCTGCGCAAGATCGCGCGCAAGATGCGGCTCTTCCGGTCGCTCGACGCCTGGGTCCGGGCGAGCGCGGGGCCGCTGGTCGTCGGGATGGACGGCAACGTCTGGGAGGACTCGGTCGAACCGGCGGCCCTCGATCCGAAGGACGCGTTCTACGAGCAGAGCAGGTTCCACGACGCCGGCGCCGATCATGGGCTGCGCGACGCGATGTTCGAGCACCTGACGCGCAATCGGCCGGACCTGCTCGAACGCCGCCGGAGGCTCGGCGTCCGACCCGAGGACGGCGCGCTGGCGGTCACCTACCAGCGCTCGACCGGCAACCACCCCAAGGTCAACCGGATGGACCGGATCTATGTCTCGCGCGAGTTCCGTGTGCGGGACGTGGAGACGCTGTACGACGAGGCCCTGACGGTGGGTAGCGACCACGGGCTCGTCGTGGCGGAGCTGGATTTGGCCCACCGCCCGCCGAGCTGATACAATGGTACAAGTTGTAGACGATGTAAACAGCACGAGGTCACCATGTCACAGGTCATCAGCATGCGGTTGCGCCCGGAGCAGATCGAGCGCCTGCACCGGCTCGCGCGCCGGCTCGGGCGGACACCGAGCGAGACGGGGGCGATGCTGGTCGAGGAGTCGCTGCGCCAGGCCGAGTTCGGGCAGATCGAGTTCCGCCCGTCGCCGGTCGGGCGGCAGGCCTATGTGCGGGGATCGACGCTAGCGGTGTGGGAGGTGGTCCAGGTCGCGCGAGCCTTCCAACTCGATGCGCTGCGGGCCGCGGCGCATCTCGGCTGGCCGCGCTATCGCGTCCAGGCGGCCTTGAACTATGCCGCGGCCTTCCCGGACGAGATCGACGTCGCCATCGCCGACAACCTGGCGGTGGGCTGGGGCGACCTCTCCCGCCAGCTCCCGCAGGCTGAGCTGGTTCAGGTCGCCGCCGATCCCGAGGCCTAGACAAGCACGGGGTCTCGCGTGCTGCGCTACCTGCTTGACGAGCATCTGTCCCCGGCGGTCGCCGCGGAAATCACCGCGCATCGACCCGAGATCCCGATTGTCGCCCTGCGCGACTGGCAGACCGGGGCCTTCCTGGGTGCCGACGACGAGACCATCTTGAGCGCCGCGCATGGCGAAGGGCGAACCCTCGTGACCTTCGATCTCCGCACGATTCCCGCACTGCTGCGGAGCCTGAGCGAGGCCGGTACGTCGCACGGCGGTGTCGTGTTCGTCCCCTCACAGACCTTTGCCCTCAACGACGTCGGCGGGCTGGTGCGGGCGCTCATCCAGCTTTGGGACGTTGAGGGTGATCTCGATTGGGCAGACCGTGTCGTCTTTCTCAAACGCTGATCGCGATGCGCCCCGACCCGTAGAACCACCACTGCAAGCCGCCGCCCGAGCGTGCATCTCTGGCCTGGCCTAGGAGGCAACCCCATGCGCATCCCCTATCGAACGATTATCGTCGTCGTCGTGCTCGTGCTCCTGGCGGTCTTCGTGTGGCAGAACTGGGCGGCGTTCAACGCGCCGGGCGATATCAAGGTGCTGAACCAGACCACGGAGGCGCCGCTGGGGCTGGTGATGCTGGGCATCCTCGGCGGCTTGACCCTGCTCTACGTCGTGCTCTATTCCAGCATGCGCACGGCCAGCCTGATCGAGTTCCGGCGCTACTCCAAGGAAGCCGAGGCCTCGCGCAAGCTGGCCGACGAGGCGGAGTCGTCGCGCCTGGGGAACCTGCAAACCTTTCTCGACGTCGAGTTGAAGAACGTCCACGCCGCCATCGACGCGGCGGCCGGCGCGCTGCGCGAGGAGATCGACACGCGCCACAACATCGTCATCGCGCACCTGGGGCAGATCGACGATCGGCTGGAGCGGGCGGGAGCGGGGCCCCCGGGCGATGGCGCTGCCGGCGCTGTCGGCGAGGAGGCGGCGTTGGGGACGGGTGATGGCGGGGGCGTTCGGTGACACTGGGAGGGTGAGCCAGTAGGATGAGCCAGGACCACCGACCGTTTCCGTTTTGACCGGAAAACGGAAACGAAGGGCGCGTTGACTTCCGCCGGCGTCAATCCATGATCAGCGACTTTCCGTTTTCGACCCAAATCGGAAACCGCGATGGTTCCGCAAGCTGCCCCATGTCATCCGCTGTGGATTCCAGCCGCTACCGCGAGATCCCTCACGTCTCTGCCACACCCTCATCGATCGGTTCTCTGAGCACCGCGAGAATCGCCGGCGCCTCGTAGCGCTTGAGCGGCGCGTCGTGGGTTTGGCGGAGGATGCCGGCTTGGACCAGCTTGTCGAGCTGGCGTTGGGCGGCGTTGTAGGATGCGCCCAGGTGGCGGGCGGCCTGCGGCACCGTCAGGATCGGGGTTTCCAGGAGCTGATCCGCGAGCTGGAGCAGCCTGCCGCTGGCGCCGGCGCCAGCGAGCTCGCGGCGCCACTCGGCCTGCAGCTCGATCAGACGCAACGCGCGGCGGATGCTGCCCCGCGCTTCGGCGCGGACACCGGCGAGGAAGATCTGGACCCAGCCGCGCCAATCACCATCCCGGCTGACCGCCAGCAGTCCGTCGTAATAGGCCCGGCGGTGCGACTCGAAGAAGGCGCTGAGCGACAGGAGGGGCACGGGGAGCATGCGCCACTGGGCGAGCAGGAAGGTGATGAGGAGGCGGCCGACCCGCCCGTTGCCATCGCGGAACGGGTGGATCGCCTCGAACTGGTAATGGATAAACGCGAGCCGGATCAGCCGCGGGAAAGGGTCCGCGGATTGCAGATACGCCTCCAGGTCGGTCAGGGCGCTCAACATCTCGGGTACGGGCGGCGGTACGTAGCTCGCGGTCGCGGGGGTTGAACCCGGGCGTCCGATCCAGTTCTGCGCCGTGCGGAAGGCGCCGGGTGAGGCGCGGCCACCGCGCACGCCCGCCATGAGCCGGGCATGAACATCGCGCAGCAGGTCCAGCCCGACCGCGCCTTCCCGCAGCCGATCGAGGCCATACTCCAGCGCGTGGACGTAGTTCAGCACCTCTTGCACATCGGCCTCCGGCACGGCGCCGGACCAGGCCTGGCCCGTGGGCTGGCCGGCCTCGAAAGCGTAGAGGTCGTCGATCTCCGCGCGCGTGCCTTCGATGCGCGACGACAGCACCGCCTCGCGCCGCACGAAGGGGTGGGCGATCAGGTCGGGATAGGGCACGATCCGCCCGAGGCCGGCCAGCTCGCCCAGCGCGTGACCGGCGTCTTCGACGGCCGCCGCCAGATGGCCGTCGATGGCCAGATCGGGAGGCAGGGGATGCGGCACGAAGGCCCAGTAAGGCGGATCGACTGAACCGGCCGCGAGCAGGCGGCCGGCGGGGCTGGCTCGGAAGCGATCGAGGTCCATTACACGAGCAGAGCTTCCACCCAGGACATGGGATCACGCGGCACCGCTCCGCCGATCGCTTCCACCCGCGGCATGACGGTCAGCATGTGCGAACAGGCCTGACGTAGCAGCTCGATTTGCTCGGATGGGGAGCGCGCAAGTCCCTGCCCACGCTCCCTGTAATGCCCGGCCGGCAGACCGTTGACCAGGCGCTCCGCTCTCCATGCGCATGCCCGCATGTGCTGAAACAGGAGTTGGGCCTGGACAACGTCGCCCCTGCGAATCGCCTTCACAGTGGTTTGGGTGAAGTACCAAAACATCGCGACTTCCACGGCCGCGAGCCTGGCGCGGTCGTGTGCCGGAACCCGTGTCGCCTCGGCGATCGGGATGCCCGAGTGGTCGAACAGAAGTCGCGTGTCGGTCGGGCGCCTGGCGGAGGTCGCGGGCACGAGGTACCAGTCCACGACGACCACGGGATCGCGGTAGACGATGTTCATCGCCACGCCGTCCGGGCCGGCATTGACCGCATTCTCACCCTCGACGGCAACGTCCCCGAAGCGGGCGACGAGCTCGCCGCGGCCCGGCGACAGCGTCGCGGCAAAGCCATCCGGCCGATTGCAGAGCGCTGGGCAGGCCGAATCGGCCACCGCCAGCCACAGGTCCACATCGCTCCACGCGTCGCCGTCGCCCCGCCCCAAGCTGCCGGCCAGCCAAGCCGCCACGAAACGTGCGTCGGCGCTGAGCACGTCGTGGATCGTATCGACAAGCTTGTCGCGCGCGTCGGCGTGTTCAGCGGCACGCATCGGCCGGCTCCCTGAGGTACATGCGCCGGTCGAGAGCCTCGCACTGGGCAAGCGATTCCGTTTTGGGCAAGCCACGGGATCCTGGAGGATGAGATTCCCGCAGGGGTGAATCTCCCTGCCGCGGTTTGATGAAGAGATCGAGGTTCATGTGGTTGTGTCGGAACGAAGATACCCGAAGTCGATCTTACGGCGTCGGAGTCGGTTTCGGCAAGGCGGTCGATCAGCATGGGTTCAACCATCGGCCCGTCTCACGCCGCGGTTACGTCGCCCGCTCGGCCGCGCGGCTAACCGTCAGTCCTCCGGAGGGTGCCACCCGGCCTGGATCCAGTAGCTGCGCACTTCGAGCGCATCAGGATCGTCATCCAGGTGAAGGGCGGCGACGGTCGCACGGCCGATCGGGGTCAGGCCGATGATCTGCAAGCCATCGTCGCTCCACCGGAAGTGCTCGGCCCAAGCATCGGTGCGCGGATTGAAGACTCTCTCCAACAGCCCGCTCTGCGGATCAGCCGCCTCGGTGCGGCTGGACTTCGCCTTGTTGCACAAAGGGCATGCCAGCCACAGGTTGGGCTCGTCGTCTGATCCTCCCGCGGCGAGCGGGATGATGTGCTCGATCTCCAGTCTGGCGAGAACCAGCCGCTGAGGGCTGCGACAGTAACCGCAGCGGTAACCGGCCGCTTCTCGAACACGGCGAGCGACATCGGCCGGGATCCGGTTCCGTGCCACGCTCCTCAACCAAGGGCGGGAATCAGGCCACGGGCCACAGCGACTTTCGTAGCCCGCGCCTTCCGGACGAGGTCACGACGATAGGTCGCCATCAACTCATCCAAGCGCTGGCGGGCAGGGTCGGAAAGGCTGCCTTCGCGTTGCCGATCCAGCAGGTCGGACAGCTCGGCCTGTAGATCCGCAGGCATGATCAAGCTGCTGAGCGCCATAATCTGCTCGTCACTCATGCTCTCGATCGGGGTCTCCGCGGCGACATGGTCGATCCACCCGAGAAGAACGTCTTCAAGGCGCTGGTGGGTGCGTTCAGCCTCTGCACGAGCTCGGCTCGCGAGTGCATCCGGCAGGTCCAAGGTCACAATCTGGCTCATCGGGCGATTCTCGCGGATTAGGATAGCACAGGATATCAACTGGCAAGCGTCAGGCGCTGCACCGGCGGTGAACCACCTGGCACAAGGGCGACCCATGCCGGTCTCGGAGATTTAACCGACGGTTTGACCTGCCTTAACGCACCGCGGCTATACTCTCCCCGCGCCACCCGGCCCCGCCGGCGCGATTCTTGGCGCTTCGTCAGGACTTTCGCCAACCCAATTCTGCCAGACCGCACTTTGGAGGTTAGCCATGCGCTTGCGTTTACCCCTTGTCGCCGCACTTTTCGCCCTGGCGGCGGCCCCGTCCGCCACCTTGCCCCCCGTCGCCGCTGTCGGCGTCGCCCCGACCTTCACGCTTCTCGGTGACTACAGCACCGGGCTGGGACTGGCCTCGGCCGAGACCGTGGCCTACGACCAGGGTCGGCTCTTCGTCACCAACTCGACGGACAACTCGCTGGACATCGTCGACATCGCCAACCCCGCCACGCCCCAGCTCGTCCGGCGCGTCTCGCTGGCGCAATATGGCGCGGGGCCGAACAGCGTGGACGTCTACCGCGGCACCGTGGTCGTCGCGGTGGAAGCCGCGCCGAAGACCAATCCCGGCAAGGTGGTCTTCTTCGACCGCGGCGGCAACGGCCTCGGCTACGTCACCGTCGGGGCGCTGCCGGACATGCTGACCTTCACGCCGGACGGCAGGAAGGTGCTCGTCGCCAACGAGGGCGAGCCCAACAGCTACAACCAACCGGACTCGGTCGACCCCGAAGGCACGATCAGCGTCATCACGCTCAGCTTCGTCGCCGGCCAGCGTCCCGGCTCCTACATCCCGGGCACGGTGAAGACGATCGACTTCCGCGCCTTCAACGTCGGCGGGCCGCGCCACGCCGAGCTCGACCCGGCGATCAGGATCTTCGGCCCGAACGCATCGGTGGCGCAGGACATCGAGCCGGAGTTCGCCGCGGTGTCGCCCGACTCGCGCACGGCCTACGTCACCCTGCAGGAGAACAACGCCCTCGCCGTCATCGACCTGCCCGCGGCGAAGGTCACCACGCTGCGCCCGCTGGGCCTCAAAGACCACAGCCTGCCCGGCAAGGGCCTGGACGCCAGCGACCGCGACAACGTGATCAACATCGCCACCTGGCCGCTGCGGGGCATGTTCGAGCCGGACGCGGTCAGCGTCTACCCGTCCGGTGACACGACCTACCTGCTCACGGCCAATGAAGGCGAGGCGCGTGACTGGCCCGGCTACACCGACGAGATCCGCGCCGGCAACGCGGGCTACGTGCTGGACCCGACCGTCTTCCCCAACGCCGCCACGCTGAAAGCCAACGCCAACCTCGGCCGCCTGAACGTCAGCCGCGCCACCGGCGACACCGACGGCGACGGCGACTTCGACCAGATCCACGTGTTCGGCGCGCGCTCCTTCTCGATCTGGAACGCGGCGACCGGCGCGCTGGTCTTCGACAGCGGCGATCAGCTCGAGCTGGCGACCGCGGCGGCCTTCCCCACCCGCTTCAACGCCAGCCACGACAACAACACCTTCGACGACCGCAGCGACAACAAGGGCCCCGAACCGGAGGGCCTGGCCATCGGCGCGATCGACGGCCGCACCTACGCCTTCGTCTGCCTGGAGCGCATCGGCGGCTTCGTGGTCTACGACATCACCAACCCGGCCGCGCCGACCCTGGTCCAGTACCTCAACAACCGCGACTTCACGCGTACCCCGCCGGGGCCGGACAGCGGCCCGGAGGTCGTGCGCTTCGTGCCGGCGGCCAACAGCCCGACCGGCAGGGCCCTGGTCCTGGTCGCCAACGAGATCAGCGGCACGGTCGGGATCTTCGGGCACTAGGATTACCCTGGGTGCGCGGGCCTCCGGCCCGCACGTCGCGCGCGATGAACCTTTGGTGCTCGCAGGTCAAGCGGGCCGGAGGCCCGCGCACCCAGCCTAGTAGCCCTTGCCGCCCTCCTGGCGGATGAACTGGTCGAGCGTCTGCAGCGGCGAGTCGTCCTTCCAGTCCTCGCGCAGGATGCCGAGCACCAGGATGTCGTGGTAGATGCCGTCGCGGTAGAAGGCCTGGCGCATCCGCCCTTCCTCGACGAAGCCGACCTTCATGTAGGCGTGGATGGCGGCGGCGTTGTCGGAGTTGGCCAAGTAGCTCACCCGGTTCAGGCCAAGCAGCTTGAAGGCATAGTTCAGCGCCAGGCGCATCGCGTCGTGCCCGCAGCCGCGGCGGCGGTAGGCGCGATCGCCGATCCACACCGCCAGCTCGGCCGAGCGGTTCAGCCAGCCGATGTTGTAGAGCTCGGCCCCGCCGATCAACGCGCCATGCGCCTCGATGCCCCAGCGGACGGAGTCGCTCTCCTGGCCCGACCACTTCTCCTCGTAGATGCGCTCCATCGTCGCCAGCGGCGTCGGGCGCCCGCCGGCCCCGGTCATCAGGCCCAGGTCCATGTCCTGGGCGAACTCCCACATGCGCGGGATGTCCGCGCGCTCCATCGCGCGCAGCACCACGAGATTGCCGTGTAGCATCGGAGCATCCTCCTCGTTGGATCCAGGGTGGGTCGCCCGCACGGATCGCCGGCGTCCATCACGAGCGGCGGATGGCCGACGGCGCCGGCGCGCGGGCAGGTTGCCTGGCGCCGATTGTACCACATCCCTCGATGCCTTGGACGATCACGGCCATCCGCCCGCGGCTGCTTGTGCATTCACGGCAACCGCGTTACCATCCGAGCGGCATGGCAGACAGGCAAGCGGGCTTCATCCTGCGCGGGCGGATCGGTCGCCGACCGACGATCTGGCGCGGCTTGGTCGCGCTCGCCCTCGGGATCGGCTTCGCGGCCGGGCCGGGCCGCCCCGGCCTGGCGCAGGGCCCGACCGACCCTCCGCCGACGAGCGCACCCGCGCCCACCGATGTGCCGCCCCCCGCCACGAACGTCCCGCAGCCCCCGCCGGCGACCTCGCCGCCCCAGCCTACCGCCCGGCCGCCGGACGACGATGACGATGACGACGAAGAGCAGGATCGGCCCGCGCCGGCGCCGGCGATCACCGCGCCGGCCGCCGCCACCTTCGCGCCACCCGTGCGCACCCTGCGTCCTACGCGCAC
>CAZCJG010000170.1:0-9874 GCA_964498575.1 uncultured Anaerolineales bacterium | reverse complement strand
TTAGCCGCGAATTCCATTCGCCGGGCTGGTGGCCGAAATAATGACTGTGGCCAACCCGTCACTAAGGCTACCCCATGCCCCAATCCACCATCGACCGCCTCATCGTCAACTCGCCCTACACCGAGCCGGCGCACCACTGGCGCTACGACCGCACCACGCGGCTCTTCGACCTTGCCGACGGCCGCCGCCCCGCCGGCTACGTCGTGGCATCCGAGCGCACCAAGGCCTTCGACGATCCCGGCGTCTTCGTCGAAATTCCCCTCGTCAACAGAGTCCGCCCGCGCGTCCAGGCTTGGCGCGAGGCGGGCTATCCCGGCACCAGCAGCATCACCCGCCGCCTGCTCGACTACTGGACCGACCCCGAGGAGTACCACGCCCGCCGCTTCTTCTTCTGCCAGATGGAGGCCATCGAAACGCTGATCTGGCTCACCGAGGCTCCCGCCGCCGATCGCGTCGGCATCGACGTCCCATCCGATGGCGGCGCCTTCCTGCGCCAGTGCTGCAAGATGGCGACCGGCTCCGGCAAGACCATCGTCATGGCCATGGCGATCGCCTGGCACATCCTGAACAAGACCACCTATCCCCAAGACACCCGCTTCGCCAGGAACGTTCTGGTCGTCGCACCCGGCCTGACCGTCCGGAATCGCCTGGCCGTGCTGGAGCCGGCCGCCGAGGGCAACTACTACGACGCCTTCCGCATCGTGCCATCGGCGCTCCTCGACCGCCTCCGCCAGGGCAAGGTGCTCGTGCGCAACTGGCACGCCCTGGCCTGGGAATCCGCCGAGCAGATCAAGCGGCGCCGCAGCGTGGACAAGCGCGGCCCGAGGAGCGACGAAGCCTACACCCGCGCCGTGCTCGGCGAGATGGCGGCCGCGCGCAACCTCCTCGTGATCAACGACGAGGCGCACCACGCCTGGCGCGTCAACTGGGAGGCCGAAGGCAAATACCTGCGGCAGCGCGACCTGAAGGACAGCGCCGAGGAAGCCACCGTCTGGATCGGCGGCCTCGATCGCCTGCACCGATCCCGAGGCATCCTGACCTGCTACGACTTCTCGGCCACGCCCTTCGCGCCCTCCGGCAAGAAGAGCTCCGAGGAAGCGCTCTTCGGCTGGGTCGTCAGCGACTTCGGCCTCAACGACGCCATCGAATCCGGCCTGGTCAAAACCCCGCGCGTCGTCATCCGCACCGATGCCGTCCCCGGCGCCAAGGACTACAAGCCGCTCCTCTACCACCTCTACAACGTGCCCGAGGTCAAGGACGACCTGAGCCGGCGCGCACGGCCCGAGGAACCGCTGCCGGACCTGGTGACCAACGCCTACTACCTGCTCGGCTACGACTGGCGCGAGTGGCTCGTCAGGTGGCGCGAGCAGGGCCGATCCACCCCGCCCGTCATGATCACCGTCTGCAACCGCACCGAGACCGCCGCGCGGATCAAGCACGCCCTGGACACGCGGCGCGTTCACATCGACGAGCTCTGCGACCCGGCGCGCATCCTGCACATCGACTCCAAGGTGCTCCAACAGGCGGAAGCCGCCGAGGGAGCGGCTGAAGTGAAGGAAACCGGGCCGGGTGACGACGATGCTGAAGGCGGCGAGCCTGACAGCGGCGGGGCACCGGCGGCGCCCAAGCGGACCAAGGACCAGCAGGCCCACGACCTCCGCCTGATGGTCGATACCGTCGGGCGCCCCGGCCAGCCCGGCGCGAACATCCAAAACGTGATCTCGGTGGGGATGCTCAGCGAGGGCTGGGACGCCAAGACCGTGACGCACATCATGGGCCTGCGGGCGTTCTCCAGCCAGCTCCTGTGCGAGCAGGTCGTCGGGCGCGGCCTCAGGCGCACCGCCTACGAGGTCCATCCCGAGACCGGCCTTTTCGAGCCCGAGTACGTCAACGTCTTCGGCGTGCCCTTCACCTTCCTGCCGCACGAAGGCGGCGCGGACAGCAGCACAACCGAAATCGCGCCCCGGACCGCCGTCGAGCCGGACCCCGCGAAGAAAGACGCGTTCGAGCTCACTTGGCCGAACGTCATCCGCATCGAGCACGTCTATCAGCCGGTGCTGTCGCTGGACTGGTCGCGCGTCCGGCCGCTCACGCTCGACGCGGCCCAGTCCACCCTCATCGCCGACCTGGCGCCGATCCTCGACGGCAAGCCGGACGTGACCAAGGTGAGCCGGATCGACCTGGAGCGGCTGGCGGCGACCTTCCGCACCGGCCGCATCATCTTCGAGGCGACGCGCGACGTGTTCGACCAGATGAAGCACACCTGGGAGGGCAGCCGGGAGGTGCTGCTCGCCCAGCTCGTGCGCCTGACGGAGCAGTTCATCGGCTCGGACGCGATCCGGATTCACCCGCCCCTGTTCTTCCAGGACGACCTGCGCCGCCGGCTGATCATCACCCTGAACATGACGCGGGTCGTCCAGCACCTTTGGGAAGCCGTGCGCCAGGAGAACACCGAGCGCCTCGAGCCCGTCTTCGACCGCGACCATCCGCTCCGCTCCACCGGCGACATGCGCACCTGGTTCACCGGCAAGCCCTGCGAGCGAACGGAGCGCTCGCACATCAACGTCTGCGCCTACGACAGCGCCTGGGAAGCGTCCGATGCCTTCGCGCTGGACGAGAGCCCGCACGTCGCCGCCTGGGCCAAGAACGACCACCTCGGCTTCGAGGTCTACTACGTCTACAGGGGCGCGGTGCGCAAATACCGGCCCGACTTCCTGATCCGGTTGACGAGCGGCGACATGCTGCTCCTGGAGACCAAGGGCGAGACCACCGAACAGGATCAGGTGAAGTGGCGCTATCTGGATGAATGGACGCGGGCCGTCACGGCGCAAGGCGGCTTCGGTCGCTGGCGCTGGGCGGTGGCGCACCAGCCGGGTGAGGTGCTGGACATTCTAACCACCGCCGTAACTGCTCAGCCGGCCGCATGGGCCGGCGAATAGAATTCGCGCCTACCCTCACAAAGCCGGCCTTCGCCGGCTATTCACGTGAGAGTTCGGCGTCCAGCCCGTGCAGGCGGGCTTCGTAATGGTAGCCGCGAATTCCATTCGCCAGGCTCTCCCGGCCACCACCCTACAGAGAAAAGCCGCCGGCACCCCCACGGGCACCGGCGGCTGTTCGTCCAGTCGGCTGGGGCGGGAACCGGCTCCCCGGTCCCGATTCCGGCCTAGTAGTCCGGCATCTCCGGCGCCTCGGGGCCGGCCCTTTCCTTCTCGGGCTTGTCGGCGATCAGCGCGTCGGTGGTCAGGATCATCGCGGCGATCGAGGCGGCGTTCTCCACCGCGGCGCGGGTGACCTTGGCCGGGTCGATGATGCCGGCACCGATCAGGTCGACGTACTCGTCGGTCAGCACGTTGTAGCCCTGGATGCCGTTGCCTTCCGCGCTCATGCGCTCGATCTCGCGGATCACCACCGCGCCGTCCTGGCCGGCGTTGCGCACGAGCTGCTTGAGCGGCTCGGCCAGCGCGTGCTCGACGATCTTGACGCCGGTCGCCTGGTCGGTGCCGCGCTCGACCGCGAGGTTCGCGAGACCCTTGCGCGCGTGGATCAAGGTGACGCCGCCGCCGGGCACGATGCCCTCCTCGACCGCCGCGCGGGTGGCCGAGAGCGCGTCCTCGACGCGGTGCTTCTTCTCCTTGAGCTCGACCTCGGTGGCCGCGCCGACGCGGATGATCGCGACGCCGCCGGCCAGCTTGGCCAGCCGCTCCTGCAGCTTCTCGCGGTCGTAGTCGCTGGTCGTCGCCTCGACTTGCGCCCGGATCTGCTCGATGCGGCCCTTGATCGCGGGCGCATCGCCCGAGCCCTGTATGACCGTGGTGTTGTCCTTGTCGGCCACGATCTTGCCGGCCCGGCCGAGGTCGCCTAGGGTGACGCCTTCGAGCTTCTTGCCGATCTCCTCGCTGATCACGGTGGCGCCGGTCAGGACCGCGATGTCCTGCAACATCGCCTTGCGCCGGTCGCCGAAGCCGGGCGCCTTGACCGCCAGGCAGTTGAAGGTGCCGCGCAGCTTGTTGAGCACCAGGGTCGCCAGCGCCTCGCCGTCGACGTCCTCGGCGATGACCACCACGTCGCGCCGGCCGCTCTGGATCAGCTTCTCGAGGATCGGCACCAGGTCGCTGGCGGCCGAGATCTTGCGGTCGGTGACCAGGATGTAGGGGCTCTCGATGACCGACTCCATCTCTTCGGCGTTGGTCATGAAGTAGGGGCTGATGTAGCCGCGGTCGAACTGCATGCCCTCGACGTACTCGGTCTCGAACTCCAGGCTCTTGGACTCCTCGACCGTGATCACGCCGTCCTTGCCGACCTTGTCCATCACGTCGGCGATCAGGTTGCCGATGTCGTCGTCGTTGGCGCTGATCGCCGCCACGTGGGCGATGTCGTCGCGCCCGTTGACCTGGCGCGCCATGCCCTTGATCTCGGCCACCACCGCGCCGGTCGCCTGCTCGATGCCGCGCTTGATCAGCATGGGGTTGGCGCCGGCCGCCACGTTGCGCAGGCCCTCGGTGATCATCGCGTGCGCCAGCACCGTCGCCGTCGTCGTGCCGTCGCCGGCGACGTCGTTGGTGCGCATCGCGGCTTCCTTGAAGAGCTGGGCGCCCATGTTGGCGTAGGGGTCCTCCAGCTCGATCTCCTTGGCCACCGTCACGCCGTCGTGGGTGACGGTCGGCGTCCCAAACTTGCGCGACAGCGCGACGTTGCGGCCCTTGGGGCCGAGGGTGGTCTTGACGGCGTTGGCGACGATGTCGACGCCTTCCTTGAGGCCGCGCCGCGCGGCCTCGTTGAACACTAGCTGCTTGGCCATCGTGGGTTCAATTCCTCCTGATGATCTTTCCGGATGTCGTGGTCTTGCTGGGCTTCGACACAGCGCGACGGTCTCAGTCGACGACCTTGGCGAGGATGTCCTTCTCGCTCAGGATCAAGACCTTCTTCTGGTTGCCGAGCTTGATCTCGGTGCCGGCGTACTTGGCGTAGAGCACCACCTCGTCGACCGCCACGCTCATCGGCAGCCGCTTGCCCTCGTCGTCCAGGCGGCCCGGCCCGGCGGCGATGATCTTCCCGCGCTGCGGCTTCTCCTTGGCCGTGTCGGGCAACACGATGCCGCTGGCCGTCATCTCTTCCTCTTCGATCGGCTCGACCACGACCCGATCGCCCAGGGGTTCCAGCTTCATGTCAGCCATGCTTGTCTCGTACCTCTCCTTCGCAGGGATTTCATGGATTCCAAGGCGCGCGGCGGATCGCCGCGCCCACACCGACAAAACGCCCCCGCTAGCCGGGAGCTCGGTCAAGTCTAGCACTCACGGGGCGAGAGTGCTAGTTTTGCCGCAAGCTGCGATCAGCCGCCGCGCGGATCGGTCGAGCCGGCCAGCCGCAGCACGACGCGCGTCCCCCGCCCCGGCGCGCTCTCGACGGCGATGTCGCCGCCGTGGCCCTTGACGATCTCGCGGGCGATCGCGAGGCCCAGGCCGCTGCCGTGGCTGCTGCGCGCGCGGTCGCCCCGGTAGAAGCGCTCGAACACCCGCGGCAGGTCCTCGGGCGGGATCCCGGCGCCGCGGTCCTCCACCGCCAGCTCGATCGGGCGATCCCGCCCGGGTGCGCCGTGATCCACGGCCTGAGCCTGCGCGCCGTTGGGGATCGGCGCATGGCCCGGATCCTCCGCCGCCACCCGCGCGACCAGGCGCACTCGCGCGCCCGGCGGGCTGTGCTGGATCGCGTTGTCGACGAGGTTGCCCAGAGCGCGCGCGATCCACGCCGGGTCGGCGCGGAGCTGGAGGTGGTCCGCCACGGCGACCTCCAGCGCGACGCCTGCGGCCTGGGCCGCGTGCCGGTGGTCCTCGGCCACGTCTGCCAGGAGCATGCCCGCGTCGACCGTCTGGACCTGCATCCCGCCGACCTCGTCTTCCAGGCGCGCCAGGTCGATCAGGGTCTCGACCAGGGTGGCCATGCGGTCGCTGGCCGACTCGATCGCCCCTGCGGCGGTGCGCTGCTGGGCCGCGGTCTGCGCCGTGCCGTCGAGCAGGGCGCGCGCGAAGCCGCGGATGGTGGTCAGCGGGGTGCGCAGATCGTGGCTGACGTTGACCACGAACTCGCGCTGGCGGCGCTGGGCCTCGCCGACCTGGTGGGCCATCGAGTTGAAGGCGCTGGCCAGGCGGCCGATCTCGCTGGCGCCCGTGGCCGAGACGCGCACCGCGTAGTTGCCGGCGGCGATGCGCTCGCTGGCCTGGGTCATCGCCTCGAGCGGCCGGGTGATCGAGCTGGCCAGAATGTAGGCCACCACGCTCGCGAGCACCAGCGCCAGCGAGCCGACCAGGAAGATCGACGGGAGCAGGGGATACCACAGCCCTCGCAGCTCGGTATGGAAGCGCGAGACGACGAGGAAGAGCGGCGGCGCGGGCGGCGCGTCGAGCTGCGCGAGCTCGGTGTCGCGCGCGTCGATCGACACCGCCAGCGGCACGGTCACGTAGGCGAAGCGCACCCCGTTCGGGAAGGTCACCTCGCCGATCGCCTGCCGGCCGAAGATGTCGCGCGCCTGCGGGGGGTAGCGCAGCTCGGTGAATTGGCGCGGCCGGCGCAGGAGCGGCTGGCCCGGCGGGCGATTGGAGCGCTCGCCGGAGGCGGTGGTGCCGAGCCCATCGTTCTGGCCAAGGCGGTCCTCCCCCGCGGCGCGGCCGGCCGGGGCCGGGAGGCCCGGACGATCGTCGGGACCATCGCGGCCGGCCGCTCTCGCGGGCGTGGCCGATCCCCGGCGGTTGTTTCGGCCCGCCCAGGCGTCGGGCGGCGGCCAGAGCTCCAGCACCGGCGCGCCGGCGGCGTCGACGATCAGGAAAGGTCGCGGCCGGTCGCGGACGCGCGGGTCGGCATACAGGACGCTGGCCAGGCGAAAGGCGCTGATCGGGGTATCCCCGCCGGCCGCGGCGGCGAGGTTGGCCAGCATCTCGGCCTCGTCGACCATCGCGCGCCGCGCGTTCTCGGCAAGCTGCCGTGCGTAGAGCGCCAGCGAGGCGCCGCTGGCGAGCGTCACGGCCAGGAGGACCAGCGCGGCGTACGACAGAAACAACCGCATGCGGAGCGAGGCGGGCCGGTGCAGGCGTGACATGCGCCGAAGGATAGCAGGTGAGGGTCAGCGATTCATGCCGGCCCGACCACCAGCTTGTAGCCCACCCCCCACACCGTCTCGATGGCGACGCTCCGGCTGACCGCGATCCGGCTGCGCACGTGGGCGATATGAACGTCGACCGTCCGGCTATCGCCGAGGAAGTCGTAGCCCCAGACGTTGTCCAGAAGCTGGTTGCGCGTCAGCACCAGGCCCTGATTCTGGGCGAGGAAGCCCAGCAGGTCGAACTCCCGCGCGCGCAGCGTCACCGGCTTGCCGGCCACGGTCACGCTGCGCCGGGCCGGGTCGATCACGACGTCGCCGAGCTTCAGGGCGCCGTCCTCGCCGCCGCTTGCGCCCGCGCCGGGCTCCGCCCGCCGCAGCACCGCCTTCACCCGCGCCACCAGCTCGCGGCCGTAGAAGGGCTTGACCAGATAGTCGTCGGCGCCGAGATCGAGACCGATCACCCGGTCGACGGGGTCGCCGCGCGCGGTCAACATGATGATCGGCACCTCGCCGTCGGCGCGTAGCCGGCGGCACACCTCCCAGCCGTCGATCTCGGGCAGCATGATGTCCAGCACGATCAGGTCGGGTCGCGCGCTCGCCGCCAGGTCCAGCGCCTCGCGCCCGTTAGCGGCGCGGATCACGTCGTACCCCTCGCTCTGGAGGTACATCTCGGCAAGATCGATGATGGCGGGCTCGTCGTCGACGACGAGGATGGTGGCCATGAGCGCGGCTAGGGCTGCTCCGCCCGCCAGGCCTCGATCTGCCGGCGCAGGGGATCGTCGTCGTCCAGCCAGGCCTCGGCCTCGCCCCAGCTCTCCTCGGCCGCCTCGGGGTTGCCGGCCAGGGCGAAGGCGCGGCCGCGCCAGGCGTGCGCCGTGCCGTCCTCGGGATCGATCTCGATCGCCTCGTCGAGGTCGGCCAGCGCCTCGTTCGGGCCTTCCACTTGCAGGGCGACCCTGGCGCGCAGCACGTAGGCGGCGGTGTCCTCGGGATCGAGGTCCAGCGCCCAGCGCGCGTCGCGCCAGGCCAGGAACAGCCGGCCGCCCTGGAGGAAGCGCTTCGCGCGCTCGAGGTAGAGCTCGGGCAGGTCGGGATTGTGGTCGATGCCCGCGTCCAGCGCCGCGAGCGCGCCGGCCGCGTCGCCGGAGCGCTCGCGCGCCTCGGCGATGATGCGCCAGGCCTCCGCGTTGTCGGGCGCGCGCGCCGCGACCGCGGCGGCCTCGGCCAGCGCCCCGTCGAGCTGACCGAGCTCGAGCCGCAGCTCCGCGAGATGCAGGCGGGCCTCGTCGTCGTCCGGATGCGCGGCCAGGACTTGGTGGTAGTCGGCTTCGGCCGCCCCCGCCTGGCCGCCCACGGCGAGGATGTCGGCGCGCATGCGCCGGGCCGGCGCGTGCGCGGGGGCGAGGGAGAGCACCTTGTCCAGCGCCGGCAACGCCTCGGCGTCCTGGCCGAGAAAGTACAGCGCATGACCGAGCAGGTTCCAGCCCTCGGTGTAGTCCGGCGCCTGGGCGGTCACCGCCCGGCAGTCCTCCACCACGTCCTCGTAGAGCTGCAGCTCGAAGGACGCGCGGGCGCGGCCGGCCAGCAGCGCCACGTGGCCGGGCGCCAGCTCCAGCCCCTCTTCGTAGGCCGCGATCGCGCCGGTCGGATCGCCGTAGGCGTCAAGCGCATCGCCCAGGCGCCCGAACAGGCGGATGTTGTTGGGATCGAGGTCGGCGGCATGGTCCAGCGCCTCGGCGGCGACCTGCGGCTGGTCGAGCGCCTCGGCGGCATCCGCCTGGGCCAGCCAGGCATCCAGGCAGCTCTCGTCCAGCTCGGTCGCGTAGACGAACTCGTTCATCGCGTTCTCGAGCTGGCCGCGCGCCCGGTACAGCTCGCCGCGCGCCAGGTAGGGGCCCGCCGCCTCCGGCTCCGCCTCGATCGCCCGATCCACCCCCTCCCCCAGGCGGCCCAGCAGCGCCGCGGGGACGCCCAGGTCCGCCGGCCCGGCCTCGGGGTCGACCGCCGGTTCCCCCCGATCGTCCGAGGATGCGTCCGTGCCGGTCGCGACAGACTCCTCCGCGCTGGCCGGCGCCTCGGTCCGCGCCGCGCTGGCCAGCAGTCCGCGCACCAGGGCCGGCCAGCGGGCGGCGGGCAGGTTGGCGCAGCGATCGAGCGCCGCGTCCAGATCGCGCGCGGCCTCGGCGGCCCGCTCGAGGCTGGTTGCCGCCTCGGCGCGTGTCAGCCAGGCGTCGGCGACCTCGCGCTCCGGGCCGTCGAGCAGCGCGTCGAGCAAGGCGATCGCGGTGGATGCATCGCCCATCGCGATCAGCTTCTGGGCGTGGGTCAGGTCGGAGTCGCGGGGTTGGTCCATGCTCATCTCGCTTGTGGGTCGACCGGCGTCCCTGCCAGATCGCTCGCCGCCGGTGGCGCGATGATATCACCCGCCGCGCGGCGGGTCAATGCGCCGCGCGGCGGTTCAGCCCGGCACCGAGCGGCAGGCAGGTCGCGGCCGCGCCGGATCAGCCCTCGTCCTCGTAGTATTCGATCCCGAGATGGGTGATCGGCTCCTCGCCGACCATCCAGCGCAGGGTGTTCTTCAGCTTCTTCTGCTGGATGAAGAGGTCGTGCTCGGGGTACAGCTCGGGCGCGGTCTGCGGGCTCTTGAAGTAGAACGACAGCCATTCCTGCACACCGCTCATCCCCGCCCGCTGCGCCAGGTCGAAGAAGAGCGCGAGGTCCAGCACCAGCGGCGCGGCGAGGATCGAGTCGCGGCACAGGAAGTCGACCTTGATCTGCATC
>CAZCJG010000169.1:0-9983 GCA_964498575.1 uncultured Anaerolineales bacterium | reverse complement strand
CGCGTCTCGACGTCGGTCAGGCCGTGCCACTTCTCGGGCAGAGGGAGGATGCTCTTGGCCAGCATCGTCGCCTCGTCGACCGCCAGGCTCGCCTCGCCGCGGCGGGTGCGGAACATCGTCCCGCGCGCACCGGCGAAGTCACCCGCGTCGAAGAGATCGCCGAACTGCTCGAAGGCCGAATCACCAAGACGGTCGCGCCGCAGGTGGAGCTGCACCTGGCCGCTGCCGTCCGCGAGGTGGACGAAGATCGAGCCGCCCATGCGGCGCAGCGCGCCGACCAGGCGGCCGGCCAGGACCACGTCCGCGGGACCTTCGGAGCCGCCGGCCGCCTCGACCGCCTCGAAGGCCGCGATCGCCTCGGCCGCGGTGTGCGTCCGCGTGCTGCGCGGCGGGTAGGGATCGACGCCGAGGGCGCGCAGCCGCGCAATCTTGGCTTCGCGCGCGGCAACGATCCCGGCCAGGCCACCGAGTTCGTCGGGGGGGAATTCGGCGGGCGCAGGGGCCGACGGGGGCGGGTCGTCCATGCGCGCGCTCAGCCGATCTTTAGGACCTTGAAGGTCATCCGCGCGCCCGTCGGGGCGGTGTAGGTGGCGGCCTGGCCGACCTTCTTGCCGATCAAGGCCGCGCCCAGCGGCGAGTTGTTGGAGATCAAGCCCTTGATCGGGTCGGCCTCGGCCGAGCCGACGATGCGGAAGCTCTCCGGCTCCTCGCCGTCTTCTTGAACCGTGACGCGCGAGCCGAGCGAGACGACGTCGGACGAGGCGGGGACTTCGATCACCTGGGAGCGCCGCAGCATGTCCTCCAGCTCTTGGATGCGGCCCTCGACGAAGCCCTGCTGCTCCTTGGCCTCGTCGTAGCCCGAGTTCTCGGAGATGTCGCCGGCGTCCTTGGCCTCGCGGATCATCCGCGCCACTTCGGGCCGGCGAACTTCGATCAGGTGCGTCAGCTCGGCGCTGAGCTTGGCATGTCCTTCAGGGGTAAGGTAAACGGTGTCCAGGGCGTTCATGCTTGTTTCCTCCGGCAGCGCCGCGTTCGCGAACGCTTCGATATAAAAAAGTGTCGCCGCAACAACCGTCAGTTGCGACGAATCGGTTCTGGCGTCGGCCAGTCTGGATGGGTCGTGAAAAATCCCTCGCGGCCCTTGTGGTGCTCCGACACGCCGGGATGCCCAAGGCGTTTGCGGACCGGCGTCGGCCGAGCACGAGGTCAGGGGGGAAGGGCGGAGGGATTAGTTACAATTTAATTATAGGGCGATTGTGAATATCGGCAAACGGCCGGCCCCCCGCCCTCCGACGCCCTCCCCCAAAACGGCTGGGGGAGGGGGCGGGAGTGCGAGGGGGCCGGCGTCGCGTAGCCTATTTCACGGCATCGGCGTCGGCATCGGCGGCGTCTCCACCGTCGCCTCCACCGTCGGTGTCGGCGGGATCATGAACTCGTTCTGCAGCGCCAGCGGCAGGAAGATCGTCGGCACGCCGATCTCGCGGAGCTGGATGTTCTCGCCGGGCACGTTCCACGGGTAGTGCATCATCAGCGCCATGCCGGCCCGGTTGGCCGCCGCGGCGTGCGCGCTGCAGCCGCGGACCGTAAAGCTCGCCTGCCCGCCGCTCGGCGCTACCGGCACCAGCTCCGGCTCGCCGGACACCGGCTGGCCGTTCGAGCCCAGGAGCTGCGCGCAGTCGGCCAACTGCTGATCGTAGCGGTACGCCGCGTTCTCGTGAACGCCGGGCGCGACGCCATCCTCCAGGTTGTCCGGCGCCAGGTCGTAGCCCAGGAAGTTGTCGTTGGTCGCATAGTCCCCGGTATTGTCGAAGATGCTGACCGCGAAGTCGAACTGCGCGTTGCCCTGGGTCATGTCGAAGCCCAGGCCGAAGGCCGGGTGGTTGGCGTAGAAGCGCAGGACCGCCGTCGTCTCCTCGATGTTGTAAGGCTCGAAGTTGATGAAGGAATTGCCGTTGGCATCGACGGCCGTGCTGATGTCCGGGTTCAGCGTGCCCGGGAACGGCTTGCCGAGCAAGGTGACCCAGCGCAAGGGGATGGCAGGGGGATTGCCGTTCGCCAGATTCCAACCCACCTTGTCGAATTGCCCGTCGCGGTTGGTGTCGAAGTAGACCCGGATCGCGGCGTCCAGCGGGATGCGGCGCGTGCCCGTGGTCTGGATCGCGAACTCGATGACCTGCAGCGGCACGTTCGGGTAGTTCGCGTCGCGCCGCTCGACCGGATACCAGCGCACCCCGATGTTCTCGATGTTGAGCTTGCCGGGGTAATCGGCTTCGACCGGGTCGGTGCCAAGGCGCATGTAGGTCGAGACGTCGCCGGGCTGGGCGCAGTTGTCCAAGATCTTGTGCTCGGTCGAACCCTGCCGCAGGTCGATCGGCTCGGTGGTCGTCGCCACCGAGCAGCTCGAGCGGTGCGGCATCGAGGTGTAGGGCACGCCGATCACGTCACCGCCATCGACCGGCTGGCCGCCGGCGTCGACTTCGGTGATCTGGACCGTGCCCTCGATCTGGTAGCTCTGGAAGTCCAGCGTGCTGAACATCGCGGCGATGCGGTCCGGCCCCGGCAGCTCCCAGTCCTTCAGCTTGGCGGGATCGACCTCGAGGGTCACCTGCACGGTCTTGGTCTCGCCCGGCGCCACCGTCAGCTTCTCCGGCTCGGCCGACACGGTCACGCCGGCGCCCTCGGAGTCCGGGAAGATGTAATCGCTGGACATCTGATAGGTCTTGGCCGCGCTGCCGAAGTTCCTGATCGTCAGCACCCGCTCGTAGGTCGCCGGCTCGTTGGTCGCATACACGTCGCCGAAGCCCAGCTCGGCGATGCCCTTGTCCGAGCGCACGACGGTCTTGCCGATCGCGCTGGCATAGGCGTCGACCAGGCCCGCGCCCTGGCGGGTGATGGCGACCAAGGGACCCGCGTTGTCCAGCTCGGAGTGGATGTCGGCGTGGGCGTAGTTGAGCATCAGCGCGCCCACCTCGGCCGCCGTCAGCCCGAGGTTTTGATCCTTGTTGCGCTGCCACAGGAGCGCCGCGACGCCCGCCACCGTCGGGCCGGACATCGACGTGCCGCCCTCGTGGACCGCGCCGTAGCCGGTGCCGGCGCGGGCCGAGTCGATGTTCGAGCCGGGCGCGGTGATCTGCGGCTTGACGCCGGCGGTGAAGCGATCCGGCCCGCGACTGCTGAAGTCCGAGATCGTGTCGGTGAGCTGCTCGATCGGGACGCTCGGGAAGCTGACCATCACTTCGGTCCCCCCGGTGAGCAAGCCCTGCAGCTTGGCCCCGTCGGCGTTGTTGATCATCACCGCCGGAATGTCGTAGCAGGTCAGCTTCGGCCAGCAATTGCCACCGCCCATCACCAGCGGCGGCCCGGCGACGTTGTTGAACGCCAGCACCGCCACCGCGCCTTTCGCCTGGGCGTTGGCGATCTTGACGGTGAAGTTGCAGGCGCCGCGAACGATCAGCGCGACCTTCTCGTTGACGTCCTGCGCCGGCGTCGACGGCGTGCCGTCCGCGTTGTTGCAGGCTTGCCCGTACCAGGCCAGCGGCACGTCCTGCATGATCGGATCGGTCGGGAACGGCGGGTTCATCACGTCGCTCGCCTCGAATCCGAGCGACTCCAGCGGCGGGTTGTCGGGCCAGGTGGAAGTAACCTGGATGCCGGACTGGCCATCGGCGTAGGAGCTGGCGACGCTGATCGCCATCTCGGCCGCGGCCGGCGAGCCGGTGATGTAGGGAACGTTATAATTATTGCCCGCCGACATCACCGTGGTCACGCCACTGTCGACCAGGCGGCCGACGACGTCGTTGACCTCGGCCATGCCCGCGCCCCAGGGACCGCCGACGCTCATGTTGATCACGTTGATCTTCAGCCGGTTGCCCTGCGCGTCCAGGGCCGGCCAGCCCTGGATGTCCATCCCCAGGTTGTGCATCACCACCCACTCCAGGCCGTCGATGGTCAGGTCGGTGCCGCCGCCCGCGCCGTTCGTCGGCGTGCCGCGCGGGTTGCCGAAGATCTTGACCGCGACCAGCCGCGCGCCGGGCGCCACGCCGGGCGGCACTTCCATCGCGCCGCTCGTCGGATCGACCGTCCCCTCGCCGCCGGTGATGCCGGCGACATGCGAGCCGTGCCCCTGGGAGCCGGCCCCGTCGGTGTACATCTCGTCGAGCGGGTCGTCGTCGGGCTGGGGATCCACGAGGCACTGGTAGTCCGGCGACGGCGGCGGGCAGCCCGCGGCGTAGAGCGAACCGGCCAGATCGACGCCGCCGATCACCTTGGCGGTCGGAAAGGTCGGCTTGCCGTCGATGTCTTCGACAAAGTCCGGATTGTTGGCCTCGAAGGCATCATGCGTGCCCGTCCCCTTGAAGTCCGCGTGGACGTAGTCGATGCCGGTGTCGATGATCGCGGCCACCACGCCCGTGCCGTCGAAGTGCAGGTCTTGCTGCACCTTCGTCGCGCCGATGTGCGGCACCGAGTGGTTGAGGTCCGGCCAGACCGTCAGCGCGGCCGTGATCGCCACCACGCCCGGCACCTGCATGATCTCGCGGATCTGGTCCTGCGTCGCCCGCACCAGGAAGCCGTTGGCGATCGCCTGATAGTCGCTGAGCACCTCTGCGCCCGTGGCCTCGATCGCCCGCTCCACCGGCGCCTGGCGCGCGACCAGCGCCGCGTTCCAGGTCTCGAGGGTCGAGATCGGCACCACCCGGTCGCTGCCCTTGGCCCCGGCCTGGTCGCGCGCCGCCTTGTACAGGTCCCACAGCGGCGGGCCGGAGAGCCAGACCAGCACGCTGCGCGGCTGGTTGGGATCGGCGTTGAGCCCGGGCAGGCTATCGGCCGGGCTGCGCCCCGCGCCACCGCCCAGCCCTTCGTCGTCAAGCAATCCGGGATCGACGCGGACGGAGATCGCGTAGGGATCGGCGTCGGCCTTGGCCACCGGCGCTCCCAGCGCCAGCGGGCCGAGCACGGCGAGGGCAAGGGCCAGCGCGAACGCGGCCAGAGACGAGGATCGACGAGTCATGCGTTGCCTCCACGAAGCTGGGGAGATGAGCGGCACCGGACCCGGGCCGCCGGGTTGAATCCGACCGAGCAGCCGGGGCCCGCCATGCGCCCAGCCAGCACCGACTGCTCGATCTCTGTCGTTAAAAACGCGCTGTGGCCGCGGCGCGTGACCGGCGTGCCTAGCGCCCCCCGTAGCCGCCACCGCCGCTGCGCCCGCGATCGCCGCCATAGCCACCACCGCCACGCCCGCCGCGATCGCCGCCGCGCCCACGATCACCGCCGTAGCCGCCACCGCCGCGCCCACGGTCGCCGCCGCGCCCGCCGCCGCCGCCCCGGCCGCCGCCGCCGCCGATGCCGGGATCGTTGGCGCGCGCCTCCTCGATCGTCCAGCCCGCGAGCACCGCGTGGCGGCTCAGGCGAACCTTGCCGTTGGAGACGTCGGTGACCATCACCAGGATCTCGTCGCCGTTCTGCACCACATCCTCGACCCGGTTGACGCGTTCGTCGGCGAGCTGCGAGATGTGCACCAGGCCGTCGATGCCGGGCAGGATCTCGACGAAGGCGCCGAAGTCCGCCACCCGCACCACCGTGCCGGTGTAGATCTTGCCCAGCTCCGGGCTGGCGGTCAGCGCCTCGATCATCTCGCGCGCCATGTCGGCCCCCGCGGCACCCTCGACGGCCGCGATGTGAACCGTGCCGTCGTCCTGGACGTCGATCTTGACACCCGCCTTCTCCTGCAGCGCGCGGATCGTCTTGCCACCCGGGCCGATCAGCTTGCCGATCGTCTCGGGGTCGATGTGCAGCGTCGTGATCCGCGGCGCGAAGCGCGACAGCTCCGGCCGCGGCGCTTCGATCGCCGTCGCCATGTGGTCGAGCAACTGCAAACGCGCCGCGCGCGCCTGCGCCAGCGCCTGGCGCAAGACGTCCTCGGACAGGCCGCCGAGCTTGATGTCCATCTGCAGCGCGGTGACGCCCTTCGCGGTGCCGGCGACCTTGAAGTCCATGTCCCCCAGCGCGTCCTCCATGCCTTGGATGTCGGTCAGCACGGCGAAGCGGCTGGGGTCGTCCTTGGCGGTCACCAGGCCCATCGCGATGCCGGCGACCGGCGCGGCGATCGGCACGCCGGCGTCCATCAAAGACAGGGTGCTGGCGCACACGCTGGCCATCGAGGTCGAGCCGTTGGACGACAGGCATTCCGACACCAGGCGGATCGCGTAGGGGAACTCCTCCGGCGGGGGGATCACCGCCCGCAGGGCCGTCTCCGCCAGCGCCCCGTGGCCGATCTCGCGGCGCTTGGGGCCGCGCAGCGGCCAGGTCTCGCCGGTCGAGAAGGGCGGGAAGTTGTAGTGGTGCATGAAGCGCTTGGTCTCCTCGGGCCGCAGCGTGTCCAGCCGCTGCTCCTCGCCCAGGGTGCCGAGCGTGGTGAAGGTCAGCACCTGGGTCTCCCCGCGCTGGAACAGCCCGCTGCCGTGCACGCGCGGGAAGAGGCCGACCTCGGTGTAAAGCGGGCGGATCTGGTCGGTCGCCCGCCCGTCCGGCCGGCGGCCGAAGTAGAGGATGCGGTCGCGCACGCGCTCCTTGACCAGCGCGTCGAAGGTGGCCCGCAGCGCTTTCGCGTCGTAGGCCGGCTCGCCCGCGCCGTTGGTCGCGCCGGGCTTGGCCTGCGCCGCCCCGCCGATCGCGAGACCGGCGCCGGGCAGGTTGTGCGCCAGCCAGGCCTCGCGCAGGGCGTCGACCGCGTCGTTGCGCGCCTGCTTGGACCCGCTGGTCTCGAAGATCTGGTCGACCTTGTCGCCGACGAAGGCGCGCACCGCCGCCGCGAGATCCTCGGACTCATGCGCCTCTGCGAACGCGCGCTTGGGCTTACCGACGGCGGCCCGCATCGCATCCTGGACGTCGAAGAGCGGCCCCATCGCCTTGTGGCCCTCCTCGATGGCGCGGATCAGGGTCTCCTCGTCGACCTCGCCGGCGCCGCATTCGACCATCACGATCGCGCCGCGCGTACCGGCCAGGCGCAGGTCGAGCGTGCTGTTCTCCATCTCGCTGGCGGTCGGGTCGATCACCAGCTCGCCGTCGACCAGGCCGACGCGCACCGCGCCGACCGGCTCGGGGAAGGGGATGTCGCTGATCACCAGGGCCGCGCTGGCGGCGATCAGGGCCGGGATGTCCAGGTAGTTCTCGCCGTCGCTGGACAGCGACGAGATGATGATTTGCACCTCGTTGCGAAACGCCTTGGAGAAGAGCGGCCGCAGCGGCCGGTCGATCAGGCGCGAGGTCAGGATCGCGACCTCGCTGGGGCGCCCCTCGCGCCGGAAGAAGGAGCCGGGGATGCGCCCGGCGGCGTAGAGCTTCTCCTCGAGGTCAACCGTCAAGGGGAAGAAGTCCACCCCCTCGCGCGGCTCCTTGGAGGCGGTGGCGGTGGCCAGGACGACGGTCTCGCCGATCTGGACCGTGACCGCGCCGCCGGCGAGGCCCGCCAGCTTGCCGGTCTTGAGGGTAAAGGGCCGGCCGGCGACCTCCGTGGTGAAGGTGTGCTCGCTCGCGAGCTGCGGTTCCCAGCTCCGCTCAGGAGCCAAGGTGCTGCTTTCAAACATGGTATGTCAACCCTCCGTGGGTGTTTGGTGGTGGGCACGGAGGGCAGGGACTGGGGATTGCGGCGCACCCGGGCGGGTGCGCCGCAATCCCCAATTCCTGCTGCTCCGGATGCCCGAGGGGGGATGCCGGCGAGGAGGGCCTTTCAGCCCCGGATGCCGAGCTGCCCGATGAGCTGGCGATAGCGCTCGTTGTCCTCGCGCGCCAGGTAGCGCATCATGCGGCGTCGCCGCCCGACCAGCCTGAGCAGCCCGCGGCGCGAATGGTGGTCGTGCTTGTGCGTCCTGAAGTGCTCGGTCAGTTGACGGATGCGTTCCGTCAAGAGCGCGATCTGCACCTCCGGCGAGCCGGTGTCGCCCGTCGCTCGTGCGTGGGCGTTCATGATCTCGGTCTTTTGTTCGCTCGTGAGCGCCAAAACCCTTCCTCCGTCGACGTTGGTTCTTGTGTTTGCGGCGAGGATTCTAGCACAGGCGGGCGAGGGGGCCTAATCCCGCCGTGCACGGGAGGAGAACTCACCACGGAGACTCAGAGCGCACAGAGAAGGCATTGACTCTGTGCGCGCTGTGTCTCCGTGGTGATACTCCTCTTCGGTCGCCCCGCTAGTAGCACACCCCGCCGAGCGAGCAGGGGTTGACGTAGCGGCCCTGGTAGTAGACCTCGAGGTGCAGGTGCGGCCCGCTGCAATAGCCGCCCCGGCCGCGGGTGCAGCCGATCGCGCCGATCACCTGGCCGGGCTGGACCGACTGCCCCGGGCTGACGTTGATCGCGCTCATGTGCGCGTACAGCGACGAATAGCCGTTGCCATGGTCGATCTTGACCGCCTTGCCCGCCCAGCTCCACCAGCCGGCGATGACCACCGTGCCGCCGTCGATGGCATAGATCGGCGTGCCGGTGTGGTTGGCCAGGTCCACGCCGAGGTGGCCGCGCCGGAAGCGGGTGGTGATGCGGCCATAGGCGGCGACGTGGAAGTTGCCCGAGCCGACCGCCGGCGCGCCACCACCGGGCACGGCCCAGCTCGCCACCGCGCGCGGCGGCAAGCTGCTCTTCGCGCCGGGCAAGCTCGGGAAGGCAACGCTGCTCTCGCCCTCGGGAATGACGAGGCGCATCCCCGGCGCCAGCACGCCGCCCTCCCCGAGCTGGTTGGTCGGGTAGCTCAGGATGTCCTCGGCCTTGGCCTTGTACTGCTCGGCCAGCCCCGCCACCGAGTCGCCTTCCTTGACCACGTGCACCACCGCCTTCATCGGCAGCACGGTCAACCCCGTGCCCAGGGCGATGTTGTGCGGGCTCTTCTGGATCTCGGGGTTGGTCCACAGGATCCACAACGGCTCGACGCCGTACTCGGCGGCAATCGAGCTCAAGGTCTCACCGGCCTTCAGGATGTGCGTCTCGGGCTTGTCCCAGGGCATCAGCGACTGGTCTGCCTCGGCGATCGCGCCGGGCGACACGAACCCGGGGATCGCATCCGCGCTGGCGTTGATGTTGCCACCCGCGGACGAGGTCTGCGGCACCGACTTCGGGATGAAGGAGCTGGCCTGGCGGGCCCACTCGTTGAGCTGGCTGTCGTCGGTCGCCTCGCCCGCCTGCAGCTCCGCCGACCGAATCTGGGAGACGATCAGCACCCCCACTGTCAACGCCAGCACCGCGCCATGCGCGGCGATGCGCCACAAGGCGGGCGTGTCCACCCGCAACAGGCGCACCATCACCCGCCAACGCCTGAGAACCCACAGGTCCGGCGTATGGCGCGACAGGCTGGCCACCGGAGCGGTGACCTTGCGAACGGTAAAGCTGAACGGCGGCCCGTTGTGATTTGAATCGGATGTTGGATCGTGTGCATCGAAGGCAGGGAACCGCTCAGCGGCTCCGGACTGCGCCCCGTAGGGACGCACGGCCTTTCGATGTCCCGGCATCTGGTAGGTAGTCAACCTCCCTCCCCCTTGTGTGACCCAAGCTTCACGCGGCGGCACTCCGCCGTTGGGCAGGTGATCCCTGGATCGATGGCCGGCCCGCGGATCGCGGACCGGCGCGGCTCACAATCTCGCCGGAAATCGAGCCGAGTTACTGTCGGATTGCATTTATACCCGTTTCAGTCAACCTTGTCAACCTATAACAACGTGGCACGCCCCCTAAAAGATGCGGGGGGCAAACCGGCGCTTACCCCACGGTCAACCAACGCCGCCCGGCGCGGGGTGCGTGGAAGCGGCCGCCAAGCCGCGTCGCGTGCCCGATTGTAACCGGCTCCGGGGCCATTATACCACAAGATATCGTAGTCAAGCATCCACGTCCCCCCCTAGATACAGGATACCCCGGACATCTCACAAGTCCAGTCCTCGATCGCGCGAGCGCCCGGGGTCGGCACCCGCGCCGGCGCTCGCCGGCGCGGCGAGCGGCGATCCTAGAGCGCA
>CAZCJG010000168.1:0-9986 GCA_964498575.1 uncultured Anaerolineales bacterium | reverse complement strand
CTGCTTGACTGCGACCGGCACGCGCACCGCGATCACCAGCGTCTTGTCGTCGTCGGTGCGGGCGCAGATGCGCGGGCTGGCCAGGAAGTCCGCCAGCGCCGCGCGCGCGACCTCCGTGTCCGCCGTCCGTGCCGCGAAGCCGAGCAGCGGGTCGAAGAAGGGGCGATGCGGGTCGTGCGCGGGGAGCTGGAGGGCCAGGCGCAGCAGGCCGTCGGTGGTCACCGCCAGCGCGTCGATCGGCTGGTCGAAGACGCGGGTCTCGACATGTTCCAGCGCGTCCGGCATGGTCAGGAAGCGGGCCTCGTTGGCGTACTCGCCCTTCTGCGGCTGGCTGGCGGCGAACAAGGTCCCATCCGCCGCGCGCGCCACCGCCACCCCGTCGCCGACCTGGCCGACCACCAGCCGGTCGGCCGTCGCGACCGCGCAGGTCAGCGTGCAGGCGAAGGCCCGGAGCGGCTCCCACTCGACCAGCGCCAGCTCCTCCAGCGCCGCGCGCACGTCCCGGAAGACCGCGGTGATCCGCGCCGGCCAGTCCGCTGCCGCGGCGGTCCCGTCGTCTCGACCTCGCTCGTCGCGATCTTGCTCGTCGCATGGCGCCGGCGAGGACGCCAGCGCCGACGCCGGCATGGGTGTGGGCAGCGGCAAAGGCGCGATCTCGGCCAGCAGCCGTTCCACCGCCGTCTCCGCCGCCAGGCGCGCGCCATCCTCGGCGCGCGGGGCCGAGCCGGCGCCGTCGGCGACCGCGACGATCAGCGTTCCGTCGGCGAGCAGCCGGTAGGCGTGCGCGTCCTGGCAGGGCAGGTCGCGCTCGAGGTGCGAGCTGCCGGCGACCGACGCGGCGGCGATGCGCCAGCTCAATGCGCGGTATCCACCTCGGCCCAGCCGACCGGCGGCAATGGCGTCTGGTCGCCCGGGCGGGACTGCGAGACCGCCGCCAGGCTGCGCGAGAGCCACTGGAACAAGTCGCCGAAGGCCAGGCCCTTCAGCCGCAGCGGCGGGCGCTGGCCCGAGAACTTCGCCAGCTTGCGCAGGTCGGCGCCTTCCACCCCCACGGCGTAGAACGAGATGCCGCGGCGCGCCTCCTCGGCCTGGACCTCGGCCGCGGCGGACTCCCAGTCGCGGTCGGTCGGCTGGCCGTCGGTGATCAGGAAGATCCACGGCCGGAAATAGTCCAGCCCGCCGGCGCGGTAAAGCGCCTTGCGGTCGCGCACCAGGGCCAGGCCGGCGCGCACCGCCTCGCCCATCGGCGTCTCGCCACCGGCCAGCAGGGTGGGGGGATGGAAGGCGTCCAGCGTGACGAAGGCCTGCCCGGCGTCGGCCGTGATCTCGCCGCCCTCGCCCGCGCGAACGTCCAGCACCCGCGCCTTGCCGCCGAAGCCGACGATCGCCAGCTCCACCCGCAACGCCGCCAGCGGATCGGCCTTGAGCGCCTGGTCCAGCGCGCGCAAGCCCTGGTTCAGCTCCTCGATCCGCCGGCCCTGCATCGATCCCGACGTGTCCAGCACCAGCACCACCGCGCAGCGCGGCTCGGGATTGTCGGCAAACTCGACCTGCACCAGCTCGCCGTACTCTACGATCTCGTCCAAGGGGATTCCTCCTTCGTCAACCGCGCGATGCGCGTCCACCATGGCTACCGCCGCGACCCGGGCCGGCCGGCGCGGGCCGGCCTCGTAATGGTAGGCGCGAATGCCAGCCGCCGGCCAATACGCGACGACGGAAATCATAGCACATGCGTTCTAAACAACCGGCTTGCACGAAGCCGCCCGCCGTCAGGCCAGCCGCCGCGCCGCGATCTCCCCCAGCACCTCGTCCAGCCGCCGTCCCACCGCCGAGCCGAGCCGCGGGCGCTGCTTGGCGCCGCGCACCCAGTCGCCGAGCTCGAACGCGCGCAGCACCGGCAGGTCGGGCTGGTCGACGCGCAGCTCGGCCGCGGGGTGGGTGAACACCGCGACGCCCTCGATCGGGACCGCGGCCAGCGCCGGGTCCGCCCCCGCCAGCGCCTCGCGCAGGGCCTTGATCTCGAGATCGAGCAGCGCCCCGGGATGGCGCAGGCTGCGCCGGCCCAGTCGGAAGACGCGCTGCCACAGAGGGCGCCCGTCGTGCCAGCGC
Source organism: uncultured Anaerolineales bacterium (assembly GCA_964498575.1). GTDB lineage: Bacteria > Chloroflexota > Anaerolineae > Epilineales > Epilineaceae > CAZCJG01. The sequence goes on along the minus strand of CAZCJG010000168.1, from coordinate 7,877 downwards.
GAGCCTTGGATGCGCACCTGGCCATCCTGGTTGAAGATCGCGAAGACGGTCAGGCCCCAGGGCGCCGAGAGGACGTGGTCCGCCGGCAGCACCCAGTTGTAGAGCCGGTAGACCCGCCCGGTGCGCTCGCGCAGGCCCTCGGCCAGGGCCCGGTCCGCGCGCGGCGGGGTCACCCAGCGATCGGCCAGGGCCGTGCCGGCCCAGCTCAGCGCGGCGCCGACCATGAGCAGGGCGAGGGCGGGCGCGAACAGGGAGCGGAAGTTCACGATCAACCCGATGATAAGGACCACCACGCCGGACAACGACAACACGAAGGCCTGGCGCCGGCGCCGCTCGGCCAGGGCGGTGTGGGTGAGGACGTGCACGGCCGGGTGGACGGCTAGGAGGCCGCGATGCCGGCGGCCGCGCTTTCGGGCGTGGTCCTGCCCTGGCCGCGCGGCTGGCGCGGCGCATCCTCGCCCTGATCCGCCGCGCGCGGCTCCTCCGTCGGCAGGGGCCTCGGCTCGCTGCCGTTAACACCCGACACCCCGACCTCGATCGCCTCGACCAGGCGGTTCTCGACGGCGCGCACCGCCACGCTGATCGCGGTCTTGACCGCCTCGGGGTCCGACCGGCCGTGGCCGATGACGACCACGCCGCGCACGCCCAGCAGGATCGCGCCGCCGTAGCTGCGGTAGTCCATGCGCTGGTTGGCGCGGCGCCAGGCGGGGCGCATCATGAGGCCGCCGAGGAGGCTGACCGGATCGCCGCTGGCCGCCTCGCGCAACATCTGACGGACCAGGGCGCCGGTGCCCTCGGCGAACTTGACGACGATGTTGCCGGTGAAGCCGTCGGTCACCGCGACGTCGACGTTGCCGGTCGGGATGTCGCCGCCCTCGATGTTGCCGATGAAGTTCAGGCCGCTCTGCTCGAGCAGCGGCAGCGCGGCCTGCACCTCGGGCGTGCCCTTGCCGCGCTCCTCGCCGATGGTAAGCAGACCGACCCGCGGCCGCTGGATGCCCAGCACGCGCTCGGCGTAGACGGCGCCCATGATCCCGAACTGCATCAGGTAGTTCGGCTTGACCTCGACGTTGGCCCCGATGTCGATCAGGACGCAGGGGTTGCCGAGCGTGGGGAAGGGCGTGGCCACGGCCGCGCGGCTGACGCCGTGCAGCCGGCCGAGGTTGAGCGCGGCGGCCGCCATCGCCACCCCGGTGTGGCCGACGGTGACGAAGGCCTCGGCCTCGCCGTGGCGGACCAGCCGCATGCCCTGCGACATCGAGTTGTCGTGGCGCGAGCGCACCGCGGCGGCCGGCGAGAGCTCGTTCATCCCGATCACGTCGGGCGCGTGCCTGATCGAGACGTCCAGCCCCGTGATATCGTGCCGGTCGAGCTCGGCCTGGACCTCGGGCGCGCGGCCGACCAGGATCATCGGCCGCCCCAGCGTCCGGGCGGCCAGAACGGCTCCTTCGACGACCACGGCGGGCGCAAAGTCCCCCCCCATCGCATCAACCACGATTCGCATCGCCGGGATTCTACCACACCCGCGCCGGTGGAGCCGCTATAATCAGGCCCGTTCACCTCGGCAGGGGGAGCCGAGCGAAAGGAGCTGCGCTTGATGCGACGAACCACAAGGATCGCTGCCCGATCCCGGAGCCTGCTCGGCCTGCTGCCATGCCTGCTGCTGTTGCCGGCGCTGGTCGCCTCGCTTGACCCCGGCCCGCCCCCGATCGCGGCGCGTCCCGCCGGCGCCTCGGGCATCAATCCCCCGACCTCTCCTCAGCGGGAACCGCATCCTCAGCAGGAACCGATCATCGACCCGCTGCCGCCGCTCCGGCCGGCCTTCCTGCCGCTGGCGATGCGCGCCTACGACCCGCGCCTGCCGGAGCCGCTGAGCTCGACCCTGCGCGGCTACCTGCACGCGCTGCGCCCGCTCGGGCGCGAGCGCTGCGCCCCGGCCACGCATGTGCTGCTGGACAAGCCCGAGGGCACCCTGGGCGCCGCGGCCCTGGCGGTGCTCCACGCGCCGCGCTCGGGGCCGAACCTCGACTTCTACGCGGGGGCCTTCGTCGAGCTGCGCGGCCTGCAGAGCTTCGCGCCGGCGGACTGCCGCATCCTGACCGAGTGGCTGATCCAGGTGACGGCGGTCAAGGTGATCGAGCTGCCGCCCGGGGCGGGAATAGAAGCGCGCTAGGGGCGACTTCAGCGGGACTGCCCCGAAGCGCGTGACGCGATAGGGATCAAGCGTCCAAGCACCTCAACCCCGCGCCACCCAATCCAGCAACACCTCCGGCCGGCCCGCGAAGTCCGCCCGCGCCTGCCGGCCCGCGGCGAGGTCCAGCACCAGGGCGCACAGCGCCCGGTTGACCGGCGTTGGCAGCCCTGCGGCCTCGCCGGCGCGGACCACGGCGCCGGCGAGCACGTCGATCTCGGACTCGCGCCGCCCGGCGCGCAGGTCCGCCGCCACGCCCGGCATCCGCGCGCCGCGCCCGCCGGCCAGCCGGGGACCGGCCAGCGGGAAGAGCAGGGCCGGGGGCAGGTGGCGGACCAGGCGTGCGTAGCTTGGGACCGGGTAGCCGGGCAGGGCGACCGGGCGAATCCCAGAGCGCCGCATCACCGCCAGCGCCTCCAGCCAGGCGCGGCGCTCGAGCTCGAACAGGCGGCGGTCGGCGAAGACCCGCGCCGGCGGCCAGTCCAGGATCGCCGTCGTCGCGCTGCCCAGGAGGTTGAGCAGCAGCTTCGACCACTTCATCGCCACCGCGTCCGGGTACAGGCGGGCGTCCAGGCCGCCGGCCGCGAGCCGCGCCGCCAGATCGGCCAGCAGGCGCTCGGCGCCGGCCGTCCCGCCCAGCCCCACGCCGCCCTTCGCCGCGCCGGCGACGATGCCGGGTTCGACCACACCCACCGGCGTGGTCAGCGTGGCCGGGATGATCACGGCATCGGGCAGCGCGGCGGCGAGCAGCGCTTCGTTGCCCACGCCGTTCTGGATCGAGGCGACGTGGCGCGCGGTCCGGGCCGCGGCCAGATCCTCCGCCACAGCCGCCGTCGCGTAGCTTTTCACGGCGACCAGGGCGAGGTCGAAGGGACCGGACGCGGCGGCCTGGTCGATCCGCTCGACCACGGCCGGGTGGACGTGGACGATCCGCGCCCCCCCTTCGCCGCGCAGCGTCAGCCCCCCGGCTGCCATGGCGGCGCCGTGCGCGCCGCGGGCGACCAGGGTGATGTCGGCGCCGCCGGCGGCCAGCGCGCCGCCTACCCACGAGCCGACCGCCCCCGCCCCGGCGACCAGGACGCGCATCGGGATCAGTCGCCGCCGCCGCGGCCGCGTTTGGAGTGGCCGCCGAAAAAGAACACGATCAGCAGAGCGGTGATCATGAGCGCGCGCCCCCAGCCCAGGCCGTAGTAGACGCTGGCCCAACCGATGGCCAGGAAGATCGCGGTCGCGATGGTCCAGCGCGTCAGCGAGGTGCGGTCCACGGGTCGGATCTTCTTCAGGCCGGAGATTCGGGGTCCGGCGGCGGCGCGTCCAGCCGATCGACCGTGCGCTCGGTGCCGGCGCGCAGCCGCGCGATGTTCGGCCGCAGCGCCCAGGTGACGAGCGCGAGCTGGCCGAGGCCATACACCAGCAGGCTCGGCGGCGCGCTGCCATCGACGACGAACCACACTGTCGCGACGAGGAAGCCGGCCGCGAGCGTCAGGCTGGCCACGGCCGCGACGCGGGCGCGGTACCACACCAGGCCGGCGACGGCGGCCGCAAGCGCGACCGCCAGTGGGTTCGGCGCCAGGGCCAGGAAGGCGCCGATGTTCGGTGTCGCGCCCGCCCCGCCGGCGAAGCCGATGTAGATCGAGTAGTTGTGGCCGACGATCGCCGCCAGCGCGGCCAGCGCGACGACGAGGCCGCCGCCATCGCCCGGCACCAGGCGGTTCGCCAGCATCACCGCCGCCGTTCCCTTGAGCACGTCGCCCAGCACGGTCAGGATGCCGGCCCAGGCGCCGGCGGCGCGGTAGACGTTGGACCCGCCGGTCCGCCCGCTGCCCACGCGGCGCGGATCGATCCCCAGCGGCCGGCAGACGACGATGCCGAAGGGGATCGCGCCGATCAGGTAGGCGAGGATGATCGCGAGCAGGGCTAGGGCGAAGGGCGGCATGCGACTCCTTTCCGTGGTCACGCCAGCCGCCGACTTCCACTAGCAGACCCGATCTTCCGCCGGCATGCCACTCTGGCCAGCATACCATTGCCCGCCCCCTCAGTCAAAGACGGCGGGCGGCGGCGGCGGATGGCGGCGAGGAGCGTGCCTGCACGGCAGCAAGGTTACGGGCTGAATCAACCACGCCGTTCAACTCATCCCCAATGCCTTCATCGTCGCGGCCATCGGGTCGAGGTAGAACACCGGGTCTACGCGCCCGACGACATCCGCCGCCACATCCAGGAAGTGGCGCTTGTTCTCGGGCAATACAGCTTGCGCTGTCCCGCCTCTTGCCATATCTTTTGCCTTGTACCGATCTTCGTCGACGCAGCCCCGCTCGCACACGGCAAGGAAGTCACAATGCGCTCGCCATCGCGTTTTGCCATGATGCTTGCCGCCGCGGTGCTGCTCGCCGATGGTCTGGCCGCCCACAGGGTTTCGGCCGATAGGTCGGTGGATGTCGGCGCTTCGGAGTTCAGCTTTGCGCCGGCCTACATCGATTGGGGTGGCGGCGAAGGCTGGGCAACCCATGTCCGACCCCGGGCCGCCACGCTCTGGTACGACGCCGGCGCTTCGCGCCTGCTGTACCGCGACGACATCCCGGAGACCTACTATCACAACGGCAAGGCCACCTGCAACACGCGGCACACCGTCGATCTTCTGACCAGCGCCTCGTCCCTACCCGCGGCCGCCGCCGCGGCCAGTCGATCCGACGCCTACCCACCCGCGATCGGCGGCCCAGGCGGCGCGCTCCCCTACGGCGTCGCCCCGGCCGTCGATGGGGGATCGGGGAAGTGAGTGGTTGCAGAGGCGTAGAGAGAAGAGAGAGATACGACCCGTGCACAGCCTGACTTCCTTCGTAACACGCTACCCCCTGGCCACCTTCTTCGGCCTGACCCTCATCCTTTCCTGGATCACCTGGCCGACCCTGGGGGATCAGAACCCGACCGGCCCCTTGCTGGCCGCGCTCATCGTCGTGCCGATCATCGGCGGCAGGGCGGGGCTGATCGCTTGGCTCAGCCGGATCTGGCGCTGGCGGGTCGGGCTGCGCTGGTACGCGGCCGCACTTTTTCTACCCTTGATCATCGTCGTCACGGCAGTCTACCTGAACGTGCTGCTCGGCGCGCCCGCGCCCACGGCTGCCCAGCTCGGCGTGTGGCCGGAGCTGCTCCCCGAGTTCGTCATCGTGTTTCTCTTCGTCGGGCTGGGCGAGGAGCCCGGCTTCCGCGGCTTCGCCCTGCCGCGCCTGCAAGCGGGCCGCTCGGCGCTGTCCGCCACGCTGCTCCTGGCCGCGTTCGGGATGTTGTGGCATCTGCCGATCTTCCTGGCCGGTGATGCGCCCTGGTCGAATGTCCTGCTGATCGTGGCCGGCTATGTCCTCTTCACCTGGCTGTTCAACAACACCGACGGGAGCGTCCTGATCGCCGCCTTGTTCCACAGTGCTGTCGCGGTCGTCGGGCCCTCGTACTTCGCCACGATGTTCTCAGGCCCGGACTTCGCGCGCTATTCCTGGCTGTTGACGTTGCTGTACTGCCTGGCCGCCGTCGTTGTGATCGCCTGGGCCGGCCCAGCCCGCCTTTCCCGCAGGTCCCTGGAACAACTCGGGCGGATTGTCGAGCCGATGCCCGGCCCATGATGCCTCACGCCCCCGAGGATCTCGGCTCCAGCCGCGCTGGCGTGAACCACGTCTTCTTGACAGACGTGGACAACGACGGGTGCTTGGATGCCAATGTGTCGGACCTCTCGGAAGTCGTATGGCCGGTGTTGTTTTGCCGCAACCACGGCTCCCCCAACGCTGCGCAAGCCCGAGAAATTCGTAATTGACGGGCAGCGACGGCCGCTGTAGACTGGGGTTGGCAAATCCGCCCGGCGTGCAGCTTGGGGCGGTCGGGCCGGGCCACCGAGGAGGATTCACACCATGAAGAAGATCATTGGCATTGCCGCCGTGGTGTTGATAAGTGGTTTATTGTTGATCCAGCTACTGCCCTTCGGGAAGGACTACAGCAATCCGCCCGTTGTGCAGGAGCCCCACTGGGATAGCCCCGATACCCGGGCGCTGGCCATGCGCGCCTGCGGCGACTGCCATAGCAACGAAACCGTCTGGCCCTTCTACAGCAAGATCGCGCCGGTCTCGTGGCTGGTGGCCAGGGATGTCGCCGAGGGCCGCGAGAAGCTCAACTTCAGTGAGATGAACCGCGACCAGGAGGCTGACGAGGCCGCTGCGACCGTCCATGAGGGTGAGATGCCGCCCCGCTACTACACGCCCTTGCACCCGAGCGCCCAGCTCAACCCGGCGGAGAAGGCGGCGCTGATCGCGGGCCTGCAAGCGACCTTCGGCGGCGAGCTGACGCGCGAACGCGAAAGGCGCGGCGACGACGATTGAGGGCCGCCCCGGCCTGGCAGCCGCTCTCGCCCTGCTCCTCGCAGGCGGCTCGGCTGCCGCCGCCCCCGTGGCGCGGCCGCCGGCGCGTCTCGCCGCACCGCCGCCCCGCCTGGCGGCCGCGCCGGACTGGGCCAGTTGCGCCGGCGGCAATCCCCAGTACGCGATGGCCCGCATGCCCATGGCTGTGGCGCCGGACCGAACGACTATCCTGGCCCTCCGGGACCTGGCGACCGACGAGCCGTCCGCCAACATCCGCGAACAGCGGCCGCTCGCATCCTTCGAGCAAACCGGCGACGTCTACGGCCTGGCCTACGATCCCTTGCGAGGTGACCTCTACGCCGGCGCCTTCTACCGCTGCGGCGGGGCGCTGGGCCCGGCCGGTCCTGGCGGCATCTACCGGATCCCCCTGGCGAGCGGCGCCGTCGAGACCTGGGCCGTCCTGCCGGCCGGCGCGGCCCCAGCCGCGGCCGGCGACTGCGACGCGGCCGCGGTGGGCAGGATCGGGCTGGGCGACCTCGACCTGGATGCGCGCGGCCGGCGACTCTTCGCCGTCGATCTCGCCGATCGGCGGATCCACGTCCTGTCGCTCGACGACGGGTCCGAGCTCGGCTCCTTCGCCCACGGTGCTGCCGGGACCGACTGGAGCGCCAACGCGCGGCCCTTCGGGCTTGGCTACCAGGCCGGCTGGCTCTACCACGGCGTCGTCGACTCCCGGGAGGACCCCGGTCTGCCCGGAGCGCTCTCCGGGCACCTGTATCGGACGCGATCTGACGGCCGGGAGCTCCACGAGATGGCGAGCTTCGCGCTCGGCTACGACCGGAAGCCCGCCTGGGCTCCCTGGCTCGAGGCGGCGAGCTACGACCGGGACACCCGGAGCCAGCCCGTCCTCGCCGATATCGAGCTCCGGCCCGGCGGCCTGCCGGTCCTGGGTCTACGCGACCGCACCACGGACCTCATGGCCGAGGCGAGCACCTACCACGGCGACCTGCTCGCCGTCGCCGCCGGCGCCTCGCCGGATCGCTGGGAGGTCCTCACGAACCGTGATCACTTCGACGACACGGTGGTGACCTACGACTGGCAACCGCCGGTCACGGAGGCGATCGGCGGCGCCCTGGCCGGCGTTCCCGGGCGCGACGCCGTGGTGGCCACGTCCGTGCTCAAGTACTGGGTGGGCGGCGCGACCTGGTTCGACGCCGTCACGGGCGCGCGGTCCGGCCCCGCGAACTCCGTCGAGTACCTGCTGGGCGAAGGTGACGGCAGCGGCGACCTGGAGAGCCTCTGCCCGCCGCCACGCCCCATCTACTTGCCGGTGCTGGCCGACGCGACCT
>CAZCJG010000167.1:0-9998 GCA_964498575.1 uncultured Anaerolineales bacterium | reverse complement strand
GCGCCGCCGAACTGGAAGTTGCGCCGCATCTGGTCGATCGAGAAGCTGCCCGGGCCCTGGATGTAGATGCCGCGATCGACGCCCGCGATCAGGCTTTCGGCGGTCACGCCGTCGTCCGGCCCCGGCTCGAGGTAGAGGTTGGGGATGCGGTTGATCGGGAAGCGGTCGAAGCTCTGCGCCCGGCAGCAGCCGTTGGAGCGCGGCCAGCCCAGGATCGGCGCGGTCTCGCGCGTGGCGCCCAGGCCGACCAGGATGCCGCCCCGGATCATCGGGAAGCGCTGCATCGGCACGCCGTCGTCGTCGTAGAACCACTGGCCGAGGCTGCCGTCCAGCGTATTGTCGACCGTGAAGTTGACCCGCTCGCTGCCGTAGCGCAGCCGGCCGACGTCGTCGGGCCGGATGAAGCTGCGCCCCGCGAAGTTGGCCTCCCAGCCCAGGATGCGGTCGCTCTCGGTCGGGTGGCCGACCGACTCGTGCATCGTCAGCGCCAGGTGGTCGGGGTCCAGCACCAGGTCCATCACCCCGATCGGCCCGTCCTCGGCCCGGCACTTCATCACCGCTTCCTCGGCCAAGCGGCGCGCCTGGCCCGGCAGGTCGGCGGCGCGCACGAACTCGAAGCCGGCCTGCCGGGCCCCGCCCTGGTACTCCCGGCTCTGCGACTCCTCGCCGACGACCGCGGTGCAGGCCAGCTCGGGGTGGGCGAAGGTGTTGGTCAGGTCCAGGAAGCTGCCATCGGTGTTGGCGATGATCCGCCGGCTGCGGATGAACTGCAGCCAACCGCTGGCGTTGACCACGTGCGGCACGTCCATCATCGTGTTGCACGCGGCCAGGAGGAGCTCCGCCTGCTCGGCCAGCGGCACGCCGAAGGGGTCCTCGGCGCAGGGGCCGACCCGCGTGTCGACGTGCGCGGCCTCGGGCGCCATCCGCGCCGGCTGGTCCTTGGGGACCATCGCCGAGGCGCGGGCGGTTGCCACGGCGCGTCGCGCAGTTTCGACGACCGCCTCGCGCGTCAGCCGCGTGTCGCTGGCGAAGCCCCAGGCGCCGCCGGCCAGCACCCGAACGCTGTAGCCGAAGCTGTCGACGTGTTCCACGAGCTTGAGCGAGCGCCGCTCGACCAGAACGTGGCTGGCCCGATCGTCGACGACGCGCATGTCGGCATAGGTTGCCCCGGCGCCGCGCGCGGCGTCCAGGGCAAGGTCGGTGAAATCGCGCATGAGGGCTCCGCTTCAGTCGAGCGCTCGCCGCCGCCCCCCGCCGGTCCCCTCCGCCCGCTAGCTACTCGTGTGCAAGCGGACGATAGGGGACTCCCGGGTCGGGGCGCGGCGGCGAGCCGCTGGGCAATGGCGCCTGGCGTTACTGCCCGGCGAGGGGACCGTAGGCGACGGCGAACATCGAGCGGGCGAGGTTTACCGTGTCGCCGAGCAGGAGGTCGGTATGGCCGTCGTTGTCGAAGTCGCCCATCGCCCAGACCGGCATCGAGGGCTTCTCCCAGCGGGCTTCCGGCTCGTCGAACAGCAGGTCGACCACGTCCAGCGCCGGCCGGCCGCCACGATAAAGGTGCAGGGTCGGGGGCGCAAAGGTGCGGAAGGTGACCTGGTTGTTGCTGACCGTGGTGGCGTTGGGGACGAAGTCGGTCAGCAGCCAGTCGCGGCGGCCGTCGCCGTCCAGGTCGGTGCTGCGCCAGCCGCTGGTACGGTCCAGATCGCCGAAGCCGACCCCGACGAACACGCGATCGGTGTGCTGGCGGGCCACCTTGTCGACCACGTCGGGCCCGCCCAGCCAGATATGGGTGTTCTGCCCGAAGCCCAGGGCGATATCCAGGACGCCATCGCCGTCGACGTCATCCAGGAAGAACGGCGGGCTGCTGCCGGGTGCGCCCGCTTGCAGGTAGCCGCGGCCGGGATCGGGCGGCGGCACGTCGCCGTCCGCGTCCGCGGCGCCGGCAACAGCCGCGTAGCTCCCGCCGGTGCCCCCGACGCTCGCGTGCATCGCCGAGACGATGCGCGCCGGGTCCACCGGCAGGGCGGGACCGACGGGCTTCCAGTCCGGCCAGGCGGGTTCGTCCAGCCGGACGACGCCGGCTAGGCCGGGGCAGCCGATGTCCGGCCCCACCCCGGGCACCACGCGCAGCGCGTCGGGCAGGCCGCCGCCCCCACACTGGCGCAGGACGATGTCGGCGATGCCGTCGCCCGTCACGTCGCCGGCACCGGCCAGGCTCTTGACGCATAGGCCGAGCTCGGCGAAGGTCGCGTCGGCGTGAAACTCCGCGCGCGCGGGCCATCCTTCGCTCTTGCCGAACATCACGGCGACCGTGCTTTGCAAGGTGCTCGGAATGGCCGAGGCCGGGTTGCGCGGCGGTGTGCCCACCTGGCGACCGACGGACGCGTTGGCGAAGAGGGAGCCGAAGTCGGTGGCCACGAGAAGGTCGAGCCGGCCGTCGCCGTTGACGTCGGCGAACGCGGTCGTCACGGCGGCCCGCGGGAGCTTGGTGTTCGGGTCCGAGCCGGCGGCCCGCGGCAGGCGCTCGATCACGATGTCCGCCGCCCTGCCGTCCAGCAGGTCGCGTTCCAGCGGCCACTTGTCCTGGCCGAGGACGACCGAGACGCGCGTCCTGTCGTCCGGGGGCACGGGCGCACCGCCCTGGCGGGTGGTCTGATAGTCCGCCGCAAGCACGAGGTCGTCCAGGCCGTCCTGGTTGAGGTCGACAACCGTCATGGGGACGAACGGTTGCTCCAGGTTCAGCCGGAGCGCGCTCGCCGCGGCAGCCGCGGGTTGGTCGATCGCCGTCTGCGCGAAGGGGCCGAACAGCACGTCGATCTGGCGCATCGCGATCGGCAGCGCCCGGCCCATCAGGAACTCGGAGATGTCCATGCGTTCGACGATCAGGTCGTCGAAGCCATCACCGTTGAAGTCGCCACTGGCGCGGACGACGCACTTGATCGCCGAATCGACGGGTGCGGCCTTGCCGTGGCAGGCATCGAAGACGACTTGCCGCGCGCCGCTGATATCCGCGGGCGCGGCGTGAGCGGTGCCGGCGGTCAGCAGGGGCAACCCGACCAGGCCGGCGAGGAGCGTGATCCGACAAGCTTTCCAGCGCATGGGGTGTGGTCCTTTCGGATGGGCGTCCGGGCTGCCGGAGAGCCGAGCGGCTTGCTGTCGCAATCGGCGTCGATCAGCGGGGAAATCGACGGTTGCCGCTTGGGCGCTGCGTGAGCCGGGCGCGGGAAGGTGGATCGCGCCAATGGTACCACATCCGTGGCCCAGTGCAAGTGCGGAGTGCCGGGCCAAGCGCAGGAGGGGCGATGTGCGGCTTGCCCTATGGAGAATATGCTATGAACGTAAGATTTCCTCCTTGCAACCATCTAAAAACCGCAGCGCTGGGCGAGGCCGCGAAGGTGTCGCGCAGTGAGATTCTGAGTGGAAAGGGAGTGGCCATTGATGAGTCATTGAACGAATCCTGAAAGGAGTTCGCTATGTCTACCCATGGTTACCCCATGCGATTGGGCTTGATCGGGCTGTTCCTCGGCCTGGCACTGTCAAGCCCCTATAGCCCCCGAAGCGCTCCCGCGCAGGCTGCCCCCGCGTCACCGGACGCTACCGTCGAAGTGGCGGAACGCGACGACCGCTTCATTCCCGCAGAGCTTACCGTTCCTATCGGTACCGTCGTGCGCTGGACCAACATGGATGACGAGGTCCATACCACCACGAGCACTACCGGCAGGTGGAACTCCGGCGACATGGGCCCCGGCGCGACCTACAGCGTCGCCTTCACGACGCCGGGTACCTTCCTCTACCGCTGCAACTATCATGCTGCCGTGGGCATGGTGGGACGGGTTGTCGTAACGAGTGGCGGCACGCCGCCGCCAGGACCGGGTCCGGGCGGCAACTTGGCGCTCGGCAAGCCGATCCGCGCCTCCTCGGCGCAAGCGGGGCATCCGCCGGCCCATGCCGTCGATGGCAACCTCGACACATTCTGGGCCTCGGCCTTCGGCCCCTATGCCGCTGCGGCGGAGGGCGATGAATCCGCGGATCGCTATCCGGGTGCGAAGCCGGCCACGGCGCCCGAGCTGGATCCAGCCGTCGCGCCCGACAAGGCGCCAGAGCTTGATCTAGCCACCGAACCCGACGCGGCCGTGGCTCCCGCCGAGCCGGCCGCGTACGACAACCAATGGATCTACGTCGATCTCGGCGCGACCCAGCCTGTGGCCCGCATGCACATGGTCTGGACCGCGGGCCGCCACGCGCGGGTCTATGGGATCTATGTCTACAACGCCGCCTGCGGCGGCTGGTGCCAGATCGGCGCGACAGGCTCCGGCGACGGGGACGACACGCTGACGCTGAGCCGCCCAATCAACGGGCGGGTCTTCCTGCTGCAGCTCGCTTACTCGGCCATGCCGTCCAGTGGCTACGAGCTGCGGGAATGGGAGATCTTCGGCGGGCAGAACGTGCCGCCGCCCGCTTCGACCAACGTCGCGCTCGGGCGCCCGGCCTTCGCTTCGAGCACGCAAGCCGGTTTCGCGCCGGGTCTGGCGACGGACGGCGACCCCGCTTCCGAGTGGCGTTCGGGCCGTCTGCCGGCTTACATCTTCGTCGATTTCGGGCGTGTGATGTGGATCGATCGCGCGGTCCTGCGCTGGGCCGCGGGGCTGCACGCTACGCGCTTCGGTCTCTACGCCTGGAACGGCTACGGCTGGTACGCGATTTTCGCCCGGACGAATGGTGCCGGCGAAGAGAACGTGGAATTCCGGACCGTGGCCACCCGCTACCTGTTGCTCTATGCCATCGCGGGCCGTGAGCCGATCGTCGGCTTGCGCGAGTTCGAGGTCTATGGCGTGAGCTCGGGCAACCCGTATCCCTATGGCGCCCAGTCGGGCGATTGGCCCATGGCGCCGGAGATGACGCCGCCGGCCCTGGTGCCGGAGGGCCTGCCGCCGGACCAGGTGTCGGGGGGTATGGTGCTGGACGCCGACGCGTCGGAGCTCCTGCTGCCGAATCAGGCACCGGAGACGGACGCGATCGGCGGGGACGAGGGTGACGGCGAGGCGAGCTTGACCCCGCTGTCGCCCGCGCTCCCCGACCCGCGTTTGGCCCCTCAGGACTAACGTGTGGCGGGAGCACCGCGATGCAAGCAACGGGGGTGGACCGCGGTCCACCCCCGTTTTCTTGTATCGCTCGTTCAGCCGGCATCTCAGTCCGAGCTGGTCGGGTTGAGCACGGTCAGATACACGCGCGCCCGAACCGTGATCGGCGGCACCGGCGGTTCGCCGGTCGGCGTAAGCTCGGGCTCGGGCGGCGGCGGGAAGGTGGGGGGCGGCCCGGGCAGGGTCGGCTCGGGCGGCGGGAAGGTCGGGAAGGCTGGGGGGAGCGGTGGGGGCGGCGGAGGCTCCACCGTCGCGGTCGACGCCGGGTTCGGTGTCGGCAGCGGCACGAGCGCCGCGCTGCCCCAATCCGGCTCGGCCCCGAGCGTCAGCGGCCCGGACACCGCGCCGCCGAGCGCCGGCACCAGGTACAGCGCCCAGCGCGGACTGGGTTGCCCTTGAATCTGCGCGGTGAACACGAGGTGCTGGCCGTCGGGCGACCACGCCGGCCGCCGCAGGTCCCACACCGAATGCATGGCGACGACCCCGTAGATGCCGCGGCGCAGGTCGTACACCCAGATGTCGTGGGTCGTCAGCGCCACGTTGCCGCGGTTGATGCCGGAGGCGAAGGCGATGTAGTTGCCGTCGGGCGACCAGGCCGCGTCAAGATCGTCCCAGCCCGCATGGGCGAGCAGGCGGTGGGCCTGGCTGCCGTCGGCGTTCATCACGTAGAGCTCGCCGCCGGTCGCGTCGGAGCGGACCGTGAACGCGATCGCCCGCCCGTCCGGGGACCAGGTCGCGCTGGCCAGTGCCGCGCTGGTGCTGTCCAGCGCGATCAGCGTGCGCGCCCCGCTGCCATCCGGCGCCACCACGTCGATCGACGAGCGCGTCATCTGGCGCCCGCTGCGGCTGATGCTGGTGTAGGCGATCAGCGCGCCGTCGGGGCTCCAGTCCGGCTCGTAGTGCTCGGGACCGGCGGTGATCGCCCAGCTCTGCTTGGTCGACGGATCGAGCAGGTGCAAGCGCCACGGATCCAGCACCGAGGCGCCCGCGCTGGCGGTGTAGGCGATCAGGCGGCGATCGGGCGACCAGCGCGGCTGGGCCTCGTACAGGTCTTCGGTGTCGGTAAGCTGCACCTGGCCGCTGCCGTCGGGCCGGACGCTGAACAGCTCCGAGGTGCTGGCCATCGCCTCGGGATAGTAGTCGTAGACGATCTCACCTTCGCCGCCCGGCAGCGGCGGCGGCGGGATGGGGGGCCCGGGCGCGGGCGCGCGGGTGACGATCACCTGGCCTCGCATTCCGGACGCGGCGTGATAGACGCAGTGATAGGCATAGCTGCCCGGGGTGAGGAAGGTCGCGCTGAAACGCGCGCCGGGGACCAGGGTCCAGTTCCACAGACCGGTGTCGCTGGTCGTCGTGTGGAGCGCTTGGCCGCGATTGACCCAGCGCACGGTGCTGCCCACCGTGATGGTGATCACGGGGGGAGCAAAGGCGTCGTCCATCACCAGCACGTCCGAGGGTGGCGACGGACCGTCGTCGGGAGCGGCCCGTGCCGGTCCGGATCCCGGCACCGCCTTCGGCCATAGCGGGATGAGCATGATCAGCAGGCTGGCGAGGACCACGACCAGCACGGCGACCCGGCGGGTGGGTCGGCCGAAGCGGATCAGGCTGCGAAGGTTGTGGTACGACATGAACGGCTTCATTACAGGTTCCCCTTTCATCGAAACACAGTGGGACGGAAGGGCTACAGGGGCCTGCGCTGCTGGCCGCGAGACCGCCGCGGTCGGAGCGCGAGATCCAGCGCCCCTGCAACACGGTCGACTCGGCCGCCCGACTCGGTCGAGCGCCCGAGCCGTTCAACGATACTTCGGATTGCCTAACGCCGTGCTGGTCGAGTCGTTACGCCGGGCTCGCGGCGACGACCGGGCCGGCCGCGGGTTCGGCCGCTGCCGTCGCGACGGCAAGCGCCGGAATTTCGAGCCGCGCGAACGAGCGACCTATAATCGCGGCGATGCCCGACCCGACGGAGTACATCCAGCCCGCGCTGTTCGACGCCGTGCCGAACGATCTGCTCGCGCGTCCGATCGGCGAAGCGCCGCTGGCGGTGGTGGACGTCGAGACCACCGGCCTTTCGCCCCAGCACGGCGATCGCGTGATCGAGATCGCCGTGTTGCGCGCCGAGCCGGGGGGGCGGGTCGAGGTTTGGTCCTCGCTGGTCGACCCCGGCCGGCGGATCGACCCTCGCGCCAGCGCGGTCAACGGCATTCGCGACGCGGACGTCGCCGGCCAGCCGCGCTTCGCCGCGCTGGTCCCGCAGCTCCGCGCGCGCCTGGCCGGCGCGGTGCTCGTCGCCCACAACGCGCCCTTCGACCTCGACTTCCTGACGCATGAGCACCGGCGCGCCGGCACGGCCATGCATTCTCCGCCGGTGATCGACACCCTGATGCTGGCGCGGCGCTGGTTCGACTTCCCCTCCAACAGCCTGGGCCACGTGGCGCGCACGCTGGGCATCCGCGCCGATCGCGCCCACCGCGCCGCCGGCGACGTCCAGACCACCCACCGCGTGCTGCTGCGCATGATCGACAGCCTCGCCCCGCGCGGCTTCGCGACAGTCGAAGACTTCAGCCGCGGCTACGCGCCCAGCATGGCGGGTGATCTCGATCACCTCCAGCGGCTCGACGAGCCCCTGGCGACCGCTTTGCGCGAGCGCCGCGCCGTGACGATCCGCTACGCCGGCCGCGACCGGACGACCGACCGCGTCGTCGAGCCGATCCTGGCGCTGGAAGACCGCTTGATCGCCTACTGCCGCCTGCGCCGCGAGGAGCGGACCTTCCTCTTCGGCCGCATTCGCGCGGCGTGGTGGCCCGACTAGCGCTCAGCGTCCCTGTACAGGCCCCGAGCGAGGCCGCGCCGCCTTGGGTGAAGCGGTAAGCAAGGCGTCAGGTTCGGCAGGTAGGCCTGCCTGCCCGGCGCTCCCGGGCCGATCTCGACGCGCACCGCCGGATGCGCGGTCCGTTTGCCGTCGGTCGCCAGATCGTCCACCCGATAGTAGAAGGTTCCCCGGCCCGGCCGGTCGCGCAGCAGGTAGCGCGCGCCGGCCGCCGCGCCGCCGGTCGCGGGGATCGGCCCGGCGCCGGCGCGGGTGAAGGGGCCGTCCGCCGACCGGGCGCGCAGCACCTCGAAGCCCAGCGCGCCGACTTCGGCCGCGGTCTCCCAGACCAAGATCGCCCCGTCCGGGAGGCCGATGGCCCGCGTGTAGAGCAGCTCGACCGCGGTCGGCGGCCGCCCGGACGGGGCGATCTCGGTCGGCTTGGGCGTATGGGTCGGTGTGAAGGTCGGGGTCGACGTCGGGGTGTCGGTCGGCGTGGGGGTGATGGTGGGCGTCGGCGTAACCGACGGCGTGGTCGACGCGGTCGGTGTAGTCGACGCGGTGGGTGTGGACGAGGGGGTCGGCGTGGTCGACGCGGTCGGCGTGACTGTCGCCGTCGGAGGTGCGAAGCCCTCGACGGCGCCGATGTCGCAGGCGCCGTTGACAGGGCGCGGGAAGCCGCGGGCATCCTCCGTGTAGACATCGCCGCAGCCGTTGACCGTGTTCGGGATCTTATCCAGCGCGTTGCTGCCGGGAATCAGGGCGATGGTCGGGACGAAGCCTCCGTTGGGCTGGAGACCGGCGGGGTCGAGGCCGGGCGTGGTGTTGTTCAGGGAGTTGTTACCCGCGCTGAACCCGCAGCTCGCGTCGTCCTCCAGGTTGTAACCGCCGTCGACGATGCCCGCGCCCCCGCTCACACCGCACTGAGTGTTGGCCACCCCAAGGCTGCCGTCGGCAAGGATCGAGTTGTCGAACGTCACGGCACCGCTGGTCACGAAGATGCTGAAGTTGGTCAGCGAGTTGTTGCCGAGGAAGGTATCGAACGTGAAGAACACGCCGGTTCCGGCGCCGGCGAACGCGCCTCCGTCGCCCGACAAACCGCTTGTCGTCCCCGTGCCGCCGAAGCCGCGCGAGTTGCTCACGAAGGTTGAGTTCGACATATCGATCGCGCCGGCGGCATTGAAGATCGCTCCCCCGTTGCCACCGTGGCCGCCGACCCCGTTGCCGCTGCCGCCGCCGTCGCCGGCTTCGTTGTCGTCCAGCGTGACGCGAGTGGCGGTCACGATACCGGAGTTGTAGATGGCGCCCCCGTCCCCGCCCGTGCCGCCCGCGCCGTTCAACGTGCCCCCGCCGGTCCCCGCCGCGCTCATCGTGATGCGCACGTCGGTCAGTTGGAGCAGCCCGGCGTTGCGGATCGATCCCCCGCCCTCGCCCGCGGTAGGCGCGGCGAGGCTGAACATGCCGTTCGGCGCCTTGCCGTTGGTCAGCACCAGGCGGTTCAAGCTCAAGGTCACCGTGGCGACCACGTCGAAATGGCGCACGCTGTCGTTCCCGCTGATGGTGATGCTCTGCCCGCTGCCGTCGATCGTCAGGCTTTCGATGACGGGGGGCAGCGCCGAGCCGAGGGTGATCGTGCCGCTCACGCTGAAGGTGATCACGTCCACGCCGGCGCCGACGCGCGTGCACTCGTTGTAGCTCGCGTTGAGGGTGGCGGCGAGGATCGCCTCGCGCAAGCTGCACACGCCGTCCATGCCGTCGTCGGCGTCCAGGGTGGTGTTGACGACCAGCGACGCGGCCGAGGCGATCGGCGCATGCGCCAGGGCCAGGCCGATCAGCGCCAGCACGGTCAGTCGGAGGAACAAGCGGATGGATCGGGACATGCTGGCCTCGCTAGGGGTGCTCGGCGGTATCGGGGGGGCGGCCGGGATCATGACGTGTTAAACGCTAGGATCCCGGTGATAGATACGGCCACGCCGGCGTGCCGGGCGCGGCTGACGCGACGGCCACCGTCATAACTTCGGCCACCGGCCCGGCGAATGGAATTCGCGGCT
>CAZCJG010000166.1:0-10000 GCA_964498575.1 uncultured Anaerolineales bacterium | reverse complement strand
GGCTTCACCACCTTCTCGACCTTCGGCAACGAGACGATGAACCTGCTGCGCGAGGGCGGGCGATCCCTGGCGCTGGTCAACGTCGGCGCGAGCGTCGGATTCGGCCTCGGCGCGGTCTGGCTCGGGCGGACCGTCGCCTACCTGGTCTGGAGGTGAGAACATGGCGCTCCCGGAAGAAGGCTGCCTCCTGCGCATCTTCATCGGCGAGTCCGACAAGCATGCCGGCCGGCCGCTCTACGCGTGGATCGTCCAGCAGGCGCGCGCCGAGGGCCTGGCCGGCGCCACCGTGCTGCGCGGCATGATGGGCTTCGGCGCCAACAGCCGCGTCATCCACACCTTCAAGATCGAGCGCCTGAGCGAAGACCTGCCGATCGTCGTCGAGATCGTCGACACGCGCGACAAGATCGAGCGCTTCCTGGCCTTGATCGACCCCACGATTCCCGCCGGGCTGGTGACGATCGAGAAGGCCGAGGTGCGCTTCTACCGGAGTGGCACGGCTTGACCCACCAGATCCTCCTCCTCTCCAAAGCCCTGGTCGTCGGCGCCTACCAGCGCAAGGCCGAGCTGATCGCGGCCGAGCCGGATATCGACTTGACCGTCGCCGTGCCGCCGCTGTGGCGCGACGGCGACCTGGTCCGCCGGCTGGAGCGCCTGCACATCCGGGGCTACCGGCTGGTCGAGACGCCGATCGTCCGCCCGGGCGACTTCCACCTGCACTTCTACCCGCGTTTCGGGCGCCTGCTCGGCGAGCTCCGGCCCGCGCTGGTCCACATCGACGAGGAGGCCTACAACCTCGCGACCTTCCTCGCCCTGCGCGCCGCCCGGCGCCACGGAGCGCGGACGGTCTTCTTCACCTGGCAGAACCTGCACCGGCGCTACCCGCCGCCCTTCGCCCAGCTCGAGCGCCACGTGCACCGCCACGTGGACGGCGCGATCGCGGGCAGCCATAGCGCGGCCGAGGTGCTGCGGGCCAAGGGCTACGCCGGCCCGCTATGGGTGATCCCCCAGTTCGGTGTCGATCCGGACGTCTACCGGCCCGTCGAGGTCGACGACACGGGGATGAACAATGCGGCGGCGGATCGTCCTTTCCGCGTGGGCTTCGCCGGGCGCCTGGTCGCGGCCAAGGGGGCGGACCTGGTGATCCGCGCGCTGGCGAGGCGGGCGGAGATCGACGGGCGGTTGGGCGAGCTGGACTGGCGGCTGGACATCGTCGGCGAAGGTCCCGAGCAGCCGCGGCTGGACGCTCTGGCGCGGTCGCTGGGCGTGCGGGAGCACGTGGTCTTCACGCCCTGGCTCGGCTCGGCCGCGATGCCGGACTTCTACCGCCGTCTGGACGCCCTGGTCCTGCCCAGCCGCGGGACGCCGGCGTGGATCGAGCAGTTCGGGCGGGTGCTGATCGAGGCGATGGCCTGCGGCGTCCCGTGCGTGGGGTCGGACAGCGGCGAGATCTCGCACGTGCTGGGCAAGGCCGGGCTGGTCTTCCCGGAAGATGACGCCGAAGCATTGGGCGCGGCGCTGGCGCGACTGGCCGCCAGCCCGGCGCTGCGGGCGGAGCTGGCCGCCGCGGGGCGGGCGCGGGTGCTGGAGCGCTTCACGATGGCAGGGGTGGCGGCCGAGACCGCGGTGGTGTATCGGGCGGTGCTCGGCGCGGCGCCCGGGCCGCGGCAAGCGCGCATAGGAAACCATAGGGTGGGCGAAATTTTGCGTTCGCGCCGAATCGAGTAGAGTTAGAACCCCTGTTCCATTCATCGGCTGCGCGAATCCTGCTTGAACGCGCACCGATCACCCGCCCGGAGGAGCGACCCATGCCATCTCACATCGATCTCGAACCCATGGTCTTCAATCCTAAAGAAGCATCGCCCGAGCTTTGGACGATGTATCACGCCTATCGCCACACCCGCCACGATGAGGTTCGGCCGGACGATCCCTACTGGCCGGATCACCTGACCGAAGAGGGCCTCAAGCGCGACGATCCGTTCAACGATCATCACCGTTACCTCCTGGTGCGCGACGGGCGGATCATCAGCTCGTTCTATGCCGGCCGGGTCAAGCCCGGCACGCCGGAGTGGGACACCAACCGGCACTTCCTGTATGCCGACGCCGGGGTCCTCGCCGGCGAGCGGCGGCACGGCATCGGCACGATGTGGGCGAAGCTGGTGCTCGGTATCATGCAGGACTGGGACAGCCGGGTGTTGACGCTCGACACCGAGGAAGACGACGGCCATGAGTTTCTGCGCTGGCTCGGCGCCGAGCAGAAGTCGATCGGCGCCGAAAACCGGCTGGACCTGACCGAGGTCGACTGGGACATGGTCCAGCGCTGGGTGACCGAAGGTGGCGCCAAGAGCCCGGACACACGGCTGGTGTTCCACGAGAACCGCGTCCCCGAGGAGATCTGGGCGGAGTATTGCCCCGCGATGTCTGCCATGCTCAACACCATGCCCTTTGACGACCTCGACCACGGCGACATCGTGTTCACGCCGGAGATGCAGCGCGAGCGCTACGACTTCATGGACAAGACGGGCGGCGCGCACCATACGGTCTTGACGCGCGAGCCGGACGGCTCAATCTCGTCGGTCACCGACATCGGCTACCAGCCCGCGCAGGCGGACCGCGTGTTCCAGTACTTCACCGGCGTCCGGCCGGACTGCCGCGGGCGCGGGCTGGGCAAGCTGATCAAGGCGACGATGCTCCAGTACATCCGCCAAGCCTACCCCGAGGCGCACTGGGTGATCACCGGCAACGCCAACTCCAACGATCCGATGCTGGCGATCAACCGGCGCCTGGGCTTCAAGACCTATCGGACCGGCATCTCCTATCAGATCAACCGTGACGCCTTGGCGGCCCGGCTGGCGGGGCTGTAAGACGTAACCCGGCAACTGGGTCGGAGCGGTGCGAGCGCTGAGCAGGACGCGCTCGCACCGCTCGCTCGCCTCAATCGCTCGCCGGCGCGGCCCCCAGCACCTCCAGCCCCGCGTCCCCGCCGGCCACGTAGACCCGATCCCCCCGCTGCGCCACCGCGACACCCAGGGCCGGCTGCCCCGCGGGCGGCAACCATTCGCCGACCACACGCGGCGCCGCGGGATCCGTGACGTCGACCTCCAGCAGGCCGTGCCGGGCGGACGTGATCAGCACCTCGCGCCCGTCGCCCGGCAGGTCGCGCACGGCCATGGCGTGCGGCGGGTGCGATAGCGGGAGCGCGCCGACCAGCATCGGAGAGGACGGCTCGGACAGGTCGACGATCTGCAGCGCCTCGCGCGCCGCGACGTAGGCCAGCCCATCGCGCGTCGCCACGGCCACGGGGTCCGGCGCAATCGCCACGTGACCGATGGTCGCGGGATGGAGCGGGTCGGCGACGTCCAGCACTTCGAGCCGGCCTTCGCCTGAGCGCGGATCGTTGGACACCGCGATAAGCTGGCCGTCCACCACCGCCAGGACCTCGCCGCGGCCGTCCCGCGCCACCGTGCCGAGCGCCCGCGCGGAGGCCGAGTCGACCACGTCTGCGACGAGCCAGGCTCCGTCGCGCAGCTTCAGCCAGACCGTGTCCTCGATGGCGGCGATCGAGCCGCGGTCGAAGCTGTAGTCGGTCAGCGGAAGCACGGTGCGCAACAGCGGCGCGCCCGGCCAGTCCAGATCCACCACCGCCAGGCCAAGGGTCTCGACGGTGGAGCCGGGATCGGCGGGCGGGACGATGACCGTGGCGTACAGGCGGCTGCCATCCAGCGTGAACGCGTCGAGCCGGCCGGGGAGGTCGATCGGTTGGACCATCTCCCGGGTCACGTCCCCCGGCATGCTCGCGCTCCCCTCGAGATCGACCACCGCCGGCCGGCCCGCGGAGACCACGAGCAGACGGTTCGGCCGGTCCGGCGACTCCAGCGCCCTGACATCGGTGACGCGCGTCAAGGCGGGCCATTCACCGGCGGCTCGCCAGGCGCCGGCCTCGTCCGGCGCGAAGATCTCCAGCCCGCGAGTGAGATCCAGCGCGTACAAGCGATCCCCTGCCAGCGCGACCGCCGCCGTCCCGGCCGTCGCCATCGTCGAACCCGGTCGATGCGTGCCCGCCGAGAGGTCCCCGGCGTCGATCTCGCGCGGCGACGCCGGGGCCGCCACGTCGACCACCCGCACGCCGTCCGAGGTCGCGAGCCAGGCCCGGCCATCCCCGGCCGCGATCCCCCGGACCGCGATCGGCACGGACGGGAAGCGCCGCGCGAGGGTGACGCCGCCGATCTCGACCGGCTGCGCGGGATCGCGGGCGTCGATCACTTGCAGGCCGCTGCCGTCGGGATCGTCCTCCGCGACGAAGGCGTGGCCATCCACCACCGCCACACCGACCGCGCTGGCCGGGGAGGAGGCGTGGCCGACCTGGCGCGGCCGCGCCGGATCGGCGACGTCGATCACCCGCAGCCCGCCCTGGCTCGCCGCGACGAAGGCATGGCCGCCGTCCAACGCGATGTCCGCCGCGCGACCGGGGAAGTCGACCTGCCCGATCAGCCGCGGCGACTCGGGCCGGCGGACATCGAACACGATCAACCGGCTAGCCGCGCCGCTGCGGTCGACCACGCCGCCCGCCGCCGCGGCGATGGCGGTGGCGGTGGCGGCGGGGCCGTTGGCGGCTGGTTCGATCGTGGAGGTTTGCTCCGCCGATCCGAGCTCGCCCGCGACGTAAGCAAGGCCGTCGCGGACGGCGATGGCGCGCGGGTTCATCCGCGCGGGGCCGGCGGAGGAGCTTGGAGCGGATGATTCGAGCGGCACCGAGGTGGCCGTGCCGGTCGGAGGCTCAAAGGGCAGCTCGATCCGACCCACCTGCGTCCCGCTCTGCTCGCTGACGTCGAACACCCGCATGGCGCCATCTTGTCCGACCGTGAACAGGTGATGGCCGTCGATCGCCATAGCCGCGGCCGGCAGGCCTGTCTCCGAAAGCACGATAGGTTGGGTGGGATCGGCCACGTAGAGCACCACCCATCGTGGCCCCGCCGCGACATAGGCAAAGTGGCCGTCGACGGCCAGGGCTTGCGGCCGGCCGCCGCGGGGTAAGCCGATCGACTCGAAGGATTCGTCCGGATCGACGGGTCGCGCGTCACATCCTGCCGGCACGGTAGCGACGAGCGGGACGGCGACCAGCAGCGTGGCGAGGATGCGCGTCGGCCGAACCCGCCACGCTGTCATGCCGCCACCGCCTTGATGTAAACTCCTCCGCATCCCCTAACCCCCACGAGGTATCGCATGCCGATCTCAATTGTACCCCTGGACGGCCCGTTCGGTGCGCGCGTTCACGGCGTCGACCTGTCCGCGCCGCTCGACGAGGCGAGCTTCGGCGTCATCCGCCGGGCGCTGCTGGACCACCACGTTGTCGCCATCCCGGAGCAGCGCCTCTCCGCAGGCCAGCTCGCCGGCTTCAGCCGCCGCTTCGGTGAGCTGGAACCGCACCTGCTCGAGCAGTTCCACCACCCCGACGATCCAGCGGTGCTGGTCCTCTCGAACTGGAAGGGCACCGACGGGCGCGCGCTCGGCGCGGCCAACCCGCCCGATCCGATCTACCATTCGGACCTCTCCTACCGCCCGCGGCCGACCTTCGTCACCCTGCTGTATGCCCTGACCGTGCCGGATGAGGGCGGCGACACGCTGTTCATCGACATGGTCGAGGCCTTCGCCAGCTTGCCGGGCGATATCAAGGCGCGCTTGTCCGGCCTCTCCGCCGCGCACAACTACGCCTATCGCTACCCCGAGCGCCTGACCGCCGAGCAGCGCGCGGCCTTGGTCGACGTCGTCCACCCGGTGATCCGCACCCATCCGGACTCCGGCCGGCGGGCGATCTTCATCAATCCCAGCTTTACCGGGCCGATCGTCGGCCTGCCGGAGGCGGAGGGCGAGGCGCTGAAGGCCCAGGTCTACGCGCATTGCCTCCAGCCGCACCGCGAGCTGCGCTACCGCTGGCGAGCGGGCGACCTGTTGATGTGGGACAACGCGGCGGTGATCCACTCCGCCACACCCGCGCCGGAAGACCGCGAGCGGACGATGCTGCGCACGACGGTGGTCGGCTCGGTGCCGTTCTGACACGAGGTGAACGCCGGGTGTGAATGGCATTGCGTCGTCAACGCGGCGCGACGCGCACCCGCGCGTCCAGCACGATCGCGCCCTCCGGCCACGGCCGACCGTCGGGCCCGGCCGCGCCGGCGCGCTGGAGGGTCGCGGGATCGTAGAAGCCGACCCGCAACCGGTAGTCGCCCGGCGCCAGGTCCGCGGGCAGGGCGATGGCGCGGGGATCGACCACGATCTCGCCGGCGACCCAGCCGGAGGATGGCTGCGCCCCGCCGGCCGGCGGACCATCGGCCTGCACGACCGTGCGGCCGTCAGCATCGACCAAGTGAGCGAAGACCGTGTAGTCCGCCCCGGTCGGCCCGGCCGCGCGCCAGAACAGGGTGAGCGGCAGCGACTGGTCGGGGCGGGCGCCGGCCCGGGGCAGGTCGTAGCCTTCCAGTTGCCCGATGTCGTAGACGGTCGCCGCTTGCGGGTGGGTGATGCGGGCGAAGTCGAAGCGGCGCCAGATCTCGCGGTCGTCGCCGACCACGCGCTCCAGCACGTAGCGCGTGGGCAGGTAGTCCCTGAACTCCCCGAAGTCGGAGAGTTGGTTGTTCCAGATCATCACCGCCGCGGCCTGGCTGGACTCCGCGGCCTGGATCAGCGCGCCGCCGGTGAGGTCGCCGGTCCGGATCCGCTTGGACGAGACCACCGCCGTCGCGGGCGGTGTCCTCCGCCCCGTGACGAAGGGCAGCAGCCCGTTGTCCGAGATCACCACGGCGTCAGCCGGCAAGCTCTCCTCGATCCATGCGATGCCATCCGCCACCGCCGCGAACTGGCGCGGATTGGCCAGCTCACCGAGCTTGCGGACTGTGCCGGGCAGGGCGGCCAGCCAGACCACCAGCGCCAGGCCGCCGGCCAACCCCCACCCGATCACCGGCTGCGGCGGTGGATCGGCCGCCCGGATCGCGCGCCAGCCGCTCGTGCTGCCCGCCACCGCCAGGCGGGTGAGATCGACCAGACCGGCGACGCCGACACCGGCCAGGATCGCCAGCGGCCAGAGGACCAGGCTCCAGTGGTGCTTCGGCCACATCGGGCGCTGGGTGATCAGCACCAGGCCGGTGACGGCACACCACAGCCCCATCACCGCGGCGTCCGCGCGCCCGCGGCGGGTAAGCCAGGCCAGGCCGAAGAGCGCGAGCGCCGTCAGCCCGAGGTTTTCGCCGAGCAGGTTGTCGCGGACCAGCCAGACGGCGTATTCCCCGGTCCGCGGCGGGAAGGCCGCCCGCGCGCGCGCCAGCGAGCCGAAGACTTCGTCCAGCAGCGCCGCCGGCGGGGCGACGAGGAGCCAGGCCGCCGCGCAGGCCAGGACGCCGGCCGCGAAGATCATGCCGTCGCGTAGAGCCGGCAGCAGGAGCGCCAGCCAGGGGTGGCGCGCCGGAAAGCTGCCCGTCGGAGAGCCGCCCGCCGGAGCGTCGCCTGCCGGCTCGCCGCCCGACTCCCCTGCGGTCGCCACCGCCCGCGCCCGTTGCAGCAGCAGCAGGCCGATGGGGAACGCCACGATCAGCGCGTGGAGCTTGAATGAAGCGCCCAGCCCGACGAGGAGGCCGGCGCCGACGAGCCAGCGGCCGCGGCCCGTGTCGCGATAGCGCCAGGCCGCGGCCAGGCCGAGCACGGCCGGCGCCAACGCCGGCAGGTCCAGGTTGAGGCTTCGCGACAGCCAGAAGAAGTGCGGCGACAGGACGAGCAGCGGAATCGCGGCCCAGCCGGCGAGCCGGCCGCCGAGCCGCCGGGCGATCAGGGCGACGCCGATTGCTCCCGATAGCCCCATGGCCAGGGTCGCGCCACGCGCGGCGGTCAGCGACGGCCCGGCGAAGCGGTAGACCGCGGCGAGCAGCAGGCCGCCGCCCGGCGGCTGGTCGATCCAGAACTCGGTGTAGGGGCGAATCCCGCTGGCGATCGCCCAGCCGAACAGCGCGAACATGCCCTCGTCGTTGTCCCACTGCAAGAGCGTCATGTGGTTGGCGAGCCAGGCGCCCAGCGCGCCGGTGAGCAGGAGCACGCCCAGCCGGAAGCCGATCTCGGCGGCGGTGGGGGAGGCGCCGGCGGGTGGGGCGGAGGTTTCGGACCGCATTGGGATATAATAACAGGGTTGGCACCCCTTCCAACCCATGTCGTCCCGCCTGGGCGCGGATGTCACGCCGGTAAGTGTCGGGCCGTTAAAACCGTCATACTTGCCATTCGTGCTCAAGCGCCGTGCGCCGGCGAGGCGCAGATTTGCCTCCATCGCCCTCGGGTCCCCCCTGGATGGCCAAACTGAAGAGGTAACATGCGATCACTCAAGCTTTGGACCCTGTTGGCTCTTGGCCTGGCCGGCCTGTGGACCGCCGCGGCGCTGGCGCGCCCGGCGCGGACCGCGCCGCTGCCGGGATATCGCCTGGAAGCAATCTGGCCCGCCGCCGCCCACGGCCTGCCGGCGCCGAGCAACCTGTCGCTCGGCCCGGACGGACGGCTGTGGCTGCTCGACGGGCCGGCCGGCGCCATCGTCGCGCTCAACCCCGACGGCAGCTTCTCCGAGCGGCGGCCGGTGCCCAAGGACAGCCTGGACCTGGCGATCGAGCCGGGCGGGGGGGTCTACCTCGGCCAGTGGAGCCCCGCCCCCTTGCGCTCGACGGTCGGGCGCTACGGCGCGGACGGCGCGGCGGCCTGGTCGCGGCAATGCGACTGCGCCACCGGCACCGGCGTCGCCGCGACCCCCGGCCGGGTGTGGTACACCGATCCGCGCACCGGCTCGCTGGTCTGGTTCGGCCGCTCGGACGGGCGGGTGACCGGCAAGGTCGCGCCGCGCGGCGTCGGCCGCGGCTTCCCCTCGGACGTCGCCATCGCGCCGGATCAGACGCTGTTCGCGCCGGATCTCGTCGCGGGTGTGGTCTACGCCTGGCCCGAGCCTTACTCGCCCGCCGACCAGAGCACGTGGTCGATGCTCGAGGCCAGCGGCCCCTTCCGCATCGGCGTCGGCGCGCAGGAGGATGGCGAGGTCCTGGTCGGCGTGCTCTTCTCCGACGGCCTGATCCGCGTCCACCGGCCGGACGGGACCCTGGTGGCGCGCTTCTTCACCGAGGGCGAGCCGCTGGACTTGGCGCTGGGGCAGGACGCGCGGATCTACGTGCTCGACGAGGCGACCCGTGTGGTGCGCGTCTACGTCCCGGGCCCGCCGCCGACCCCCACGCCGGTGCCGCCGGACCCGCCGCTGACCGGGCGCTCCTGCCGCATCACCGGCACGCGCACGCTGGCGCCGGATCGGCTGATGCGCTGCGGGGCGACCGAGGTCAAGCTGAGCCTCCAGGCCGACTGCCCCGCGGGCGCGGTGTCGGGCGCGGACGTGGTGCTGGTGATCGACGAGTCGCAGTCGATGCGCACCGGCGGCCGGCTGGACGGCGCGCGCGCGGCGGCGCGGCGCTTCCTGGACGGGCTGGACTTCCGCTATCACCAGGCCGCGATCGTCACCTTCAGCAACGACGCGGGCGTCGAGCAGCCGGTGACCACCGATCGGGCGCTGCTGGACGCCGCCCTCGCGCGCCTGGCGCCGGCCGGCAGCGCGACCAACATCTACGCCGCGCTGCGCATGGCCTCGGACCACCTGGCCAGTGCCGGCCGGCCGGACGCGCTGCCGGTGATCGTCCTGCTCACCGACGGCGAGCCGACCCGCCCGATGGCGCCCGAGCCGGGCACCGCCGCCCTGGTCGCCGCCGAGCGCGCGCGGGCGCGGCGCACCTACATCGTGACGATCGGCCTGGGCAACACCATCGACTCGCTGTTGCTCGAAGCGATCGCCAGCTCGCGCGATGACTTCTACTACGCGCCTAACGTCGTCGACCTGGACCGGATCTACAACACCATCCTCAAGGTCGT
This sequence comes from uncultured Anaerolineales bacterium, assembly GCA_964498575.1. Taxonomy (GTDB): domain Bacteria; phylum Chloroflexota; class Anaerolineae; order Epilineales; family Epilineaceae; genus CAZCJG01. The sequence continues at coordinate 73 of CAZCJG010000166.1, read as the reverse complement.
CGCCGCGATGAACCTGACCGACCTGGTGATCGAGGACACGCCGGCCCTGCCCTTCACCCGCTACGTCCCCGGC
>CAZCJG010000165.1:0-10025 GCA_964498575.1 uncultured Anaerolineales bacterium | reverse complement strand
GCATGGGGACATTTCTATTCTGGTTTGGGGGGGACATTTCTTCCTGTGAATAACAACGCCGGCTGTGAAGCAGAGTTCGACCGCTACCCGACCCGCCGGAAGTGCATCTCCATGAACTCATGCCAGGTCCCGTCCTCCTGGTGGAACTCGGAACGCAGTACGCGGTGGTCGGGGCTGACGAGCTCGATGCTGTCGCGGTACTCGGCCATCCTGCCTTCGGTGCTGAAGTCCGGGCCGACGGCGCCCAGCACCAGCTTCTTGCCCGAAGGGTCGAGCTCGCCGTCGTAGACCCACAGGTAGGTCATCATCGACCCGAGGAAGGTGCCGACGAAGCGCTGCTTCGACAGATCGTAACCCAGCGTCATCAGGTTGACGTGCTCCGGCCCATCCGGGCCTTTGCCCCGCTGCTCGCATTGCACCCAAATCTCGCCGATCTGGCGCACACTCTCGGTGCCCGCGAACTTCGTCATGGTGCTATCGGGACCGGCCCCCTCGAACTCGAAGGTCCATTCGCCGACAAGCTGCTGCAGCCACCGATGCTCGGGCCGCGGTTCCGTCGTCATTGGCATGGTGTTCTCCCTTTCGCCTTTCTTGCTCTCAATCGGGCGGATCGCCCTCGTTGGCGCGCGATTCTAGCACACTTGTTCGGGCGGGGCAAGCAGCGTTCCGCCTTTGCGATGCCGCCGACTCCGACACCCAAACAACGCCCGATCAGCCGGCACGCGCCGGGTCGACACGCGTACGCTGGGGGACCGCGGAACGCCCACCCCGCCCGAGTTGTAGTGCTCCGTACATCCGCATCCGATCCGTGCTGGGCGCCGATTCATCCAGCATGCAACGGCTGAACAGCCAGGAGGCCCCCGAATGCTATCCGCCAAACCCCTCGTCGCCTCACTCGCCGTCGCGCTCGGCCTCGCCGCCGCCCTCGCTGTCGCCGCGCCGGCCGCCCCGCAGCCCGCGCCCTACACGCTCCACGAATGGGGCACCTTCACATCCGTGTCGGGGTCCGACGGCGTGCTCTTGCCAGGCTTGGAGGTCGAGGAGGAATCGTTGCCGCGCTTCGTCCACTCCCACGCAGGGCTTGACAACGGCTTCAACAGCAAGGGCTGGCAGCGTCCGCTTGCGAACGTGACGATCAAGATGGAGACGCCGGTGATCTACTTCTACTCGGACGCGGGGTTCGATGCCCACGTCGAGGTCGGTTTCCACGGCGGTTCGATCAGCCAGTGGTATCCCGAGCGCTCGGGCGGGGAGGTCCCGCCACCGATCGCAACCGTCGGCAGCGCGGACAGCGGCTATTCCATCGAAGGCGGCGACATCGACTTCGCCCAGCCCTACGAGGGCTCCATCGCGTGGGACGTCGAGATCCTGCCTCCGGGAGATTACCCGACCTCGCTGCTCTTCAAGGGCGGAGATGAGTCGCTCACTTGGGTCTATCCGCGCCAGACCGACGCCAATGTGCTGAAGAACGCCGACGGGACCCACGAGAAGTACCTCTTCTACCGTGGCCTGGGCAACTTCGGGCTGCCGCTGCGGATCACCGCGGACGACGAGGGGCTCACCATCGAGAACACCGGCCGCTACCGCATCCCCGACCTCGCCGTGTACCGCCTTGGCTGGCAAGGCGGGGCGATGGGGGTCCGGCACGGCACCTACGCGGGCCTGGACGCGGGCGAGGTCGGTCGGATCGAGCTCGCGAGCCTGAAGCAGGCCGGCGTCTTCGACTCCTGGCCGAGCTTGGACGCGGCCTGGATCGCGCCGGTTTACGACGAAATGGTCGACATGCTGGTCGGCGCCGGCCTCTACCCCAAGGAAGCCGACGCGATGATGCAGACCTGGTGGCGCAGCTACTTCGAGCAGCCCGGCCTGCGCGTGTTCTGGATCGTCCCGCCGGAATTCACCGACGAGATCCTGCCGCTCACGGTGGAACCCGCCCCGGGCGATCGTGTCCGCGTGCTCGTCGGCCGCAGCGAGGTGCTTACGCCCGCTGTCGAACGCATGATGGTCGAAAGCCTTCCGCGGGACGACTCGGAGTGGCAGGGCGATCGGTTCTTCGATGCCTATGCCGCGCGTGTCGATGCGCTGGTCGCGCCCTAGGGCGCCGATGTCTATCGCCCGCCCCAGAACCGCTCGGCCGGGCAGGGGATCAGCCGTGCGATGCGCTCGTAGATGCCGACAAGCTCCGAATTCCTGACAACTTGGCAGCCGTCACGGTCGATCCGTACGCGGTAGAAACCCCCTCCCCACCGGCGGCTCGCGCGTCGGCGCAGGGGTCGCTGTGGACCTCGCGGTCGGGCGCGGCCGGGTGGCCGTAGGGAGTGGGGTCGGGGGCAGGTCGTGCGCCAGAATGTTTAGCCCGCCGCTCGCGGTCGCGACGAACACCCGGCCGTTCTCGGCCGTCAGGCCCTCGGCGGGCCAGCGCCAGTACTCTCCGCCATCGAAGTAGCCGGCGAGTCGCGGCTGCCGCGGGTCGCCGACGTCGACGATCTGGATGTGGATCTTCTGTCCTTCCCAGTGCAGCAGGTAGGCGCAGGCGCCATCGACCGCGAGGTCCAATCCTCCGGCACGCGGCGCCAAGGTGCCGGCCAGCCCTGGCGCCCGCGGCTCCGACACGTCGAGCACGAAGAAAGCCGCGCCTTGCTCCTCGTCCTTCGTCGCATACAGGTAGTCGCCGTCCGCGACGGCCGCGCGGATCGCGTGGGGGAAGGGCAGTGCCGCCGCGAGGGTGGGCGTCGCGGGCACGGTGAGGTCCAGCACCCGCAGCTCCTCGCCGTCGAACACGTAAGCCAGGTCGCCCGCCATCGCGACGGCGCCGTAGCGCTGGATTTGGCTGGACTTGGCCGGTGAGCCGGGATCGGTGAAGTCGAAGACCTCGAGCGAGCCGTTTTCCCAAGGGCCAGGTCCCAGCACATCCGAGGTCAGGCTGGTCACCAGCGCCAGCCGGTCGCCCGCCGCCCGCGACGACCGCACGCAGACCCGCGCGCGGGTCGGTCGCGGCACCCAGCGGCCGCGGGCGCAGCGGATCGGTGGCATCGAAAACCTTGATCCCGCTGTCGTACCCCGTCACGAAGGCGAATCGGTCGGCGAAGGCCACGTCGTTGGGCAACAGGCCATAGTCGGCGGTCCCGATCTCCTGCGGCGAGGTGGGATCGCCGACATCGAAGACGCGCAAGCCGTAGATGATATCGTCGCGCGTCATGTTCAGCCCGGTTCCCGGCGTGTACAGCCAGTCGTCGCGCAGGACCAACCACGAGAAGTCTTCTATCCCCCAGACCTCGATCTCACCGGCCACCCGCAGCTCCGTCGGCTGCGAGGCGTCCACCACGATCAGGCGATAGGCACCGCCAAGGTAGACGAGATCGCCCTTCGCTACCAGAGCCTGGACTTCCTGATCGAAGGACAGGGATCCAATCTCGTAGGCTTGCTCGGGCTCGCTGATGTCGTAGGCCCGCAATCCCGACCGCCCAAGCGCCGCAAAGAGGACGCCTTTCGACACGGCGAGATCGGAAACTTGCCGCGGGACGGAGATCGACGCGACCTCGGGCAGATCGACCGCCTCTGCCGCCGGAGCGGTCGGCAACGGCCGCATGTCGACCACGCGGATCGTCGTGCCGATCGCGATATAGGCGTGGTCGCCGGACACTGCCAAGGCCGTCGTCGCCCCGCCGAAGTGGCTGATCTCTTGCAATTGAGACGGGCAGGCGGCCTGCGCGCGGGCCGCGACGGTCGAGGCTGGTGCAGCGTTTGGGAAGCTGTCCCTTGCCGCGTACGCCAGCAGCCCGCTCGTGACGAGGAAGAACAGGGCGGCGACCGAGGTTGTTCGGGGCATTGGGGCGTCCTTTCGGGTCGCGGGCACCGGGCAGGAGGGCGCAGATGCTCCCTCTTGTGTTCAGAGCAAGCGGCGACCGGCAAGCGGAGGCAGGATGGGTTGCCTACCCTCCTGTACGCTTGGAGGCGCTACGGCGTGACCTTGCGCCGGCAAGGATGGCACGCCTTCGCGTTTTGCGGGCGATCTCCCTATCATTGCGCCAGACATGTCCATCGCCAAGCCCGCGCCAACCGCCATTCCCCCCGCCATCGCGCGTATCGCGCCGGATGGGCGCCTCACCGCCCGCCAGCGGCGGCACTTTATGCTGCAACGGCTGCTGCGCGGAGGACCTTGACTCCTTGATTTACCTTGGGCAACAGGAGATGCGATCAATCCCTGCTGGTCGTGGCGAGGCACCCTCCGATCGGCCGGATGGGAGCGTGCCAGTAGAGGGCGACACGCGATGAGACAACTGGCCAAGACAGGCTTCTGGATCACCGTCGGCACCGTTTCCGCCCGGCTGGCGTGGACCCGGCCCTGGCAGGCCGCGGTGCCGCCGAGCGAGCGCCTGGGTGCCTGGGTGCCGGGCGCGCAGTTCCGCGACACCGTCACGATCACCGGCGTCCACGCCTCTCCCGCCGAGGTGTTCGAGGCGCTGGGCCAGGTCCTGCCCTCCGACATGCCGGTGGCGACGCTGATCGGCTTGATCCGCTACCTGCCCGCCCGCCTCACGGGCGCCCAGGTCCCCGCGGCGGGAGGCGTCGCGAGTGAGAGTCCCGCCGAGCGGCCATTCATGACGGAGCTACTCGAAGGCGGTGGCAACCTCTTGCTGGAAGAAGCGCCCGGCGTGGAGTTGATCATCGGCGTGATCGGCCGGTTCCACAACCTCCGGAACCAGCAGTTTGTCGCGCTGGACAGCCCCGAGTCCTTTCGCACTTTCGACCAGCCCGGCTACCAGAAGCTCGCGATGAGCGTGCGCATCTTGCCGGGAGATCCGGGCGCCGGTCTCACACTGGCGCTGGAGCACCGGACGCTCGCCCTGGACGAACAGGCCCGCCGCCTCTTCGCGCTGTACTGGCTTGGCATCAAGCCCGGCGGCGCCTTCGTCACGGCACAGCTCTTGGCGGCGGCGAAGCGGCGGGCGGAGGCGATGCACCGGCGGGCCTCGGGCTAGCCCGCCACTCCAAGCGCCGACCCGCCGCCGTGCTATACTTCGCCCTCGCCATGCCCCTCTCGGATGCCGCCCGCGATCAGCGCCTCGCCGAGGCGGATCGGCTCGCCGCCTGCTTCGCCGGGCGCGCGGCGGAGCACGACCGGGCCGGGACCTTCCCCTTCGAGAACATCGCGGACTTGCGCGCCGCCGGCTGGCCGGGCTTGGTCGTCCCGATGGAGCTCGGCGGGTCCGGCGCGGGATTGCTGGACACCGTGATGGCGGTCGAGCGCCTGGCGATGGGCGACGGCAGCACGGCCCTGGCTTTTACGATGCACCTCCAGACCATCGGCTCGGCCGCCGAGTCGCGCGCGTGGCCGGCGGAGCGCTTCGCGGCCGTCTGCTCGGAGATCATCCGACACGGCGCGCTGATCAACGCCTGCGCCAGCGAGCCGGAGCTCGGCAGCCCCAGCCGCGGCGGCTTGCCGAAGACGGTCGCGCGGCGGGACGTGGATCGGTGGATCATCGAGGGACGCAAGACCTTCGCGAGCCTCGCGCCGGTGCTGGACTACTTCATCATCCCGGCCGCGATCGAAGGCGAGGTAGACACGATCGGCCGCTTCCTCGTCCCACGCGGCACCGGCGTCGACGTGATCGAGACCTGGGACAGCATGGGCATGCGCGCGACCGGCAGCCACGACGTCGTGCTGGAGGGGGCCGTCGTCCCGGACGGCAACCTGCTCTACCGCCAGAGCGCCGCGGCGCCGGATCCCAACGCGACGGCGGTCAACGCCTGGTTCACCCTGACGCTCACCGCGGTCTACCTCGGCGTCGCCGCCGCCGCGCAGGCCGCCGCCGCGCGCTACGCTCAATCGCGAGTACCCACCGCGCTCGGCCGGCCGATAGCCACACTGGACGCGGTGCAGCACCGCCTGGGCGAGGCCGAGATGCAGCTTCGCGCGGCCCGCGCGCTGCTCCACCGCGTGGCGGGAGACTGGGACGGCGCGCCGAGCGACCCGGATCACGCCCCGGATCGCCGGACCGCGCTGGGCAGCGACATCATCACCGCCAAGCTCTTCGTCACCAACGCGGCCATCGTCATCACCGACCAGGCCATGCGCGTCGCCGGCGGCGCGGCGATGCGGCGCGACCTGCCGCTGGAGCGCCATTACCGCGACGTCCGCGCCGGGCTGTACCACCCCCCGACCGACGACCAGGGGCTGGCCCTGCTCGGGCGGATCGCGATCGAACGAAACCCGCAAACACCATGATCCACCAAAGCTGGCCTTGCGGACGGTTCACCGCAGTTGTCCTCGCCATATTCTGCCTGACTGCCTGCACCCCATCCGCCACACCTACCGCCACGAGCCCAACCCCCACTGCGGCAAGCTCCTCGTCCACCCCCGCCGATCCCGGCGTGCTCGCGCCCCGCGTCACCGCCGACGCGTCGCAACCCGCTGATCCGCTGCTCGCCGCGCGCCGGGCCGAGGAAGCGGCGGCACTGGGGCAGGCCGTGCCGATCCTACTGCTGGACGAAGGACTGGACGAAAGTCAGCGCCTCGCCCAGGATCTTGCGGTGGCGGACCCGCGCTTTCAGCAGTACGTCCATGATCCGCAAACCGGCCAGGCCCTGCGCAACGAGGTCTTCGGCGTCTTCCCGCTGCGTGACAGCGACCTTACCGAAGCCACCGCGGCCTGCGGCGGGAGCACATGCTATCGCGTCGAGATGTACAGCTTCGCCGGCAACCTGACGACGACCGCCGTCGTCGACCCCGCCGCCCGCCAGGTCCTCGCGGTCAACCACGTGCCCGACACCCAGCCGGACATCCCCCCGCATCTGACCGAGCTCGCCACGCATATCGCGACCGGCGCGCCGGAGGTCGCCGAAGCGCTGGGTGCCGCACCCGACCAATCCGCCGCGATGATGGCCAACACCAAGACCGCGCTCAACCGCAGCCGCTGCGAGCGCTCGCGCCATCTCTGCGTCGCGCCGACCTTCCACCAGGGCGACCGCATCCTGTGGGCGATCGTCGACTTGACCGACCTGCGGCTGGTCGGCCTGCGCTGGACCGATGTCGGGCAGTCCGAAGCGCGCCCGTTGACCGAGCAGCGCCTGCAAAACGCGGTGATCACCGAGCGCTACTGCGAGCGCAACACGCCGCTGGCGCAAGGCGACTGGGCGATGGACTACATGCTGACCAGCTCGGACGGCCTACGCGTGTCGGACGTCCGCTACAAGGGCCGGCCGGTGCTCGACAGCGCCAAGCTGGTCGACTGGCATGTCAGCTACTCCCAGAGCGAAGGCTTCGGCTACAGCGACGCGGTCGGTTGCCCCTTCTTCAGCCAGGCGGCGGTGGTCGCGGTCGAAGGCCCGCGGGTGGAGGACATCTCCGCGGGCGACGAGGTTGTGGGCTTCGCGCTGAAGCAGGACTTCTGGAGCGAGGGCTGGCCGGCGCCCTGCAACTATAAATACCGCCAAAGCTACGAGTTCTACGCCGACGGCCGGTTCCGAACTGCCGTCGCCAGCGTCGGGCGCGGCTGCGGCGACGACGGGATGTATCGCCCGGTGATCCGCATCGCCTTCGCCGGCGACGACCTCAGCGTCGCCGAGTGGGACGGCGACGGCTGGGCGGACTGGACCGACGAACGCTGGCAGCTCCAGACGCCCGAGACCGCGCTCTCGCCGGAAGGCTACCAGCTCCGGATCATGGATCCCGCGGGCCAGGGCTATTATGTCGAGCCGAGCCGGGGTCAGTTCGGGGATGGCGGGCGCGGCGACAACGCGTTTGTGTTCGTCACGGGCAACGAGGCCGGAAGGGACGAAGGCGAGAGCGACCTGGTGACGATCGGCCCATGTTGTAACAACGACTACCGCCAGGGCCCGGAGAAGTTCATCGAGCCCGACCCGGAGCCGCTGGCGGGCAAGCCGCTGGTGCTATGGTACGTCCCACAGCTCAAGAACGACGACACGCCGGGGCAGGAGTACTGCTGGGCACAATCCGTCGTCGAGAACGGCGTCTATCAGGTCCGGGAGTACCCCTGCTACGCCGGGCCGATGTTCGTGCCGATCGCGCAGCCCTGACCACGGAAACATGCCGAGCGAGCGATGACCAAGCGCAAGCCGCGCCGCGCCACCGACGCAGTTCGACAAGCTTCGTCGTCCCGGTCCGCGCCCGCCAGCCCGGCGGCCGGGAGCAGCCCGCCGGCCGGGCGATCGGAGCGCCGCCGGTCCTCGAGTGCCGGCCGGACCAGCAAGCCGCTCCTCGTCGCCGGCCTCGCTGTCGCCGCCCTCGCCGTCGCGGGCGTGGTCTGGTGGGCCATGGCGAATGGGGCCTCGGTGGCCCAGGTCGACCGCCCGGTTGGCGGAGTCTACAGTTGCCGCGCGATGCCGCGCTTCGTGCAGGCGCAAGGCTTCGGCGCCCAGGCGGCGCTCAGCACCTCCGAGAAGAACTACACCGGTCTCGTGCTGGTCGAAGGCGCCGGGAGCGCGAACCCGCGGGTCTACCAGCACCCGTCCTGGACCAGCGCGGGCCATCTCGCGCCGATCCAGCTCGACCGGGAGGGCAACGTCTACGTCGTGCCGGCGCCGCAGATCAACGTGCTGGACAACCCGGCAGAAGAGCAGAACCGGGTCTACCGGGTAGACAGCGCGAGCGGCGAGATGGCCCGCCTGCTCGACCTGCCGGCCGCGGCGCCGCCCAGTGCCGAGAATCCCTTCGGCGCGCTGGGCCTGGCCTATGATTGCGACACCGGCAGCCTCTACGTCACGTCGGTCGCCGGATCGACCCGCGGCAGCGAGGTCGGCCGCATCTTTCAGGTCGATCCGGGCCGCGGGCAGGTCCTCGGGCACTTCGACGGCGTGGATGCCATCGGCGTGGGCGTGTTCAACGGGGCGAGCGGCAAGCGGCTGTACTACGGCTTGGCGCGTGCGCCGGAGATCTGGTCGATTGCGCTCGATGGTCAGGGCGCCTTCGTCGGCGAGCCGCGGCTCGAGGTATCGCTGGAAGACCTCGGCCCGCGCGGCGACGACAAGGCGCGGCGGATCCGCTTCGACGGCGAGGAGATGACCGTGCATGGGGTGGAGTTCAACTTCAACCTGGTGGCGCCGACGGAGAAGCAGGAGACGGTGTATCGGTGGGGGTACGAGGGGGCGGGGTGGGTGTACCACACAACGGATTGACAAGCGGATACGCGGATTGAGCGGATTGGACAGATTGGGGAATGGGAGGGGGCGGTTCGGAAGGATCGGGGTAAGCTCAGGGGGACATTTGGGCAGGCTGAAATTGTCGCAATCGTGGCGCTAGGGGGGTTTACTTTCGGCGGGCATGTCGGGTATGCTGGGGTATCACAGCTATTGGAGGGTACCGTGAACAAGCTCCATGAACATGCTCCGCTTCGTGACTTGACCTATCGCGTGACTGGCGTGGCGATGCGCGTACATCGTGAGATGCTGCGAGGATTGCGCGAGGGGGAATACCATCGCGCACTCCACGTCGCTTTGATCGCCGCTGGACTGGAGGCAGAATTTGAGCCAGTGATCCCGGCTGTCATCGATGGAGTGACGGTTGGGCTGCTGAGGCCGGACTTGGTCGTTCCCGCCGCCTGCCCCGACAATGGGGATCATCTTGGCGCCAACGACGGATCCGTCCGGCTACCTGTCGAAGTCAAGGCGCTGCGCCACACGATGACCAACGATGAGCTTGCACAAGTCATCGCCTACATCGCCGTCCTAGAAGCTCCGGTCGGCCTCTACCTCAACTTCGGGCGCCCAAGCCTCGAACACCGCCGTATCCTCCCACCCCGCCAGATCACCGACCGTCAACGCCTGTTGCAGCGCGCCCTCCACACCGAATCCTCCCGCAGAACCTCAGCGAGCCACCCATGAACCACCATCCACTCGGCACCCGGCCCACCCCTCCACCCCGCCCATCCTGTACCGCGGATCTGCCCAATCTGTCAAATCCGCTCAATCCGTGTATCCGCTTGGCAATCCGTTGTGTGGTACTCACCACCCTCCTAACCCTCCCCACCCACGCCCAGCCCACCCCCGCCCCCGCCTTCCTCTGG
>CAZCJG010000164.1:8796-10065 GCA_964498575.1 uncultured Anaerolineales bacterium | reverse complement strand
CGCCTCGCCGCCCGCGCCCGCCCCCCCCACGGCCAGGAGCCGGCCGCCCTCGATCCGGGTCAGCGTATGGCCGGTATGGGCCGAGTTCGAATCCTCCCGGCTCGTCCAGGCCTCGCTGGCGAGGTCGAAGATCGCCGCGCCCTGGCCGAAGGTCGCCAGAACGTTCCCGTCGGCCATCAGCGCCAGGCCACGCGAGGCCGGCGAGGGGCGCGCAAGGCCGAAGGGCAAGCTCCCCGCGGCGCGCCAGGTGCCGGCCACCGGGTCGAACAGCTCGGCCTCGGCGACCGGCGTCATCGACCCGACGGCGCGTCCGCCGGCGACCAGCACGCGCCCGTCCGGCAGCAGCACGCCGTCCCGCTCCGTGCGCAGGGCCACCGGGCTCCCGGTCGGCGCCCAGGTGTTCGTCGCGGGGTCGAAAACTTCCGCCGTCGCGGATGCCACCGGCACTCCCTCGACCGTCTTCTCGCCGCCGACCGCGAGCACGCGGCCGTCCGTCAGGCGGACCATCACCGGCCGGCGGCGGGGCTCGATCACCGGGCCGGTGGCAGACCAGGTGTCGTCCGTGGGGTTGTAGATCCGCGAGCGGTTGAGCTCCGTCGCCGAGCCGAAGGCGACCAGCACCCTGCCGTCGGCGAGCAGCACAGCGTCGTGGTCCGCGCTGGCGTAGGGCAGGCTGGCGGCGGAGGACCAGGTGTCGTCGTCGGGATCGTAGGTCTCGGCCGTTGCGGTTGGATCGCCATCCGGCCCGGCGGCGCCGCCGACCACCAGCACCCGCCCGTCGGCCAGCCGCAGCGCGCTGTGTCCGGCGCGGGCGGTCGCCAGCTCGCGGGCGAAGGTCCAGCCGCCAGTCAGGATCTGGCCGCCGGTCAGGGTCTGGCCGGGGCGCGGCTCGTAGATCTCGGCGTGCGGGAGGTAGCGCGCGCCGCCGGCGCCGTCCGGCACCAGGCCACCGGAGACCAGCACGCGGCCGTCAGCCAGCGGCGTCGCGGCGTGCTGCGCGCGGGCGATGTTGAGGTCGCAGGGCGAGGCCCAGCCGGGCGCGTAGCCGGGGTCGCCGCAGCCCTCCTGGATCTTGGCGACGAAGCCATCGTAGGGGCCGCCGTTGTAGGTCCCGTCCGGCCCGACAGTCGCCGGGAACGTGCCGTCGGCGGAATTCGTGAGACCGGCGGTGTAGATCCCACCGGCGCCGTCGACGGCGACCGCCTGTACGGCTTCTTCTTGGTCGATGCCACCGCCACCGAGGTAGGTCACAAGATCCAGAGAGGCCCC
>CAZCJG010000164.1:0-8696 GCA_964498575.1 uncultured Anaerolineales bacterium | reverse complement strand
CCCCCGACAGCCACACCATTAACCGCTTCGTTCAAGATGCTCTGCGCGCCGCCGATGTAGCCGGCGTAGTCCAAGGCGGTGCCGGCGGTGTTCACGCGGGCGACGAAGCCGTCGTTCAGCCCGCCGTTGAAGGTAAGATCCGGCCCGACCGTCACGGGAAACGTCGTTTGGGTCGATGCAGTCGAGCCACCGAGGTAGGCTTTGCCGGACCCGTCGACCGCCACATCGAGCGCCGCGTCTTCGTCGCCGCCACCGACGTAGCCCGCGTACACCAGCATCGTCCCGGCCGGGTTGACCTTGGCGATGAACGCGTCGCGGACACCGCCGTTGTAGGTGAGGTCGGGCCCCCCGACGACCGGGAACGATGTCTCGGTTGATTCCGTTGCACCCGCTACATAGGCGTTGCCATCGCCGTCGACGGCGATACCACCAAGGTCATCCCTGGCATTCCCGCCGATGTACCCCGCGTACACCAGCGAGGTACCGCTCGGGTTCACCTTGGCAACGAACACATCGTTGGCGTCGCCGTTGTACGTCAGGTCCGGTCCGACCGTCTCGGGAAATGAGGCTTCGGTCGACCCCGTCGAGCCGGCCGCATACACGTTGCCCGCCGCATCGACGGCGATTTCGGACACGGCATCGTAACCACCTCCACCGATGAAACCCGCGTAGACCAGCACCGCCGGGTCCAGCACCAGCGGTCGGGCGGGGTCGTAGTCCCCGATCTCGAACCCGTAGCCGAGGCCATCGGCCCCATCCGTCCTCCGCCCGCCCGTCCTCCACCCACCCGCATTCCGCCTGTCCAGCCGGTACGCCGCGTGGACCGCCACCCGCCGTCCATCGACCTCCTGATACGCCACCGGCGCCGCGTCGCGCAGCTCGCCCGCGGGCGTCTGGGCGACCAGGCGCCCCTCCTCGTCCACCCGCAGCCCCGTCGCGCCGCGGTAGGCCAGGCGGATCGCGGCGGGGTCGGCGCCGGGGTGGATGAGGAAGTCGTACTTCATCCGATTGACCGAGCCGCTGTAGACCAGGTCGATGCCCGGCCAGAGGTTCGGGTAGGCGACCTCGGCGTAGGTGGGCAGGCCCGTGTGCCACTCCGCCCGCGGACCCTTGAAGAAGCTGATCACCGCCGGCGTCGGCGCGCGCCCCGCGGGACGCACGCCGGGATTGGCGCCGACGAAGTCGAGCTGGAGCGTCCAGCGTCCCTGGGGGCGTGGCGCCGGGACATCCGGCCACCACGACGACGCGAGAGGGGAGGGCATGCGATCCCAAAGCCGCTTCGCGCTACCGCGTTGCGCAAGCGGCGCCGGGTCCTCCGGCCACCCCGGATCCTCGGGCGGCGCCGGCATGTTCAAGCTGTAGGTCAGGCCATCGGGCGTGAAGTAGACCGTCTTGTCACCGCCCTGGACGTAGTAGGCGACCCGCCGGTCGACCTGGCCGCGGTTCTCGACGAAGTAGAGCGGCAGTTGGCCGAAGCTTCGCGGCGCGGGTGGCCGGGCGGCGGGCGGGCCGGGCTCGGGCGAGGGGACGGGCAGGATCGCGGGCGCGGGCGGCAGGGCGCCGGTGCGGGCGGGTGTCCCGATAATCCATAACAGGCTGAATATCACCAAGCTCGCGCCAACACGGCGCCGGAGCCGGGCGCGACGAACGTTGGACGATTCCGGTGTGATGCGATTGGGGACGGCGCGTGGTCTGGGCATGCTGCTCCTCCGGGCCTTGCATAGGATGATTTCGAAAGTTGTAGATGGCTCACGCAGTCTACCTTATGCAGCCTCCCAGGACGCCGAGACCGCCAACCGGAATCCCACGTCCCAATCGTCGCCCGCCGGAGCGAGGCCTTGCCGGACCCAGGCCGGCGTCGTTTCAGCCGGGTTGCACCATCCGCCTCCGCGCACGACGCGCAGTGTCTCGGGTCCGAGGGTGGGGTCCTCGCGACCGTCGTGGGGATCGTAGGGATAGCCGAACCGCGCCCGGGCCATGTCCTCGCCCCAGGCGCTCGAAGTCCATTCGTAGACGTTGCCGCACAGGTCCGCCACGCCCGCCGGCGTATCGCCCTCCGGGAAGACGCCGACCGGCGTCGGGCGCTGGACGCGGGTCGCCAGGGCGTTGGCGCGGCTCGCGTCGAAGGCGGTGCCAAACGCGTAGGGCCGTCCCTCCGGCCCCCGCGCCGCCGCCTCCCATTCGGCTTCGGCCGGCAGCCGGAAGGGCCGGCCCGACTGCGCGGCCAGCCAGCGGGCGTAGGCGCTGGCCTCATGCCATGAGATGCCGACCACGGGCTGAAGGGGGTTGTTGAAGTCGGAATCGCGCCAAAACCGGGGCGCCCGGAGCGGCACCGACGGGAAGCGCGCCGCCAGCTCGACCTCGAAGGCGGCCTCGTCGATCGCGACCCAGCCTTGCCAGCGGCGCAGCTCGGCCTCGGTCAGCAAGCCTTCGCCGAACATGCGCTCCAGCAGCGCCGGCTCGTCGCGGAAACGGCGGCGCCACAAGCGATTGTTGCCGCGCTGGGACTCGGCGGTGCCCTCGCCCCGCCGCCACGCCTGTCCCGCCGCGGCGCCCCACCACCGTTCATCCTCGTAGCCACCGGCCGCCATGAAGCACGCCCACTCGGCGTTGGTCACCGCGAACCGCCCGATCGCCAGCGGCGCGATCTCCACGGCATGGGCGGGCGCGGCGTCGTCGAAGAACTGCCCGTGTTGCACGTAGCCGATGTCGCTGCCGAGCGTGCGGCGGCCGCCCGGGAGGTCGACCAGCGGTGGCATCAGGTAGGCGCCATGCGGCCCGACGCGCCGCTCGAAGCGCGGGTCCCCCAGCTCGCCCAGGGCATGACCGCACGCGATCCGATGGCGCAGGTCGGCTTCCGGCTCCCGGCTCCGCCGGACGAGCGCCCAGCGGAGATCGGCCAGGAATGGCTCGCGCAGGGGGGAGCGGCCGTGCGGCGCCGCGCGGAGCTCGGGCAAGCTTGCGCAGCGGCCTGCCAGGGCCAGGTTCACATCGGCGATCGCACGCACGTAGGCCTCGACGTCCGCCGTCATCGCCGCCGCCAGCAGCGCCGTCTCCTCCCAGCCGGATTGGGCCAGCGGAGGCAACGCATCGGCAACGGGCAAGGTCGCGATCAGGTCCGGCACGCCGGGCGCGATGTCCGCGGCGCGCCACGCCGCCCGCACCAGCTCCGGCCGCGGCGCCCGCGCCAGCGCCCGCGCCGCGAAGTACTCCTGCACCAATTGATGCACGAAGAGCACCTCATCCTGCCCGGGATCCTCGTCGAGCACTCCCAGGGCGGCGCCCGCCGCCACGATGTCGGCATCCCGCGCGTGATCGACCAGGGCCAGCGCCGTATCGAAGTCGATTCGCACCTGGGCCTGCTCGCCCGCGATCTCGCTGCGCTCCTGCATCCGGTAGGCCAGCTCGGCCAGCTTCGGCACCAGCACCCCGCGCTCCGGCAGCTCGTAGGGCGTGCGCCAGCCGCGCCCTACGGTCAGCCGATGGACGTCGCGCGTGGCGAGCAGGGTGTCGGCCTGGAACAGCGGGTGGTCCCGCTCGACCTCACGCACCAGCGCCCGGCGCACGAAGCCGGTAAACAGCGCCGCCCGCCCCAGCGGCACGTCGCCCGTCGCCTCGGCCTGCTCGACCAGGAGCCGCAGGAAGTACGGCGACCGCACGACGTCCACCTGTCCCGACGCCGCCAGCGTCGACCACAGCCCTTCGGCATGCGTGGGCGCGTACTGCGCCAGGAACTGCCGGACCTGCCGGTCGGACAGCGGCTCGATCCGCACCTGGGGCACCCGCAGCGCCGGCGAGGACAGCGGCGTCGCGTAATCCAAGCTGCGGCAACTGAACACGACCCGCGATCCCGGCGCCGTCGCCGCCAGCTCCTGCGCGAAGTCCTTCCACGCCAGCACCTGCTCGCGCGCCTCGGCCGCGCTGGCCGCCGGGATCTCGTTGAGCGCGTCGAGCAGCAGGATCATCCGGCCTTCGGCCAAGAGCGCCTCCAGGGGTGGCAACCCGGGAAAGCGGGCGGACCACTGCGCGGCCAGCCAGACGCCGGGCGAGGGCGACCGGCCGGCGGCCGGCGACCGGTAGTGGTTCAGCGGGAGGAAGAAGGTCAGGGGTCGGTCGCCGTCCTCGATGCCCGCCAGCGCCGCCTCGAGCTCCAAACGCCGCAGCAAGGTGCTCTTGCCGCTGCCCGGCGAGCCGAGCACGACCAGGGCGGGGTCGGGGACCTCGTCGATCAACGACCCGAGCGACGCGTAGCGCCGCTCCCTGGCCTGCCACCGGCCGCCGGCCGCCTCCTCGCCCTGGTCGACCAGCAGGCTCAGCTCGACGAAGCGTTCGTCGAGATCGTAGCGCGGGCCGGACCACTCGGCGATCCGGTCGCGGCGGTAGGCTTCCAGGACCGGGTTGCGCCGGAGCAGCACCGGGATCGCGCGCCCCAGGGCGGCGAGGTCCGCGCGCGGCTGCGCGCGTGCCAGGTCCAGCGCCGCCGCGGCGGCCCAGAAGGCGGTCGCCTTGGCCAAGCCATCGAGGTTGCGGTACTTCCCCGCGCCCACGAGGTAGGCGGCCAGGCCGACGAAGTACTCCCGCCAATCCGCCGGATCCGCCAGCAGCCGGATCGCGGCCGCGCGTACCGCGACCAGCCCGATATGCACCGTGCGCAGCGCCGCGCCCGGTGGCGGCGTGTCGGCGGCGGTGTGGAGACGGCGGTAGAGGTCGACCACCGCGCTCGGCACCAGGCCCGCCGCGGCCAGGCGCGGCGCGAGCAGCCGCGTCACCAGCCCGGTCTCCAGGCGCAGCAGGTCATGCAGCACATGGTCCTCGCGGCTTTCCGAGAAGTCGATCAGCCGGACGGTGCGTGCGCCGGGATCGACCAGGACGTTGTCCAGGTTGAGGTCGCCGTGGATGGTGGCGATGCGATGGGGCAGCGTCCCGGCCAGGAACGCGGGCAGGGCGGCCAGCGGGTTGGGCAGGAAGTCGCCGGGAGCCCCCGACGCCGAGACGGTCGGGGCGGACAGGTCGACCAGCGCGGCGGGGGCGTCGCCGGTCGCATCGCCGCGTGCAGCGCCGGCGCTGCCGGCGAGCGCGGCGCCGAAGAAATCGGCCAGCCCCGGTCGCACGAAGGCCCCGTAGGCCGACCCCAATGGCGCCTCGACCCGCCGCGATTGCCGCCAGATCGTTCCCAGGTGGACAAACAGGCGGCTGTCGAGCACGTAGGCCAGATCTTCGGGGCGCGCGGTCTCGGCGTACCGGGCCAGGCTGACGCTGTCGAACAGCCCGTCCCCAACCAGCCCATAGCGCAGGCCACCGAAGGCCCCACCCTCCTCATCCCCCGGGTGCTCCCGGTCCACGTGGTCCACCACACCGCCCCCACCCTCTTCATCCCCACCATACACCGGCTCCCCCCACACCTCCGGAATGCCCGACAACCGCCCCCGGATATACCGGCCATAAGCGTCGAACTCCCGGCGGATCAAGTCGGCCGGGCCGATCTTGACGATGGCCGGTAGGTCCGGTGCGCCGGCGCCGCGGAAGGGCGTGACCTTGAGGATGCGGGCATCGCTGAAGCCGCCCCCGAGCTCACCCTCGACGACCACGCGTGCATAGCCGGCGAAGAGTCGGCTCAGCACGGCGACCACACCGCCCGTCAGCGGCACGGCATGGGGGTTCGCGATCTCCGGTGACGGAGCGGGGTGATCCGAAGCGCGGTGCGCGGTCATGAGGTGCCTCTCGCCGCGCGGATTGTAGCCCTGGCCGATCCATGCGGCCAGCCCGGCCCCGGCGATCGCCGGCGCCTACCACTCCTTGGCGGATCGCGCGGCGAACCATCGCCAGGCAGTCCGCCGATCGGGCGCGAGCGCCTACGAAGGACCGGCGGCGGCCTGGCGCCGCCGGCTGACCGCGCGGCGGATCGCCGGGATGCGCAGGGCCAGCAACAGGGCGATCACGCAGCCCCAGGCCACCGGCTCGGCGATATCGGCCTTGACCAGCCAGACGAAGTGGACGACGACCAGCACGGCAGCCAGGTAGACCAGCTTGTGGAGCTGCTTCCAGCGCTTGCCCAGCCGCTTCATCGAGCCCCTGGTCGAGGTCAGCGCGAGCGGGAGGAGGATCAGGAAGGCCGAGAAGCCGACCAGCGCGTACTTCTTCTCGAGGATCGCTTCCTGAAGCAGCAGAGGGTCCAGCCCATAGTCCAGCACGGTGAAGGTCAGGAAGTGCAGCAGCGCGTACACGAAGGCGTAGACCCCGAGCGGGCGGCGAAGCGGGATCAACCGGCGCCAGCCGAAGACCGTGTTGGCCGGCGTCACCGCCAGCGACAGCACGAGCAGCACCAGCGCGGTCTTGCCGGTGCGGCTGGTGATGTCGGCGATCGGGTTGGCCGAAAGGTTGCCCTGCCAGACGTCCCACAGCAGCCAGATCAAGGGGATGAGCGCGGCGACGTGGGCGGCGACCTGCAGCCAGGTCCAACCGCCGCGGCGCGCGGCGCGCCTGGCGACAGGCGGCCGGGCCCTGTCGCGCGTGTCGCGGGCGGCGGGCGTCAGCGAGACGTTCATGCTCAGTAGTTCGCCGCCAAGTCCATCCCGGCATACAGGCTCGCCACCTGCTCCGCGTAGCCGTTGAAGGGCAGGGTCCGGCGCCGGCGGAGCTCGCCGATGCGCCGCTCGCTGGACTGCGACCAGCGCGGGTGGGGCACGTCGGGATTGACGTTGGCGTAGAAGCCGTACTCGTGCGGGGCGGCATCCATCCACAGCGAGGTCGGCATGTCGGCGACCAGGTCCAGCTTGACGATCGACTTGATGCTCTTGAAGCCGTACTTCCAGGGCACGACGAGCCGGATCGGCGCGCCGTTTTGCGGCAGGAGCTGCTTGCCGTAGAGGCCGGTCGCCAGGATCGCCAGGTCGTTCATCGCCTCGTCGAGCCGCAGGCCCTCGACGTAGGGCCAGGTGTAGGTGCCGTCGTTCTGGCCGGGCATGCGCTTCGGATCGAGGATCGTCTCGAAGCGCACGAACTTGGCCTGGGCGGTCGGCTCGACCGCTTCGAGTAGCTTGGCCAGCGGGAAGCCGACCCAGGGCATGACCATCGACCAGCCCTCGACGCAGCGCAGGCGGTAGACGCGCTCCTCCTGGTCGAACTGCTTGAGAACGTCCTCGACCCCGAAGGTCCGCGGCTTGGCCACCAGCCCGCCGACCTGCACCGCCCAGGGCACGGTCGCGAAACCCTCGGCCAGCGGCGCGACGCCTTCCTTGTCGGTGCTGAACTCGTAGAAGTTGTTGTAATGGGTGATCGCCTCGAACTCGTTTAGCCCATCGCCCAGCTCGTCGGCGGCGGCGACGGCCTTGGGCGGCGCGTCGCCACCGCCGAGGGTGATGCCGCTGGTCTTGGGAACCGGCTTGCCGCTGCCAGTCGAGCCTGCCGGCTGATCGAGATCGCCCACCGCCGGGGACTCCGGCGCGTCCCCGCCACAGGCGCCGAGGAGCAGGCCGGTCGCGGCGAGGGCGGTCGCGCCCTGCATGAAGCGGCGGCGGGAGAGGTAGACCGGCTCCGGCGTGATCTCGGAGGAAGGGATGTCGCTGACGAATCGGTGGCTGCGTGCCATTGCTTGCGCCTGCTTTCGTTCGTGTCGCGGGTCGGGTGCGGATCGTGGGTTGAGCACGGATCGCGGGGGGCGGGTCCATCGACGGGGGCAGGGATCCGGCCGCGGCCCACTCCCATAACAGACGTGGGCATCGGGGGATTCTTACCGTTGCTTGGATAGGTGGACGGAGGGGTGTTACGGGGCTGGATCCGAGCTGCGCGCAACCCGATGGCGCAGGCGTCGCGCGACTCTCGATCGCGTCCCGCCCCTCCCGGCGTCCTCCGCGCGATGCTCTCCGGGCCATCGGCCCTAGCGCGACGGGCGCTGTGCTATAATCCACCGTGTTCAGGGCGGGCGGCCGAGCCGTGCCGCTGGCTGTTCTCTTGGAGGTTATCGATGGACGCATCCGAGCAAATGGACGCCGAGCCGGCGATCGTCACAACCGGCGCCGAGGCCAAGGAAGATGAGGGCCGGGTGATCGAGATCGGCTGGCAGGTGTTGCTGGTCCCGCTGGTGATCGTGGCCGTGGTGGGCGGCTACTGGGCCGGCCGGCAGCTCAGCGGGTCGTCGCAAGCAGCCGATCCCCAGGCGAGCGCGGCCCCGGCCGGTGATGTCGCGGCCGCCGCGAACGCGCTGGGGCTGGGCACCAATCCCGGCAGTGCGCCGATCGTGATCACGCTGGAACCATCGCAGCTCGAGCAGCTCGGCGCGGGCGCGGGCTTCGGCGACGAAGCGGTGCCGATGCCGCCGGCCAGCCATCCCTTGCTCGGCCAGCCGGCGCCGGATTTCACGATGAAGCAGCTCTCGGATGGCCAGGAGGTCAAGCTGAGCGACTTCCGCGGCAAGACCGTCATGGTCAACTTCTGGGCCACTTGGTGCCCCCCCTGCCGCCTGGAGATGCCCTGGCTCGAAAGCGTTTACGGCAAGTACAAGGACCAGGATTTCGTGCTCCTGGCCGTCGATGCCGGCGAGCGCGTGCCGCCGAGCATGGTCGAAGATACCGTCAAGCAGTTCACCGACCGGATGGGCCTGACCTTCCCCAGCCTGGTGGGCGACACGACGTACGACATCCAACGCGACTACTCGGTCTACGGCCTGCCGTCGACCTTCATCATCGACCCCGAAGGCA
>CAZCJG010000163.1:1689-10127 GCA_964498575.1 uncultured Anaerolineales bacterium | reverse complement strand
ACTTCTTCGCGACGATCGAGGCGGCGGTGGACGCGTTTGGGGGTGATGCTGGTGCTCAGTAGCAGGTGATGCTTGCCGCAAGGCTCGGTCATTCGACAATCCAGACATACATCCGCTATCATCGACGGCGATGAACATTCGGTTCTACGATGACCCGGAAACCGGGCTTCCGCACACCTACAACCATCACGTTGAGGAGAGTGACGTGGCCGAGGTTCTGGCGAATCCCGGCGAGGATCGACTGGGCAGAGAGGGGTCCCGCGTCGCCATTGGGCAGACCTCAACAGGTCGTTTCTGCGGGTGATATACGTTCCCGATCCGGAACCGAACATCGTGTTCGTCATCACCGCGTATGAATTGACGGGCAACCCGCTGGCAGCATATCGCCGGCGCAGGCGAAGGAAGGGCAAGCGATGAATCAGAACACATTTCCTGCGGGCTGGGACTCGGAGCGGGTGCGGCGAGTTTTAGCGCATTACGAGAAGCAGACCGAGGAAGAAGCAGTTGCCGAAGATGAGGCGGCCTTCGAGGATTCGGCGCAAACATTCATTGCAGTACCTCGGGAACTGGTTCCCGTGATCCGCGAGCTTATCGCCAAGCACCGCGCAGCATGACACGAAGACTACATCCGGTCAGGGCAAGGAGGCTACATGCCAAGGCACAGTGGCGTTAGCATCAGTGTTCAGCCGGTGGACAAGAATGGCCGGGTGACGGGTTACGTGATTGCTGGTTTCTTGTCGCAGAAACAACTCAGGGCGATTCGAGACATCGTGGACAACCCTGAATACCAGCGCTCCAAGAAGTGGCGCGGGGAATACCAGGAGATGGCAAAATCCATCGTCAAGGCTGTGGACGATGCACTAGATATCGCATCGGCATCTTAATCGGAGAGAGCCTGCTCACTGGTGGGTTGCGCGACATCTTCCGGCCGTGTTGCCAGGAGCACCGAAGCGCGCATTGCGAACCTAAATTTCGGGACTCTCGACCTACCGCCTCCGCGTCAGCACCAGCGGCAGATATGCCTCCACCGCATCCCGCGCCGGTAGCCACACCGCCACCCCGCATTGGGCGGGTGGCGCGACCGCCGCGGCGCCGAGCTGGGCGACGAGGAAGCCGCCGGCGCTGGTGGCGAGGTACAGGCGGTCGCCGGCCGCGCCCATCGCCGCGACCCAGCGCGTGACGTTCGGGTCGCTGATCACCGCGATCTCGGCTGGAGTTCCGGGCACAGTGAGATCGAAGGCGCGCAGGCAGCCGGCGGTGGCGGTATACAGGCGGTGGTCGCGGATGATCGCCGCCCGCGTAAACTCATAGTCCTGGCCCAGCCGCAGCCAGGGGTGGAGAAGGGTGGGATCGCGCGCGTCGACCACCACCCGACCATCGAGGACGACCAGGCCGTCGCCCGCCGCGAGCGCGTCCGTGATGCCCTCGGGGTCGGACAGGACGAGCCGGCTGAGCTCGCGTGGGTGGCCGGGATCGCGGACGTCGATGGCGAGCAGCTCGCGCCGGCTGTTCTGTTCGCCGGTGTCGAGCCGGACGAAGAGGGTGCCGCCATCCACGGCCAGTGCGCGCGGCGACCCGAAGGCGAGGAAGCGCGTGATCTCCAGCGGGGCCGCCGGTGCGCGGACGTCGACGACGACGATCTCCTTGCGCAGCGCCACGAAGGCGATACCGTCGCCCAGCGCCAGCGCGTGCGGGTAGTCGCCCAGCGGCAGCCGTGCGATCGGGCGCATGTGGGCGGGATCGCGGACGTCGATCAGCTCGAGCGCTTGGGCGGGTGAGTTGAGGTTGTAGATCACACCTTTGGCGGCGACGAGCGGGTCATCAACGTAGCGATTGATCTCGATCTGGGCGACCCGCCGCGGTTGGGTGGGATCGCGGACATCGACGGCGATCAAGTGGTGCTTGTAGATCGTTCCGGCGAAGGCATAGTCCTCCTTTTCCGCCAGGAACACGTGGTCGCCCTTGCTGGCCAGGCTGTTGATATCGGCCAGTGCTTCCGGCACCAAGCGCGCCACGCCGTCGATCGGGCCGGCGCCGACGTCGACCCGCAGCAGCCCGGCGTCTCCGGTGGCGACGAGCATGCGCTCCGGCGCCTCGGCCGCCACCGCGTTGGCATCGCCCGGCAGGGTTGCCAGGCCGACCGCGCGCGGGGCGTCCGGGTTGGACAGGTCGAACACCTGCACGCGCCCGAAGTCGTCCGGCCCGGTGCCGCAACCGAAGGTGTCGAGGTAGGACAGGCCGACGTAAGCCCGCCCGCCGCGCAGCACGATGCCCAGCGGGATGCGCGCCAGGGCTGCGGAGGTGACGAGCTTGGGCTGATCGGGCGGCGCAACGTCGAACACGAGCAGCCCGTGATCGATATCCCCTGTCGCGACCGGCACAAAGGCCCGGCCGCCGGCTACGGCGATCCCGGCCGCCTCGGCCTTGAGCCCGAAGGTCGCCACCTCGCGCGGCTGGCCGGGGTCCGCGAGGTCCAGCACCACCACGTCGCCCAGGCTCGCGAAGGCGTAGCGACCGGCGATGGCGATGTCGGGCACCCAGGTCCAGTCGGAGCCTGGTGGCCGCTGGTAGGTTCCGGTGATATTCGGTGCGGTCGGATCGCGCAAATCCAGTGCCCAAATCTGCCCCAGGAAGTCCGATGCCCAGCCGGCCACGTAAGCATACCCGCCCGCCACCGCGACCCCGCCAACCTCGCCTTCGATCCGCATGGTCGAAAGGGTGCTTGGCCGGTGCGGGTCCGCGATGTCCACTACAGCCAGCGCGCCGTCGTCCGTCGTGGCGACGTAGGCCAAGTTACCCGCCACGTGGATGTCCACCGGCTCGCCCGGCAGGAGCCCGGTCTCGCCCAGCCGGGTCGGCTCGAGGCGCGAGGCGTCCATGATCACCAGCCGGCGCCCGACCCCGGCGTAGATCCGCCCGCCCTCCAGCGCCACCGCGCGCACCCTCCCGCCGATCAGGTGGCCGACGATGTCCAGGGATCGCGGCTTGGGTTGAGATGGGGTTTGCGCATGGGCCGAGGCGGGTGCGCGATCGGGGGTGATGGCCAGGAACGCGAGGATCAATGCGAGGATGACCGCGCGGATGGGGTTGCGGGTGGGCATGGTGGACGTTCCCTTCACGGTGTCACTGCTCGGAAGCTCACTTCGACCGGGTGAGCGCGAACGGTAGATGGGCCAGCTTCCGCGCCGGCAGCCACGCCGCGGAGGTACAGGCGGCGGGCGCGGCCACCGGCCCGTCGCCGAGCCGGGCGAGGAGCAGGCCGCCGGCGGCGCTGGCGATGGTCAGCATGTCGCCACTGGTGTCGAGGTCGATGAGGCGGGGCGTCACGCCCGGCCGGTCCAGGGTCGCGATGAGCGGCGGGCCGGCTAGGGACGCGCTCGCGGCTGTCGTGAGGTCGAAGACGCGCAGGCAGCCGTCGGCATCGGTGAAGAGGCGCCCGCCGTCGATCAGCCCGAGGCGCCGGCGGTAGATCGACAACGGCAGGCGGGGATCGAGGCGCGACCCGAGCCGTGGTCGTGTCGGGTCGCGGACGTCGACGAGCAGGGCGCCGCCCAGCACGACGAAGCCGGCGCCTGCGGTGATCGAATAAAGGTAGTTCTCGTCGCCGATCAGGCCCAGGGTTGAGACTTCCCGTGGATGCAAGGGATCGCGCAGATCGACGACCACCAGAACATGTCGGCCTTCGTCGAAGCGGATGCTCGCGCTCCGCAGCAGGTAGGCGTAGCCGCCGTCGATCGCCATGTCCTCGAAGTTGCCGCCCCTGGCCCTGAGGCTCGCGACCTGGCGCGGCACCTGGGGCAGGTGCACGTCGTAGACGTCCAGCCGCGACCAGCTCGCGACGAAGGCGTAGCCGCCGGAGACGGCCACCGCGTCCGGGGGCGCACCGTTCCCGAGATCCAGCGTGGCGAGCGGCCGGATGCGGGCCGGATCTCGGGCATCCAAGAGCGCAAAGGTCGGCGGCAAGCTGTAGCCGAGGTACAGCACACCGTCGGCCGCGGTCAGCACATGGTTCCAACCCACGTTGATCGGGATCGCGCCCAGGTGGCGCGGGTGCTCCGGCGCGCTGACGTCGAACGCGGACAGGCGAATGTTGGCCCGCGTGTTCAGGCCCGACTCACGCTCATCCAAGACGAAGACGCGATCGCCGAGATGCGTGATCGCCGAGACATAGCCGAGCCGGTCGCCGCTGGCATCGACGGGCCGGGCGCCGGCGGGATCGGTCATGTCCGCGACGTACAGGCCGGCCGCACCGGTCGCCACGAGCACGACAGCCGGGTCGTACAGGCCGGCCGCGTAGACCTCGTAGGGCAGCTCGACCGCGCCCAGGTCGCGCGGTGCCGCGGGATCGGTCACGTCGAAAACCTGCACCCGCCCGATGTCGTCCCCGGTGACGGCGCAGTCGAGGTTGTCGAGCGCGGAGAGGCTGACGTAGGCGCGGTTCCCGCGCAGGGTAATGTTGTTGGGCATGCGGATGAGCGCGGCGCTGGCCACAAGCGTAGGGTGATCCGGATCGCTGGCGTCGTAGACCCGCAGCTCGTTTTCGAAGGAGTAAGTCGGAACGAACACATGAGTCCCATCGACCGCGATGCCGCCGGTGGTTTCGCCCAGGTTGTGGTAGGTGGCGACCTGGCGCGGCTGGCGCGGGTCGCTGATGTCCAGCACCAGCACGTCGAGGTAGGCGAACAGCGCGCGCTGCCCGACGAGCGCCAGGCCGACCGTCCACGGGTACCAGCCCGCGTCGCCGGGCGCCCGGAAGCTGCCGACCAGCTCCGGTGAGCGCGGATCGTGCACATCCAACACCCACACCACGCCATCATGAGGCACATCCGGCGCGATCCCCGCGACGTAAGCGTATCCGCCGGCAAGCTCCACCGCGGCGGCGCGGCCGGCAAGCAGCACGCTGGCCAGGACGCGCGGTGCGGTGGGATCCCCGATGTCCACGACGGTGAGGCTGGCGGACTCGTCCGTGGCGACAAAGGCCAAATCGCCCGCCAGCTCGATGTCCGCGGGCGTGCCCGCCAGTAGCGAGGTCCGCCCGACCTCGGCGGGCAAGCCGGAGCCGCGGACGTCATAGGCCACCAGCCAATGACCCCGGCCCGCGTAGGCGTGGGTCGGACCGACGGCGACGGCGCGCGTCTGCCCGCCCGAGAGCTCACCGACGATGTTCAGTGAGCGTGATTGTGCCGCCGCGTGTCCCGGCAAGCCGGCGAGCACGAGGGTAAGGGCGACCGCCGGGGCGATCGCGCGGAAGAGGGGGTGTGGGCGTGGCGGATTGGGCATGGCTGTTTCCTTGCTGGGTGGGGGTCCATCGCAGCGGGAACGGCGTGCTGCGGGGAGTATAGCCTGGTAAGCGGTGATGTGCCAGCGGCTTGGCGTGGAGTGGGAAGTGGGCGGAGTGGACCAAGTGGACGGATTGGACAGTATCTGCTCAGCCCTTGCCAAGGGTGCGAAAAGAGCGATAATGAGGCCACGGAGCTCATGCATGAGCTGGTCGAGGCGACATACAACCAGAACAAGGAAGCCGTGGTAGAGCTGATTCCGGGTTTGGCCGAGCAAGAATCGGGGCAGGCGCGAGAGCTAGGCGAGCTCAGGGAGCGGCTGAACAAGAACAGCCGCAACAGCAACAGACCACTGTCGAGCGACGGGCTGGGACGACGGACTGTGAGTTCGAGTGAGAAGAGCGGGCGACGGAGCGGCGGTCCGACAGGCCATCCGGGCAAGACGCTGGCGATAGCAGAGGCGGCGGACCAAGTGGTGGCGCACGCACCGGAGTTATGCCCAGACTGGCAGGCCTCGCTACACCATCGTCCGCTCGACCCAGTTCATGGAGTTCCTCGGCGGCCTCATCGAGGAGTGGTTGCTCGTGCCCTTGGGCGAAGCGCGCCTCGGCAGCATCGACTTCAACGAGTGGCTCCGCCGCTCACAGGCAAGACCCTGACTCTCTGACACATCGTCGGGGCATCTGAAGAAGGCCGGCCCGGCGCGGAGCCGGAGTCAAGGGCGGCCGTCCTTGGGCCGGCGGAGCGCACCCTTGGCGTCGGCGAGCACCGGGCTATAATTCTGCCGGGGTTGGCCGGCGCGGATCCCATCGTGTCCTTGCTACACTAGTTTCCGACCTCGGCCGTCTCAGCCCCCATTGGCACGTACCCCAGATGCTATCCTCGGCAACAGCAGCCATAGCAGTGCTACGAGCGGCACTCTTCCCCACCACACACAAGGAGCGCAAACATGGACACTACGACAATGGCCGCCTCCCAGGAAGACACCTACGTAGGAGAGAGTGGCCTCAGGATCTTCTATCGCTCCTGGCGGCCGGAAGGTCCGCCGAAGGCCGTGGTTGTCCTCTGCCACGGTTTCAACTCGCACAGCGGGCAGTACGGATGGCCGGCCGAGCAACTGACGAGTGCGGGCTATGTCGTCTATGCCGGGGACCTACGAGGCCGCGGCAAGTCCGAGGGCGAGCGCTCCTATGGCGAGCACGTGAACGAGTACGTCGACGACCTGGCCGGCGTGATCCAGATCGCCAAGGCTCGCGAGGCCGGCTTGCCGGCGTTCCTTTTTGGTCACAGCGCTGGCGGCGTGGTGAGTGCTACCTATGCCCTCGATCAGCAGGCGGAGCTGGCTGGATTCATCTGTGAGGACTTCGCCTTCCAAGTTCCCGCGCCCGGCTTTGTGTTGTCGGCCATCAAGGGTCTTAGCCACATCGCTCCGCGCCTGGGGGTGCTCAAGCTTAAGAATTCCGAATTCTCGCGAGATCCCCAGGTGGTCGCGGCGCTAGACCAGGACCCCCTCATCGCCGACGAGACGCAGTCTGCGATGACCGTAGCAGCGCTTGTCCGCGCGGACGAGCGGCTGCGCGAGGAGTTTCCAAGTCTCCGGCTGCCGCTCCTCATCATTCACGGCACCAGCGACCACATCACCGTGCCCGATGGTAGCCGCTTCTTCTACGACAGTGCCGGCTCGACAGACAAGACTCTGAAGCTCTATGAGGGTCACTACCACGACCCGCTACACGACATCGGTCGGGAAGAGGTGATGGCCGACATCAAGGACTGGCTTCAGCGCCATCTGCCGGCCTGAGTTTTTGGCTCGGCGCGAGCCAGGACCGCCACCCATGAACAGCGAGGTCCCGGTCACGAGCCGGTGCCTCTGCCACTCCCACACATCTCAAGCGGTCAGCCCGCCGTGCGGGCCATCCCTCGGCGTCCAGCGCCTGCCAGTCCGCGTTCAACTCCCGGCGCTCGCGGCGCGTCGCAAGATAACCTTCCCGCATCGCGGCTTCAATCTCGACCCGCTCAAGCTGCCTCACCCTCTCATCGAGCAGCTCGCTAACCATGTCCAACGGATTGGTCAACCTCCGGGCGGTCGATTCCCTCCGGGCGGGCGATCCAAGGTTGACCGATGGCCGGCGTGGCCGTACACTGGCCGTGGCCGTTCCGGTTCTCGTGCACCTGGCGCCGCCCCGGTCGGCGAGAGCCATCCGCCGATCTCAACTCCGAACCCGGGCACCTTCCATGCCTCATCGACGCCTCCGCACCGTATTGATCCTCTTGAACACCTTCCTCGCCCTGACCGCCATCGCCGGCGGATTGGGGCTCCTGGCCGGGCTGTCCGCGCCGCCGGTCGAGATGCTCGCCGGGTCGCCGTTCGGCGGCTACACCGTCCCCGGCCTGTCGCTGCTCCTGGTCGTCGGCGGCACCGCGCTGGCCGCCACCGCGATGCTGATCCGCCGGCATCCGCGCGCGGGGCTCGCGTCCCTGCTGGCCGGGGCGGCGATCATCGTCTTCGAGATCGTCGAAGTGCTGGTCATCGGCTCGCCGGCCGGCATCGCCAGGAATCTGCAGGTGTTCTACTTCGGTCTCGGAGGTCTGATCCTGCTGCTGTCAGTCCCAGTCGCGCGGTCGCCGGGCCCGATCTCCGGCTGATGGACCCCCGCCCCTCGCGCTTGGCCGCGATCCTCCGGCAGCGCTGCCCGAGCTGCCGGCGCGGGCGGGTCTTCGCCGGCGCGCTGAGCATGCATGAGCGCTGCCCGGAGTGCGGGGTGCGTTTCGAGCGCGAGCCCGGCTACTTCTTCGGCGCGATGTACGTCAGCTACGCGCTGTGCGTGCTCATCGTCGGCGGCCTGGCCGCGGTCCTGGCCTTGACCGTGCTGCGCTCGTGGAACCCGCGCTGGATCGTCTTCCCCGCCGGTGCGATCTACCTCCTGTTGGTCCCCGCCGTCTTCCGCTACTCACGCATCGTGTGGATGCACTTCGACCGCTTCTTCCACCCGGATGAGGTGGATGAGGTGCATGATTCCGATGAGGCGAAGGGGCCCGATCCCGCGGGCGGGCCCGACTAACTCGACCGCCGGATCGTGCGGCCCCGCCTTGCAGGTCCAGCGCGCCAAGCGTAGAATGGCGCCGCGGAGTGCCGCGCGACTCCCTCGTGGTGGCGAC
>CAZCJG010000163.1:0-1589 GCA_964498575.1 uncultured Anaerolineales bacterium | reverse complement strand
GCCGCGGAGTGCCGCGCGACTCCCTCGTGGTGGCGACCGCGACAGCCGGGATTGCAGAGAGGAAGCGATCATGACCACAATGATCAGCCCGATCCGACCCGCTCCGGGACGCTGGCCGGAGCAGGGCGAGTGGACCTATGAAGATTGGCTGGCCTTGCCGGATGACGGAGCGCGCTACGAAGTCATCGACGGAGTTCTTCACGTGACACCACCACCCGCGCCGAACCACGAATTGGCTTCCTTCGACCTCGCACGCGCGCTCGGCAACTTCGCCGATGCGCATGGCCTCGGCCTCGTCATGACCGCCCCGGTCGGGGTGCATCTGCCCGGCCAGCCGGTTCCGGTTCAGCCTGATATCCTTTTCGTACGCGCCGAGCGGGTGGACATTATCGGACCGAAGTACATCGAGGGGGCGCCGGACCTGGTCGTCGAGGTACTCTCGCCGAGCAACTGGCCTTACGACCGCAACGAGAAGCTCAACGCCTATCAGGCCGCCGGCATCCCCGAGTATTGGATCGTCGACTATCGGGCGCGGACGGTCGAGGTCTTCGTGCTGGAGGACGGCGAGTACGTGCTGGGCGAGGGCATCCGGCACGAAGGCGACCGCGCGGCGTCGCGCGTGCTGGCCGGCTTCGAGGTGGCGGTGGCCGATGTGTTCCGCGGGGTGCGCAGGGAGGTGGGGTGATCAGCGGTCCGGAGTGACCACTCGGCCGGTCGCCTGCCCCTCTTGCCACCTACTCGCTGACCGCCCCCTCCTCCGCCACTTCCAGATCGAGCGCCGCCGCCAAGAGCGCCCGCGTGTAGGCATCCTTCGGCCGCGCGAAGACCTCGTCAGCCCCGCCCTGTTCGACGATCTTGCCGTGGTGCATCACCACCAGGTAGTCCGCCAGCGCGCGGATGACCTTGAGGTCGTGGCTGATGAACAGGTAGGCCAGGCCGTGCCGCTTCTGCAGGTCGCGCAGTAGGTCCAGGATCTGCGCCTGCACGCTCATGTCCAGGGCGCTGGTCGGTTCGTCCAGCACGATGAACTTCGGCCGCAGCGCCAGCGCCCGCGCGATCGCGATGCGCTGGCGCTGGCCGCCGGAGAACTCGTGCGGGTAGCGATCCTGCATCGCCGACTCCAGGCCCACCTCGACCAAGAGCTCCCCGATCACGCGCTGGCGCTCCTCCAGCGTCTCAGCCAGCCGGCCGTGCGCGTCCAACCCTTCATTGATGATCTGCGCCACGCTCATCCGCGGGCTGAGGCTCCCGTAGGGGTCCTGGAACACGATCTGCATGTCGCTGCGCAACGGGCGGAGGGCGCCCTTGTCCAGCGCCAGGAGGTCCCGGCCGTCGAAGTACACCCCGCCGCCGGTCGTCCGCGTCAGGCGCAGCACGGCCAGGCCCAGCGTGGTCTTGCCGCTGCCGCTCTCGCCGACCACGCCGACGGTCTGCCCGGCGCGGATGGTCAGCGATACGCCGTCGACCGCCTTGACGTGGTCGACCGTCCGCTTGAGGACGCCGGCGTGGATGGGGAACCAGACCTTGACCTCGTCGGCGCGCAGGATCTCCGGCGCGTCGGGCGACCAGGGATGCGGCTGGCCGCTGGG
>CAZCJG010000162.1:0-10299 GCA_964498575.1 uncultured Anaerolineales bacterium | reverse complement strand
GATAACCAAGTGGAATCTGAGCCCGCATGGCGATCTGGGCCTGTTTTTGCCGCGCCCGTAGTTCGCGGCGGGTCAGGTAATGTGCCAGACGCATGCAGCCTGTATTCTGACGGCGCAGCAGATTTCGCGTACTCTGGTTGGTCAACCGGGCGATGCGTTCGGGCGAAAGATCCAGATCGACCCGGACATAACGATAATAGAGCAGGCTCCAGGCTTCCAGCGTCTGGCTGCCGGCGCGAAAGTCGGCGACGAGCTGCGCCAGGTCGCCGCCGTCGGCGATCGGAGATCCGACCGCCGCCCGCTGCCCGGCGAGCGCATCGGTGACGACATCGATCAGATAGCGCTGGAGCATCCACTCGCGACCTTGCGCCGTGTCGGCATGGTCCAGCGCGCGCAAACGCAGCCGCACCGTGCTGAGACCCTGGAGCGGGCTGGCGGCGAGCGGCTTGCCGTAGCGGATCGCGCGCAATGCGGCCTTGACGGTCTGGGCGGTGATGTCCTCAGGGTGGATCACGCCTGCCTCCGTGAAGCGAGCGAACGGCCAGGGCGACTGGCCTTGCGGCGGGTTGCGACAGCGTGCTGTCGACGAGGGCCATGTCGACGAGGGACATTAAGCCACGCCCGGCACGAAATGTCCATTGATTGTCCATTCGCGGTCCATCGCCTATGGAATGGACAGCGGGTTTTCGGCGATACTGGCGGCGCATCCGAGCAGATGCAGACGCCCGCGGCAATTCGAGCCGGGGCGGCCGAAAACCATGAACAAGGAGTCATGAAAGTTGAACACGCTCGCACGTCGGACCCTCATCACCACCCTGCTGGCCCTCGCGGGCCTCGCGATTCCCGGCTCGGTAGGGGCCCAGTCGGCGGCCGCGCCGGATTCGGCGCCGGTCGGCTGGATCGGCTACGATGCCGCCACGGCCCAGACCTTCGACATTTCATCCGACATCACCGCGCCCACGGACGAGTCCGCCGGCCCGGCCGACGCGGACGACGGCGACCGGCCTGGCGCCAGCGCCACGGATGCGCTCGATCTCGACAGCCTGCTCGGCCCGCGGCCGCTGGCCGAGGCGATCCAGGCGGGCGGCGGCAACACCGACGCGATCATCGGCGACACCGACGATCGGGCCAGGGTCTGGGATACCACCGCGACCCCGTTCCGGGCCATCGTCTACCTGCTGACCGTGTTTCCCGACGGCTCGCTGTCGACCTGCAGCGGCACGCTGGTCAAGCCCCGGACGGTGCTGACGGCCGCGCACTGCGTGTACGGCTTCGACGACCAGGGCCGCCCCAAGGGCGGGCGCGGCTGGGCCAGCCGGATCGCGGTGTTCCCCGGCCGCAACGGCCAGAGCACGCCCTTCGGCGGGCAATGGGCCACCCGGTACTACGCCGGCCTCGGCTGGGCGCAGGACAACCGGTCGCGGATCGACTGGAGCGACGACTACGGCATGATCGAGCTGGCCGACACCACGCTCTACCAGCGGGTAGGGTTCACCTTCGGCACGCTGGCCTTCGACCCGAACCGCGGCAGCGAGATCGCCACCACCGGCTACCCCGGCGACAAGCCCGAGGCCACGATGTGGCATGCCACCGGCCGGGTGACCCGGTTCGCGGACAACCTGATCCAGCACGACGGCGACATCATGGCGGGCGAGAGCGGCGGCCCGTGCTGGTACTACGTGCGCGGCCAGGACGGCTGGTACCCCACGGTGATCGGCGTCAACTCGCACGAGTTCACCTGGGACCGCAACGGCAACGGCAAGTTCGACTTCGGGATCGACACCGCCTACTACAACGCCTGCGCCGCCCTCAACCCCGGCATCGTCAACTTCCTGCGGCAACTGCCGTAACCGCGGCAATCGCGGCAAGGTTGCCTTGCCCGCGGCGGTCGCAAACCGCGCGCCCACCTGGCCCTTCTCGGCCGGGTGGGCGCGCGGTGATCCTACCCTCATTTTCGCCCCATGCCGAAAAGAGCTTGATCCTCCGCGTTATTTTTTGGATGAAGGGAGCGGATGCGGTGACCACCAGCCGCCGCAACAAGCGACTTCAACCGAGGCGCGGGCCCCCGGTTCAGGCCGAGGGCCGTGGCCAGCAACCGATGTTCTACCCAACCAACCATGACAGGAGACCAAAGATGTTGTACCAGGAAATCGCCCGCGATGAGACGCAGACCATCGACGGGCCGGGCCGCACACGGATCGAGACTTTGTCGGAGGTCGGCTTCGAGCTGACCGAAGCGGAGCTTGAGCTGGCGGTCGGCGGAATGCCGCCGGCCTCGTCGGGCACGTGCACCGAACCCGGTGCCTGCGACGACGACTGAGATCGATCTCACTCCACGGCGGGGTGGCGCGGCGATCCTTCGGGGCTGACCGCGCCAGCCCGCCCCTATCGCCGCCATGAGGTAAGCGCCATGATTCTGATCCTCACCGAGCCGCGCGATCAACACGCCAACTTCGTGGAGCCGAGGCTGAAGGCCCGTGGCGCGGAGGTTGTTCGCTTCAATCCGACCGCCATCCCAACCGAAGCAGAGCTGTCGGTCGCGTTCACAGGGGCGGGCCGGCCGTGCCGGGAGCTGTTGACCGGCGATCGGACCATCGACCTGGATCGATTGACGTCGCTTTGGTACCGCCGCCCGATGCCGCCGCGGGCTCCGGAAGCCATCGCATTGGAAACGGACCGGCGCGCCGTAGCCGGGGAGTGCGAGGATGTGGCCGAGGACCTGTGGAACTCCCTGGACTGCCTGGTGGTCCCGGCGCCGAGGCCCGTGTTCCGGCGCGCGCAGATGAAGGCGTCGCAGCTCCGGGTGGCCGGCGAGATCGGCTTCGATTTGCCGCCAACCCTGATCACCAACAGCCCGGCGCGGTTCCTGGACTTCTACCGCCAGCACAACGGCGGGGTGATCAGCAAGTTGGCGGGATTCTCGTTCTGGCGGGAAGCAAGCAGTACCTTCTGTCGTTACACCGAACCCGTTTCCAAACGCGATGTCGGCTATGCACATGCCCTTAGGCACTGCCCGTTGATCTTCCAGGCCTATGTGCCGAAACGGGTCGAGCTGCGGATCACCGTGGTTGGCGACCAGGTCTTCGCAGCCGAGATCGCTTCACAGGTCAGCAACCGCACACGACACGACTGGCGGCACTACGATCCGGGCACGACGCCCTATACCGTTCATGAGCTGCCAGCGAGCGTGGCCGCGCGCTGCGCCGAGCTGGTCGGCCGGCTCGGCCTGTGCTACGGCGCGATCGACATGATCGTGACGCCCGACGGTAGGTACGTGTTCATCGAGATCAACCCCAACGGCCAGTACTTGTGGACTGAGCTATACACCGGCCTCCCGATCACTGAGGCACTGTGCGATCTATTGCTGGCGGGCAAGGATCGGTGCTGGCCGAGCGCTCGGGCCAATGGCTCGGCGCCGGTGCCCACGGTCGTTCCCCAAAGCAGCCTGATTCAAGGAGGTGGAACATGTTGACGACCATCGACGACGCCCTGCAGAGCGCGCTGGGCTTTCTCAAGGCATTGAGCCGAGACGCCACGCGGCCGCCGGTGGCGATGGGTCGGCTCAAGGAGATCGCCCGACAACACCCGAACCTGGATCTCCAACTGCTCTGGGAGGAGCAGGCGTACGACGGGTCCCTGCACTATGACATCCTCATTCGCGAGCCAGGCGCCGGCACGGTATCGCTCGGCTTCTGCTCGGAGCAGACCCTGCCTTGGCCGATGCGGGGCGTTCAGCGCTGGAGCGATCAAGACTTGCTCAGCGTCAACGCGACCAAGCTCAAGATCGAAGAAGCGATCGCGCTGTTGGACTTCATCTGGGAGGAGCGTTCGATCATGCGCCGACTGGTCGATGCCTGCCTGATCCGCGAGGCACTGCACCAGGACCCGATCGATCTGTCGGCCGACGAGCTGCAGCGCGCGATGGATGGATTCCGTCGCGCCCACAAGCTCTACTCGGCGGAAGACACCTACCGCTGGCTGGCGCGGCGCGGCATGTCGCATGCCCAGCTCGAACAACACGTGTCGCAGATGGCCACCATCGCCAAGCTGCGCCAGCAGGTCATCGCTGACCGGGCCGACGGCGACTTCGAGGCCTGGCTCGACGAACGCCGGCAGGGCGCCAGGATCGCGTGGAACTGGGGGCGGGCCGACCAGACTGGCGCCGACGCCGAGTCGGTCGAGGCCGGCGCCTGCCAGGCGTCGGGCTGAGGGGGTCGGTGTGACGATCGAGAACGGCCGGCGCAGCGTGTTCCGCCCGGCTGCCTTGCAGCACTACCTCACTCGCCGCGAGGCGCCGGTGCTGCCGGCGCTCAGGCGGCTGGGCCGAACGCGGCGTGTGCCCGTGGTGCGCCAGCCGAGCCCGCTGGACTGTGGTCCCGCGTGCCTGGCGATGGTCCTGGGCTACCATGGCCGCCCCACCCCGATCGCCGAATGCCGCACGGTCTGCGGCGTGGGGCGGGATGGGGCCAGCGCGCAGGCGCTGGCGCAGGCGGCGCGCCACTACGGCTTGCGCGTCAAGGCGCTGTCGATCGAGCCGGCCGAATTCGCGCGGCTGCCTCTGCCGGCGATCGCCCACTGGGACTTTCGGCACTTCGTGGTCGTCGAGCGCTGGTCGCCGCGCAAGGTCGATATCGTCGATCCGGGCGTGGGGCGCCTGGAGCTGAGCGCCCGTGAATTCTCCGAGCATTTCACCGGCGTCGTGCTGGCGCTGGAGCCGGGCGCGCACTTCGAGCCCCGCCGCCGGAGCGAGCCGCCGACCTGGCGAGGCCTGGCGCGGCGCCTGTCGGGCTTGCCGGAGCTGCGGCGCGGCCTGGTCTTGATCCTCGCGGCTTCGGCGCTGCTCCAAGCGCTCGGGCTGGGCGTGCCGCTGGCCACCAAGCTGGTGGTCGACGAGGTGCTGCGCCGGCCCGATCCCGACCGTGTGACCCTGATCGGGGCGGGCATGGTGGTGGTGATGCTGGCGCTGCTGGCGACGGCCTTTGTGCGCGCCCGCCTGCTCGTCCACCTGGAGGCGCGCCTCGACACCCACCTGATGCTCGGCTTCTTCGAGCACGTCCTGGCCCTGCCCTATGCCTTCTTCCAGGAGCGGCCGAGCGGCGACCTGATCATGCGCCTGGGCAGCAACCAGCTCTTGCGCGAGACCCTGACCAACCAGACCGTCTCGGCGCTGCTCGACGGCAGCCTGGTGGTGGTCTATCTCGCCTTGCTCATCGCCTGGCAACCGGCCTTCGGCGGCTTGGTGCTCGCCCTCGGCCTGATGCAGGTGGCCTTGCTGGTGGTCTCGCGGCGGCAGAGCCGGGCGCTGCTGCAGCGCGACCTCTGCGCGACGGCGGAGTCGCAGAGCTATCT
Source organism: uncultured Anaerolineales bacterium (assembly GCA_964498575.1). Lineage (GTDB taxonomy): Bacteria > Chloroflexota > Anaerolineae > Epilineales > Epilineaceae > CAZCJG01. Next base: position 4,950 of record CAZCJG010000162.1, on the reverse strand, counting down.
CGTCGAAGCGCTGGCCGGCATTGCGACACTCAAGGCTGCCGGCGCCGAGGACCGGGCGCTGGACCATTGGTCCAACCTCTTCTACAAGCAGTTGAACCTGTCGCTGGAACGCCGCCGGATCGGCACTTATGTCGACAGCTTGCTGTTCGTCCTGCGGCTGGTCTCACCGCTGCTCCTGCTCTGGATCGGCGCCGGCTGGGTGGTGTCGGGCACGCTGGAACTCGGCTCGCTGTTTGGCCTATGCGCCTTGGCCGGCGCGGTGCTGGTGCCCCTGGCGGCGCTGACCGCCAGCGTCCAACAACTCGACCTCGCCGGCGCGCACGTCGAGCGCATCGTCGATGTCACCGAGGCGGCGGCCGAGCAGGATCGCAGCGCCGTCCGCCCTGCCCCGCGCCTGACCGGGCGCATCAGCCTGGCGCAGGTGGACTTCCGCTACAGCCCGAACGCGCCGCTGGTGCTGCAGGACATCTCGCTCGTCATCGAGCCCGGCCAGAAGCTGGCTATCGTCGGGCGCAGCGGTTCGGGCAAGAGCACGTTGGCCCGGCTGCTTCTGGGCTTGCACAGTCCGACGGCCGGCGAGATCCGCTTCGACGGCATCCCCTTGCAGCAGTTGGACTTCCGCAGCGTGCGGCGCCAGTTCGGGGTGGTTCTGCAGGAGAGCTACCTGTTCAGCGGCTCGATCCGCCAAAACATCGCCTTCAATTGCCCCGAGCTGAGCCTGGAGAAGATCGTCGCCGCGGCGCGGCGGGCGCAGATCGACACCGACATCCAGGCGATGCCGATGGGCTACGAGACGCTGCTGACCGAGAGCGGCGGCGGGCTCTCCGGCGGGCAGCGCCAGCGCCTAGCCCTGGCCCGCGCCCTGGCGCACCAGCCGGCCGTCCTGCTCTTGGACGAGGCGACCAGCCACCTCGACGTGGTCACCGAGCAGCGCCTGGATGCCAGCCTGGCGAGCCTGAGCTGCACCCGCATCGTCGTCGCGCACCGGCTGTCGACGATCCGCAACGCCGACACGATCGTGGTGCTCGACCAGGGCAGGATCGCCGAGCAGGGCAGCCATGACGATCTGATGTCGCGCGCGGGTCTCTACGCCGCTCTTGTGCGCTGCCAGGGTGAGACGGTGGCCTAGCTCGGCTCCAAACCTTCCCGCTGCCGTAGCGCCTCGTACAGCACCACCGATCCCGCCACGCCCGCGTTGAGCGAAGCGACTTGGCCGCGCATCGGCAGGCGCAGCAGCTCGTCGCAGCGCCGCGCCACACTCGGCCGCAGGCCGCGCGCCTCGCCGCCGACCACCAGCGCCAGCGGGCCGCCGAGCGCCGCCGCGAGGTCCACCGCCCCCTCGGCGTCCAGGCCGATCACCCGGACGCCGCGCGCGCGCAGCGCATCCAGCGCCGCCACCAGGTCCACCCGCGCCACCGCCAGGTGCGCCGCCGCGCCCGCGGAGGCCTTGCGGACCGCGCCGGTGACGCCGATCGCCCCGCGCTCGGGCAGGAGCACGCCGTGCACCCCGACCGCCTCGGCCGTCCGCAACAGGTTGCCCAGGTTGTGGACGTCTTGCACCGTGTCCAGCGCCAGGATGAACGTGGGCTCGCCGCGCCGGATGCCGATCGCCAGGATGCTCGCCAGGTCGCTGTACACGAAATCCCCGACCAGCGCGACCACGCCCTGGTGGTTGACGCCGCCGCGCCCGGGCGCATCTCCCCCGGTCCCCATCAGCTCCCTCCGGCCCGGCCCGGCGACCAGCCGATCCAGCGCCTCCCGCGGGACGTGCTTGACCGGAATACCGGCGGTGCGCGCCCGATGGAGGATCTGCCCGAGCGCGTCCTGGGCCCGTACGCCCTTGGCGACGTGGATCTCGGAGATCGCCTCGCCCGCGGCCAGGGCTTCGAGGACGGGACGGCGGCCGTAGATCAGGTCGGGCATGGCGGCATCGCAGGGGTCCCGGTGGTCGACGCCGGCCGCGCGGCCGTCCCGCGCTCGCCGCTCACGCCTCCGCCGCTTCGACCGCCCGCCAGGTCGTCCCCGCCGGCGAGTCCTCGAGCTGCACGCCCAGCTCCGCCAGGCGGCCGCGGATGCGATCCGCCACCGCCCACTGCTTCTCGGCTCGCGCCGCGTTGCGCAGCTCGACCAGCAGGTCGACGAAGGGCGCGATGTCCCCCGCCCCGCCCGAGCGCGCCGCCTCGGCCGCGTAGCCCTCGCGCAGGTGGAAGCCCAGCACGCCGGCCAGCTCGACCAGGGTGTCCTGGGCGGCGGCCAGGGGCTCGGCGGGGATGCCGGCCGCTCGCGCCCGGTTGATCTCGGTCACGAGCTCGAAGAGCGCGGCGATGGCGCCGGGTGTGCCGAAGTCGTCGTCGAGCTGGCGGACAAGCTCGGCGCGGGCCGCGTCGACCGCCGCGGCGAGCTGCTCCGACACGCGGGTGAGGTCGGCGTCGGACGTCTGCGCGCTCCCCGGCCGGGCCGGGCGCAGGGCGCCGCGCAGGCGGGCGAGGCCGGCTTCGGCGGCGGCGATCGCCTCGTCGGACAGGGTGACCGGGCGGCGGTAGTGGCTGGAGAGGACGAAGAGCCGCAGCGCCTCGGGCTCGTGGGCGGCCAGGAAGTCCTTGATGCCGACGATGTTGCCCAGGCTCTTGCTCATCTTCTCGTCGCCGAGCTGGAGCAGGCCGTTGTGCAACCAGTAGCGGGCGAAGGGCCGCACGGCGCAGGCGGCCTCGCTCTGGGCGATCTCGTTTTCGTGGTGCGGGAAGATCAGGTCGCTGCCGCCGCCGTGGATGTCGATCCGGTCGCCGAGGTGGCGCCGCGCCATGGCGGAGCACTCGATATGCCAGCCCGGCCGGCCGGGACCCCAGGGCGAGATCCAGGCCGGCTCGCCCGGCTTGGCGCTCTTCCACAGGGCGAAGTCCACGGGATCGCGCTTGAACTCCGAGGGCGGCTCCTGGGTCTGCGCCTCCTCGAACGAGCGACCCGACAACCGGCCATAGCCTTCGGCGCTGCTGGCGTCGAAGTAGACGTCGCCGTTGGCGGCGGCGTAGGCATGCTCGGCATCGACCAGGGTCTGGATCATCGCGACGATCTCCGGCATCTCGCTGGACACGCGCGGGTAGATGTGGGCTGGGAGGAGGCCCAGCCGGTCGATCTCGATCAGGAACTCGCGCGCGTAGCGGTCGGCAATCTCGTAGGCCGACACGCCCTCCGCGCGGCTGCGCGCGATGAGCGTGTCGTCGACGTCGGTGAAGTTCTGGACGTGCCGCACCCGGTAGCCGCGGTACTCGAGGTAGCGGCGCAGCGCGTCGAAGACCAGGTAGCTCATCGCGTGGCCGACATGCGCGCTGGCGTAGACGGTGACGCCGCAGACGTAGAGCCGCACGACGCCCGGCTCGATCGTCTCGAACGGCTCCTTCCGGCGGGTGAGTGTGTTGAACAGTTGGATGGTCATGCGCCGTCCCTCAGCCCTGTGATTCCGGCATGACGCCCGCCCCGGCCTGGCTGCCTTCCCCGGCCTGGACGTCCGCGCCCGCCTGCCCGAAGTAGTCCTCGTCGAGGATCTCCCACAGGAAGCAGTCGTGCCAGCGGCCGAGCCGCCAGCGCTTCTTGCGCGCGATGCCGACCTGGCGGTAGCCGGCGCGCGCCAGGCAGGTGGCGGAGCCGATGTTCTCCGCGAAGCACTCGCTCTCGATGCGGTGCAGGCCCAGCTCCTCGAAGGCCCAGCGCGTCCGCACACGCATCACCTCGCCGCCGTAGCCCCGGCCCCAGGCGTCCCGCTCGCCGATGATGATGCCGCTGGTCGCCCGCCGGTTGCGCCAGTCGATGTCGTGCAGGCCGGTGCCGCCGATATGCCGGCCGTGCTCGTCGTGGACGGCCCAGGTGACCGCGTCGGTCGCGCGGGTCATGCGCTCGAAGAACTCCTCCTCGGCCATGCGGGTCAAGGGTAGCACTTGCAGCATGAAGCGCGTGACGTGGGGATCGTTGAACCAGCGCACGTAGTTATCGAGGTGCAGCTCACGGTCCAGCGGCACGAGCTGCACACGCTCGCCGCGCAGGTGCACGGCGGTCAGGGGGCGCGGGGTGGTCAGGGACATGCGGGGTTCTCCTAGCATGGCGGTCGAAGACTCCTTCGGCGAGATCGCCTTAATCTAGGTGATTTGCCCGCGCCGGGCCAAATCGTGCCAGGACGATTTCAAGGACTCCCGAACGAGAAACAGGCATCGGGGAGAGTATCGTGATAGAAACAGAACACAGGCAGATCGGCCGGTCATGATGGGCCGCACCCCGTAGCATCTTGCCATCGATGGCCCGCCCGACCCGCCTCGCGGGTTGCGCCACCTCACCCGCCTCTGCCAACTCGCCCCCCTGATTGGCGTTCAACTCGGCCAGACGCGCCTCCACCTCGTCCACTCCACATGCCGCAACGCCGCCGCAGCGTCGCTTCTCTCGGCAGCTTGTCGTAGGGCAAGTCCAGCCAGCCGACCAACGCCTCCTCGTGCAACTGCACCCAGTCGGCGATCCCATGCGCCGTCTTCTGTCCGGCCGCCATTGCCCACACGATCAACGTCATCAAGAGCCGCCACCCGTACCGCCGCCCCCGCGCCTGGCGCGGGTCCGACACGTCCGCCAACGCGTCGACCCGGTTTTCTCTCAGTTTTTCTCAGGCAGAACACCTCGGTCCATCGTGTCGCTGTTCCCCTCTCTTGTATTTCCTTTGGGGAATTGCACCCGATGGACCCTTGCTTTTGGGGAGTCCTTGAAATCGCCCTGGCTGCGTTTAATGAGCTGATCCGAATTAGGGTACAATTGGGCCCCAGCGAGGTGGCGGCGGTCGTCTTGAACGACACAAGCATCATCGCTGGCTCTGTGAGTTACGCTGCAGCGGCCCATCGATGGGGAGTCGTCCAACGGCAGGACAGCGGACTTTGAATCCGTTAATCCAGGTTCGAATCCTGGCTCCCCAGCCAC
>CAZCJG010000161.1:0-10502 GCA_964498575.1 uncultured Anaerolineales bacterium | reverse complement strand
TGCGCTTTTCCACTCGCTGATCAAGAGCCACCCACCCATTCATGGATGGCACTAAGCGCACCGCGTTTCTGGCCGCGTTGTACTTCCTGCACAGGCGTGGCCATCCGATTCCGACTATGCTTCCCCACGATCAAGTCGTCAGCTTCTGTGTGTCTGTCGCGGAGGAAAACATGCGACGAAGCGACGTGCCTGACCACCCTTTGATGAAGGTTGAGACAATCGCCACATGGTTTCGCGATCTATTACCGAGCGGGTAGTGAGAGCGACATCGGATCGCCGCATCGGACCGGGCGGCCAAGAGCACCGCGACATCCTGAGAGTCATCGTCCCGCCCCTCGCGCGCGCTACACCAACCGCTCCCGCACCTTCAGGCTCAAATAATCCATCGCCGTCACCACGATCACGATGCCGATGATCGCCACCGCGGCCCAGCTCCACTGCAGGCGGTTCATCCACTCGCGCAGCACGAAGCCGATGCCGCCGCCGCCGACGAAGCCGATGACCGTGCTGATGCGGACGTTGATGTCCCAGTGGTAGATGCCGAAGGCGAGGAAGGGCGGGACCACCTGGGGGACGACGGCGGCGTGGACCACCTGCGGGTGGCTGGCGCCGGTCGCCTCGATCGCCTCCAGCGGGCCGTGGTCGATGTTCTCCACCGCCTCGCTGAACAGCTTGCCCAGGTTTGCCAGGGTGACGATCGTCAGCGCCAGCACGCCCGCGAAGGGCGTGCCGTAGCCGACCCAGGAGGCGAAGATCGCCGCCAGGATCAAGGGCTCGATCGCCCGCAGCAGGTTCATCACCGTCCGCGCGCCGTAGTAGGCCGTGTTGCCTAACCCCGAGCGCGGCATCATGTTGCGCGCGCCCAGCAAGCTGAACGGCAGGGCGAGCAGCGCGCCGAAGGTCGTCGCCATCAGCGCCATCAGCACCGTCAGGATGAGCTGGTCGATGGTGATCCGCACCTGCGGGCTGAGGCGCGGCCGCCCGCTCTGCTCGGCGATCTCGCTCTCCAGCTCGATCGGCGCCCGAGCCGCCTCGCCGGCGGTCGCCAGCAGCGGGCGGACCTCGACCTCGGCCTGGAAGCCGCCCGCGCTGTCGGTGCGCACCCGGCCCGCCGGCAGCCGCGACGCCGGGAGCTCGCCGCCGTCCGGGTCCGGCATCAGCCAGCGCAGCAGCCCGCCGGAGTCGGCCGCGAAGCCGGCGCCGGTGGCGGGGATGCGCTGGCCGGGATCGCCGCAGTCCGCGCCGAGGGTCAGGCTCGGTCCGGCCCCGGTCGTGCCAGGGGAGGGCGCGCTGACGCCGGCCAGGCCGCAAGGGACGATGAGCGCCGCGCGGGCGGTCTCGGTGACCACGCCGCGGACGACGAGGGTGGGGTGCAGCAGCTCGCTGACGATCGGGCGGATCTTGTAGGCGTTTTCGACCAGCAGGCGCGGCTCGATCTCGGCCGTGCGCCAGGCCCAGATCGTGAAGATCGCGAGGCCCACGACGAAGGCCGGCCGCCAGCGCGGTGCGACCAGCGGCTGGCCGCGGTTGATGCGCTCGCGCACCCGTGCGCTCAGGAAGTCCAGCGCGATCACCACCGCCGCGATCACCATTATCGCCGTCGCGGCCTCGGCCCAGCGCGCCTTCCCGATCCACTGCGCCAGGAGGAAGCCGATGCCGCCGCCGCCGACGAAGCCGAGGATGGTCGACATGCGCACGTTGATGTCCCAGCGGTAGACGGTGAAGGCGGTGAAGGGCGGGATGACCTGCGGGAAGACCGCGTAGACCACGGTCTGCAGCCAGCTCGCCCCGGTGGCGCGGATCGCGTCGACCGGGCCGGGGTCGATGTCCTCGATCTGCTCGGAGTAGAGCTTGCCCAGCGCGGCGACCGTGTGCAGGGTGAGGGCGAGCATCCCCGCGAAGGGGCCCTGCTTCACCCAGACGACGAAGACCACGGCGAGGATCAGCGGCTCGATCGAGCGCAGGACGTTCATGAAGACGCGCACCAGGCCGTAGACCGCCAGCGACCCCCGGCTGCCGCCCATCAGGTTGCGCGCGCCCAGCACCGACAGCGGGATGGCGACCAGCGCCCCCAGGATCGTCGACAGGAAGCCGATGGCGATCGTCACGCCCATGCTGGCCAGGATCAGGCGCAGCGTGGCGCTCGGCCGCGGGAAGCCCGGCGGGCCGACGACGCTCGCCTGGAGGCTCTGGCGCTGCGGGCGGTTGCGGTAGATCTCCGGGATCGAGTCGAGCGGGATCACGAAGGTCGTGCTGAAGCGCCCGTCCGCCCCGGTCCGCGCCGCGCCGGTCGCCACCCGGTTGTCCTGCGGGTCCAGCCAGGTCAGCGCGACCTCGCTCTCCGGCGCGAAGCCGGCGCCGCGCACCGCCACGGTCTCGCCGAGCGGCGCGCAGGCGGGTTGGACCGAGATAGAGGGCACGCCTTCCTTGAGCCGCTCCGACTTGAGCATTTCCTCGGGGCAAGGCGTGAAGATCACGACCTTGGCGGTGACCGCCTCCCGCGGGCGGTCGAGGAAGTCCGGCGCGAGCAGCGCGCGGAAGAGCGGCCGGACGCCGGCGAAGCCGCTGACCAGGCGGTAGGGATCGACCTGGGTGGCCTGGAAGCCCGCGACGTAGAGCGGCAGGGCGGCCAGGAGTGCCAGCCGGGTGCTGTGCGGCCGGCGCTCCGCCGCGAGCAGGTAGGCGTCCTGCGCGGCGGCGAGCCAGAGCGGGACTAGGGACAGCCAGGCCCACGGTTCCCCCAGCCAGAAGAGGACGACGACCGCGGCCAGCGCGGCGCCGAAGACCGCCCCGCCGCGCTGGCGCCGGCCGGTGAGCCACTGGCCGAGGCCGGGGACGATCAGCGAGGCGAGGGCGGCGGTCGTCGGGGACGTCCGCGCAAGCGTCGCGCTCGGCTCGGGTGCGTCGCCTGGATTGCTGGGCCGCGGCCGCCGGGACTCGCCGTCTCCACCGCCTTCGGCACGGGGCGAGCCGGAGTCCACCTAGCGAATCTCCACTTCGACCGCGTCCTCGCCGTAGATCTCGGTGAACTTGGCGTTGTCGATCTCGCTCGGCCGGCCGTCGAACATCAGCCGGCCGCCCTTGAGCGCGATGATCCGCGTGCCGTACTCGCGCGCCAGGCTCAGGAAGTGCAGGCTGCACAGCACGGTGACGCCGCGCTCCCGGTTGAGCAGCCGCAGGTAGTCCATCACGCCGTGGCTGGTCGCGGGGTCCAAGCTGGCCACCGGCTCGTCCGCCAAAAGCAGCTTCGGCTGCTGCATCAGCGCCCGCGCGATCGCCACGCGCTGCTGCTGCCCGCCGGAGAGCTCGTCGGCGCGACTGGCGGCCTTGACCTCGATGCCGACGAGCTCGAGGTTGGCCATCGCCGCCGCGCGGTCCGCGGCGGACCAGCGCCCCAGGATGCTCCCGGCCGATCCGACGTAACCCAGCCGGCCGGCCAGCACGTTGCGCAGCACCGAGCTGCGCTTGACCAGGTTGAACTGCTGGAAGATCATCCCGATCCCGCGCCGGATCCGCCGCAGCTCGGCGGGCGAGGCGGCGGTGACGTCGACGCCGTCCCAGATCACCTGGCCCGCCGTCGGCTCGATCAGCCGGTTGATGCAGCGTAGCAGCGTGCTCTTGCCCGACCCCGACAGCCCGATGATCACCAGGAACTCGCCATCCTCCACCCGGAAGCTGACGTCATCCAGCGCCTGCGTCCCATCGGGGAAGCGTTTGGAGAGGTGGCGGATTTCGAGCATCAGAGGCCGGCCCTCACCCCCCGGCCCCCTCTCCCAAAACGGCTGGGAGAGGGGGTGTCACAGATCTTCCACGGCAGATCCGCCGTGGTTGTGGCCACATGCAGGCCTCTTGCATCCACCGCATGCGGGAAAGAATCCCAAAGTGCGCGTGACCCCCCCTCTCCCAGCCGTTTTGGGAGAGGGGGCCGGGGGGTGAGGGCCGGCCCCGTATCACCTCATCACTCGTCCTTCACCAAGCCGCTCACGTCCACCCCCGCCTTGTCCAGCGTCACGCGGAAGCCGTCGTAGAACGTGTCGTCGGCGGGTTCGAGCGTCTCGACGCCGTAGACGGTCTTGAGCGCGGTGGCGCCGGCTTCGGTCCCCAGGATCGCGAGCAGGCCGGACCTGATCTTGTCGACGGTCTCCGGTGGCAGGCCGGCGATCACGCTGACGTTGTCGTTGGGGATGTCGGCCGAGGTGCCGATGACGACGACCTTGGTGTTGACGTCCGGCAGATCCGCCTCGACGTCCTTGCGCGCGTCGACGAAGGTCGCCCCGGCGTCGCAGTCGCCGTTGTACACCGCCTTGACCACCCCGTCGTGCCCCCCGGCGTCGACGATGTTGCTCAGGTCGGCTTCCTTCACCCCCTCGGCCGCCAGCATCACCGAGGGCACGACCCAGCCGGAGGTCGACAGCGCGTCGGGGCGGCAGAAGGACTTGCCGTTGATATCCGCGAGCGTTTTGATGCCGCTGTCGGCGTTGGTGATGATCTGGCTGGCGTAGTTGGTCGAGCCGTAGCGCCCGACGACCAGGATCGGTGTGACGCCGTACTTCTGGTTGGCCAGGATGTAGCTCAGGGTCGGCAGCCAGGCGACGTGGGCGTTTTCGGCGCCGAGCGCCTCGATCACCGCGGCGTAGCTGGTGGCGACGTTGGTGTCGAACTGCAGGCCGGTCTCGGCCTCCAAGAGGTCGCGGATCTCGTCCGCGCCGGCGGTGATCGCCTCGGTCTCGCCGGACGGCACGAAGCTCATCACGATCGGATTGGCCTCGGTGCCCAGGTCGGTCGCCGCGGCGCCGCTCGGCGCGGCATCCGTCGGCGCCTCGGCGGTGGTGGCGGACAGCTCGGCGGTCGGCTGCTCGCCCGTGATCCCCCCGCTGTCCGCGGGCTCCTCAGCGGGCTGGCCGCAAGCCGCGACCGAGAAGCCCATGAGCAAAGTCAAGGCCAGGGCCAGGGCGATCGGCCATCGCATTCGGTTCATCGTGTGCTCCTCCTCACAGGATACTCACAGGAACGACAGCCGGCATCGGGGCCGGCTCCAGGGGTCGCCCGCGGCCCCCGGCGACAGGAACGCCCGGCCGCGGCGGCGACGGGCGCTAGGATAACCGAGAATCGGGCGTGCGACAAGCGTTAACGCGGGGTGACGACCTCGGCGCGGTGGCGAAAGTCTGCTAGCCGGTCTACCATCGCCGTGCCAGGCATGGCGCAGCCAAGCGCGACCGGGTCAGAGGGGAATTGGAGAGCCGGTGCGCTGTCGCGCTAGCGCCAAGCGAAGGTGAAGGGGAGGTAGATCAACCGACGCCCCGGCGTGACGGTCGGCTCAGGCTCCGCCGTCGAAGTTGCCGTCGGGCTTGGCGTCGACGGGGTCGGCAGCGACGCGGTCAGGGTCGCGGGTACGACATTGGCCGGGCAGCTCGGCAGATAGCCCGGCGGCGGGATGGCGAAGCCGTTGTTGGTCACGATGGCGCGCCCGCGGTTGCGCGCACCGGCCTGGGGGCATCCCGCCACGCGATACCTCTCTTGAAGCATCCGTCCGCAACCGCGTACCCAGAATACCGCGAACTCATCCTCGCCCGCGTCGATGGTGGCGATCAGGGTCAGGCCGTTGCTCCCCCAGGCCAGGTAACCCGGCTCGGGGCGGCCCGTTTCGCCACGGGGCGCCGGGATCGCCTGGCGGGCCAGCTCGACCAGGGCGCCGTCCCGCGGATTCAGCGCGTACAACACCACATGATCGCCCGCGTGCAGCGCCACCAGCCCCTCGTTCTCCCAACCGCGGTTGGTCGCGATCTGCCCGGTCAAGGTCAGGCCCGCGCCGGCCGGAATCCGCCGCACCGTCCCATCCCACAGGTCCACCTTGCTGAGCGTGCCGACACCCCAGCCGCTGACGAGCAGGAAGCGCTTGTCAAGGGTCAGCTCGGCATGCACCCGCCCCGCCGGCGGCAGCCCATCTCCCTCCACGACGACCGGAGCACCCAAGCTCGCCACCGGACCTGTCAGCGTCATCTCCTCCATGTCGCGGATGACCACGCGCCACACATCCCCGACATCCGTGACCACCCATGCCGTACCGCCGTAGCGCTGCACCGCGTTGTCGCGCGAGAAGTCTTCCAGGACCACGGCGGCGGGGATGCCGCGCTCGAAGGTCACCTTCGCCAGCGGTGCCGCCGACACCGGATTACCGGGGTCGAAGCGGTCGAGCAGGCCCAGCACGGCGAGCCCGCTGGCAGGATCGCGGTAGGTCAACAGCATCTGGGTCCCCGCCCACACCGTCGTCATCGCCCCGTAGGGCAGCGGGATCCCCATCGTCGGGCTGATCTCGATGCGCCGCCAGGCCGATCCCGGCTCGTAGAGGAGGATGCTGGTGTCCGTGAAGACCTGGTAGCTCCGCGCCGCCGCATCCGCCGGCCCGGCCATGAGCGGATAATCCCCCAAGGTCGTTGCCACTCGGCCGAGGCCCGGGTAGGTGGGCGATCGGTAATGCGGGTCCCCGTCCGAGATGTCGAAGTAGGTGAAGCCACCGCAGCCCCTCGCGGTCTGGTCGGAGGACCCCTCGAACACGATGGTCATCTCCTCTAGCGCAACCTGCGACGCCCTGGTCGCCAGCGGTGTCGCGACCGGCGTTCGGCTCGGTTGGGGGGTGGGTGGCGGGGTGGCGGTAGCCCGCAACTCCGGCGCCGTGCAGCGCGGTACAAAGTCCGGCGGTGGACTCAGGCGCTTGTTGGCGGTCCATATCGCCCGCGCGCCGTTGTGCTCGTCCGAGCACGCGGCAAGCTCGGTGACTTGGCGGATCGAGCCGCCGCAATCACCGACTTCGAGGATGGCGATATCGTTGTTTCCATGGCTGGTCGATGCGATCAGCCGGTCTCCGCGCGCGCTCCAGGCGACATTGCCAGGAATCGGGCTCTTCCAACGGTTAGAGCCAAAGTGCTTCAGTGGGTGAATAGGAAAGCGTGAAAGCTCTTCGAGCTGACCGTCGGGATGGAATCGATAGACCACGATGCTATGCATCGCGTTGAGCGCGAGGAGGCCGCGGTTTTCCCAGCCGTGATTGAACGCGACACCACCTGTCATCGTGATGCCGTCACCGACCGAAACGATTCGACTGGTGCGCGACTGGAGGTCGATGATGGTCAATTCGGGTGCGGCCCATCGATTGGTGACGATATAACGTTCATCGAGGGAGATGTCACCAAAGACGAGTTGGTTGGTTGTTGTGTAGGCAATGCTTGCCAACGCCTCTGCCAGCTCTCTATCTGGAATTGGTGGAGCGTGGTGAATCGTCGGCGCGGCCGGGCGGAGTGAGGTGGTCTCCAATGATGAGGTTTGGCCAAATTTTCCGAGCAAGTGCACTACCGAGCCATCGCGAGCTATCAGGATTCTAACGGGAAACAGGCTGCGCGCGCTACCATATTTCATCGCTTCTGGAAGAGGAATCGTGTCGCCAGTTGCGGTCAGGTCGGATAGGCGAAACGCACCCACTTGAATTCGCGGGCCTCCGAGACCCAGGAGAATCGTATCCTGGTTCGGCATCAGCGCAAGTCCTGCAAGCCCTGTCAAGTTCTTGGAAGAAGGCGCTTCGCTGATTGTCTGCATGTAAAGTGAAGTCCAGTCGGAACCTTGTCGAAGCCAACGTGTCATTCGTGAGGGTTGGAGACCAGGGCTTCCGATGATCTGATCGAAATCCGAATTCAACACGATGTCAAACGCAGAGTGTGTCGATTTCGGCTGAGCGTCAACTGAATGGTCATAGATGTTCACGACGGACACAGACCCGCAATCAGGCGCCCTTCCTATGTCGTCAACGATAAACACCAAGTCTTCAACGGTCGTAGCATCTTGGTCGTAGTGTACTGCTTGAGTACCGATTTGAGTACCGATCGACCAAATCAATGCTATGCCGATGGCAACAGTGATGAGGGTGGGCTGAATGTCCTTCATTTTATCTGTTTTTCGACTCCACTGATCATTAGTGATCGCACTGTCGCCGAGTGATCGTGGCAATCACTCGGCGAAATGATAAGGATAAAGCTACTATTGAGTGGTATCGAGAGCATGCTTAAGCCCATGTGATTACTCGTGCCCATTGACAGAACGGTCCAGTGCCGTGGAAGCTGGGAAAGGCGATGAGCATAGCCAGCAGCACTGCCTGAATGACGTCATCTACATCCCGGGTGGGAATCGTGCGCCGGACGAGTGTGCGAATTAGATCCAGGCAGGAGACAATCAGACGCTCCAAAGCATCCAGGTCACCCGTTTGGGCAGCGCTCACGAGCTCTGACTCGAGGTCGTCGCGCACGTGTTTGGGTAGGCCACGGTCATTAGTTCGGCCACCAGCCAGGCGGTTGGAAACCGCGGCTAAGGGCGGCGGAGCCGCCGAATGTCGCCCTTCGGCGACAACGCAACGCACGGTCTCTTGGCAGACCAAGTCGGCGAAGGCCGACGCTCGGCCGAAGGCCCTTAGCCGCGAATTCCATTCGCCGGGCTGGTGGCCGAAATAATGACTGTGGCCTTTGGGTACGACGCCAACTTCGTGAAGAGAGACAGAGGGATGGGCCGGTGCGAGGTGTATGCTGACATCGCTTTCCATGCCCAATGGGAAATCCATCATCGTCACCATCCTATCTCTGGCGCACAGAACGGATCGTTACGGAGAATGTTCCCGGCGACTCATCATAGCGCAGTGAAACAGTGATGCCAAACACCCTCTCCGGTTTCATCGTGTCTCTTCAGACCACCATCGGTTATAATCCCGCTGTCAAACACCTCGGCCGAGTGGTCCGGCATCCCTTGGACAGCCGACCGTTCGTCAACCCCACCCGGAGGCCAACCCACCGCATGACCCATCCCACCCCCGGCTTCGCCACCCGCGCGATCCATACCGGCCAGGCGCCGGACCCTGCCACCGGCGCAGTGACCGTGCCGATCTACCAGACCAGCACCTTCGTCCAGGACGCGGTCGGCGTCCACAAGGGCTACGAGTACGCCCGCACCGGCAACCCCACGCGCACCGCCTACGAGGCGGCGATCGCCGCGCTGGAGGAGGGCGTCTGGGGCCTGGCCTTCGCCAGCGGCCTGGGCGCCACCGCCACCTTGCTCTACCTGCTGTCGGCCGGCGACCACGTCGTCGCGGCGGACGACCTCTACGGCGGCACCTACCGGCTCTTCGACAAGGTGCTGCGGCGCTTCGGGATCGCCTTCACCTTCGTCGACATGCACGATCCCGACAATGTGACCGCCGCGCTCCGCCCGACCACGCGCATGGTCTGGGTCGAGACGCCGACCAATCCCTTGCTCAAGATCGTCGACATCGCGGCGGTGGCCGAGCGCGCCCATACCGCCGGCGGCGAGCTTTCGGACACCCTGGTCGTGGTCGACAATACCTTCGCCTCGCCCTGGCTCCAGCAGCCGCTGGTCCTGGGGGCGGACCTGGTGCTGCACTCGGCATCGAAGTACCTCGGCGGGCATTGCGACCTCGTCGGCGGGGTGGTGGTGGGGCGGGACGAGGGCTTGCGCGAGCGGCTGGCCTTCCTGCAGAACGCCGCCGGCGTGGTGCCGGGACCCTTCGACTGCTGGCTGGCCCTGCGCGGCCTGAAGACGCTCGCGCTGCGGATGGCGCGGCACTGCGAGAACGGGCTGGCGATCGCGCGCTGGTTGCAGGCGCACCCGCGGGTCGAGCGGGTGCACTATCCGGGCCTGGCGGACCATCCCGGCCATGCGGTCGCGGCGCGGCAGATGCCCAGGGGCGCGGGCGGGATGGTGTCGTTCACCGTCGCGGGGGGCGAGGCGGCGGCGCGCGACGTGGTGGAGCGCACGCGGATCTTCGCGCTGGCGGAGAGCCTGGGCGGGGTGGAGAGCTTGATCGAGCTGCCGGCGGTGATGACCCACCTGTCGGTCGCCGACTCGCCGCTGGCGGTGCCGCCGGGCCTCGTCCGGCTGTCGGTGGGGATCGAGGAGATCGACGACCTGGAGGCGGACCTGGCGCAGGCGCTGGCGTCGTCCGGCGGCTAGTCCGCGTCCGGCTTCCGCCCCACCGCCAGGACCGATCCGCCGAAAGGCAACGAGCCTCCGCGACCGATCAGCGCGTTCTCGGTCCGCGCGAGCTGGTAGAGGAGCACGCTCGTCGCCGGCCCCGGCGAGCGCGTCAGGTCCGAACGTGCCGCTCCCGGGTCCCGGTGCAACGCCCGCCGGCCGAGCCGGGACACGACCATTGCGGGGAAGGCGAAGGTGACGCGATACGTCAGGATCTCGGGCGCGAGGCCGAGCTGCGCCAGGAGCGCGGCCACTTCGCCGCGGGTGAAGCGCTGCGACGTGTGCACCGCCGCGTCGTGCTCGCTGCGCAGCCACTCGAAGGCGGGCAGGTGCAGGATCAGCCAGCCTCCGGGCCGCAGCCCGGCGACGAGGCGGCGCAGGCCCGGCAGCGCGCGCTCGGCGCCGGGAACGTAGAGCACGTCGAGGCTGGTGATCAGGTGGAATTCGGCGGCGCGCAGCACCGGAGCACAGATGTC
>CAZCJG010000160.1:0-10514 GCA_964498575.1 uncultured Anaerolineales bacterium | reverse complement strand
ATCCCCAACTCCAGCGCCCGGCGGATGATCGGCCGGCTGACCTCCTCGTCCAGCACCCAGTCGCGCCAGCGCGGGCTGCCGTAGCTCATCATGCCGAGGCAGATGCGCGAGACCTTGAGGCCGGTGCGGCCGAGGGGGGTGTAGTGCATGGGTGGGGCTCCTGGAATGCTTTGCCTAACGCCGGCTGCCTGCCGCGTGTTTATCTATGATAGCGGCTGCGGTAGAATCAACCGCGGATCGAGCGGGATCGCGGCAGCTCGGTTGCCGGATGGTGCGCCGGACGCCGGGTCCGTTGCGCGAACGCAGTCCGATCTCGATCATCCTAGCCTGCGGCGTCCAAGCCCGCCCCCGAGCTTGCGTTTGAGAAAGAGGGTCCCCCCCATGCCCACTCACCCGATCAAGTCATCCCTGTACATCATTCTGGCCGCCACGCTTTTTGTGATCCTGGCCGCGGGTCCTCCCCCGCCCGCCGCGGCGCAAACGCCCTTGCCCGAGAGCTACGCCCGCGTCGCGACCTGGGTCGCGCGCCCGCAGCCGCGGCCCGCCGGCGAGATCACCGAGGTCGGCGGCGTCGACGTCGGGGCCGACGGCACGGTGTATGTCGTCGACCGGGCCGAGGGCGCGGTGCACGTGCTGTCGCCGACCGGGCAGGGCCTGCGGCTGGTCGGTGGACCCGGCGTCGAGGTGGGGCAGCTCAGCGCGCCCGCGGACGTCGCCGTCGCCGCCGACCGGCTCTACGTCACCGACACCGGCAACCGCCGGGTGCAGGTCTTCGACGCGCCGAGCGGGCGCTTCCTGGCCGAGTGGCGCAACCTGGGCCGGCCCTGGGGGATCGCGGTGGGCGCCGATCGGGTGTACGTGTCGGACGCCGAGGCGCCGCGCATCACCGTGCTGGACCGCGCGGGCGTGGTCCAGACCACGTGGGGCCAGGGCGCCGGCGCGCGCCTCGCCGTGCCGCTGGTTTCGCCGCGCGGCCTGGCGATCGATGCCGAGGGCGACGTCTTCGTCGCCGATCCCGGCCGCGCCAGCGGGCCGATCCTCGAGCTGACCGCCGGGGGCGGCTTCAAGCGCAGCCTGGACCCGCCGGGCGGCGGCGGCAACAACCGGCCGGTCGACATCGCGGTCGATGGCGGCACGCCCTACACCGTGTCGCCCGACGAGGTCGCGACCTTCCGCAACTTCATCATCCCCACCAACCCCGCGCGCTTCGCCACCATCGTCGGCGGCCGCGGCATCGCGATCGGGCCGGACAACGGCCTGGTCGTGACGGTGCAGGATGGCCGGGCGATCGCCAGCGGCGTGCGCTACTTCGAGAGCCGGTCGAACGGACGCTCGGTCCTCTGGGCCAGCGTGCCGGCACCGGTCGGCACGCTGGTCGGCCCGCGGCGCATCGCGGCGACCGAGGACGGCGGCGCCTACCTGATCGACGCCTGGCCGCGCATCCAGCGCTGGGGGCCGAACGGCACGCCCGGCGCGCAGCTCCGCGCCGACGGGGCGGTCGACATCGCCCGAGCTCCCGCCGGCGGCGTCTACCGCGTCGACGGCGCGGGCGTGGCGCGGTCGGCGGCG
This sequence comes from uncultured Anaerolineales bacterium, assembly GCA_964498575.1. GTDB lineage: Bacteria > Chloroflexota > Anaerolineae > Epilineales > Epilineaceae > CAZCJG01. The sequence goes on along the minus strand of CAZCJG010000160.1, from coordinate 8,945 downwards.
GACGGCCGGACGGTGTGGAGCTGGGAGGACCTGCGCCCCGGCACGCGCTTCACCGCCGCGGCGGTGTCGGCCGGACGGCTGGTCGTCGCCGATGCCGGCCGCGGGCGGATGCTGCGCTTCGACCCGGCGGATGGCGGCGCCGGGCCGGAGGCGGACCTGCCGCTCGCCGGCGGCCTGGTCGTCGACCTGGCGGCGGACGGCGATCGCCTGCTGGCGGTCGACCGGGCCGCGCAGGCGCTGCGGCTGGTCGACCTGGCCGGGAACGAGCTGGCGCGCTGGCCCTTCCCGGGCCGGGTGACGCGCGTCGCGGCCGCCGGCAACGGCTTGGGCTGGTTCGTGCTGACCGCCGACGGCTGGGTGTGGAAGTACGCGGCCGACGGCACGCTGCGCGCCGCCTGGGACGCGGCGCCCGAGGGCGCGCCGGTCGACCTCGACGTCAACTCCGCCGGCGCCGTGCTGGTCGCCGACGGCCGCGGCCACCGCGTCTTCGTCTACGCGCCGAGCCAAGTGCCCAATCCCGACGTGCCGCCCGAGCCGGGCGAGCGCTGCGACTTGTCACCCGAGAAGACCGCGGCCCCGGCGCGCGTGGCCGTCGGCGAGCCTGTGACGGTGACCCTGGAGCTGGCCGGCGACTGCCCGAGCGAGCCGGTCGACCTGGACGTGGTCCTGGTGATCGACCAGTCCGGCTCGATGGAAGGGCCGAAGATCGAGGCCGCGCGCAGCTCCGGCGTCGCCTTCGCCGCCGAGCTGGACTTCCGCAAGGCCCAGGCCGGGGTGGTCCTCTTCTCCAGCTCGGCCGCCCTGGTCCAGGATCTGACGAACGACCCCGAAGCCGTGGTGCGCGCCGTTGCCAGCGCCCAGCCCAGCGGCGCGACCAACATCGCCGACGGCCTCGCCGTCGCCCGCAGCGAGCTCGCCGGCCCGCGCGCGCGGCCCGCCGCCCAGAAGGCGATCGTCCTGATGACCGACGGCCTGCCCGGCAACGCCGACGCCGCCCGCGACGAGGCGGACCAGGCGCGCGCGGCGGGCATCACCGTCTTCTCGATCGGGCTGGGCGGGGACGTCGACGGCGGCCTCCTGGCCGAGCTGGCCGGCGCGCCAGAGCGCTACTTCCAGGCGCCGACCGAGACCGAGCTGGCCGCGGTCTACACCCGCATCGCCCGGCGGCTGGTCACCGGCACCCTGCTCCGGCGCATCGACGTGGTCGACCAGATCCCCGGCAACATGACCTACGTCGCGAACTCCGCCCGCCCGGTGGCGGTCTGGGACGGCCGCGCGCTGCGCTGGGCGCTGAGCAACGTGCCGACGGCGGGCTTCCGCTTCACCTACCAGGTGCAGCCCCAGGTGTCCGGCGTCTGGCCGACCAACGTGCGCGCCGACGGCGACTACACCGACGGTGTGGGCTACGCCGGGCGCGTGACCTTCCCGGTGCCGCGGGTGGAGGTGCTGGGCAACCGCCTGGCCTACCTGCCGATCGCCTTCCAGCGTGCCTGCCCGGACCTGCGCTCGGACATCGTGCTGGTGATCGACACCTCGACCAGCATGGACGCGACCGCGACGCCGGGCGGCGAGACCAAGCTGGACGCGGCGAGGCGGGCGGCGCGCGCCTTCCTCGGCTTCCTGGCGCTGCCGGCGGACCGCGCGGCGGTGGTCGGCTTCAACGACCGCGCGAACGTCGTGCAGCCCCTGACCGGCGAGCGCGCGGCGCTGGTGGCGGCGCTGGACCGCCTGCCGCGCGCCTCGGGCACGCGCATCGACCTGGGCCTGGCCGCGGCGCGCGCCGAGCTCGCCGGCCCCGGCCACCACCCGCGCAACCTGCCGATCGTCGTCCTGCTCACCGACGGCCGGCCGAGCGCGGGCACCGAAGCGGATGTCCGCGCCCAAGTGCAGGCGCTGCGCGCGGCGGGCGTGTTCACCTTCGCCATCGGCTTAGGTGAGGACGCCGACGGCAGCCTCCTGGTCGAGATCGCCGGCGCCGCCTCGCGCTACTCCTACGCGCCGGATCAAAGCGCGCTGGCGTCGATCTACCAGACGATCGCCTGGTCGCTGCCCTGCGGGGAGTGAGGCGGTCGGGCGACCATTGTGACGTTTGCTCCGCGTAAAATTGAAATCACCACAGAGACACAGAGGCCACAGAGAAATTCCCTCTGTGGCCCCTGTGTCTCTGTGGTGATTTCACCGCCAGCGGCCGAAATCATGACGGTCGCCCCCGATTGCCAGCTACCCGACGAACCGGTAGCCCAGGCCGCGCTCGGTCACGATGTAGATCGGGCGGGCCGGGTCCGGCTCGATCTTCTGGCGCAGGCGCCAGATGTAGAGCTTGACGTAGTCCGACTGGCCTTCGTACTCCGGCCCCCACACCAGGCGCAGGATCTGGTCGATGCCGAGCACGCGCCCGGCGTTTTGGGCCAGGGTGAAGAGCAGGCGGCGCTCGGTAGCGGTGAGGTGGACCACCTCGCCGGCGGCCAGCACCCGCATGCTGGCGGCCTCCAGGCGCAACTGCCCGTCGTCGAAGATCACGTGGTCGCCCGGCGGCGGCGGTTGCGATCGGCGCAGCACCGCCTCGACGCGCGCTTCGAGCTCCTTGAGGCTGAACGGCTTGCCGACGTAGTCGTCCGCGCCCATGCGCAGGCCCATCACCCGGTCGCTTTCGCTGTCGCGCGCCGTCAGCATGATGATCGGCGTGCTGGAGACCTCGCGCAGGCGGCGGCAGACCTCCCAGCCGTCGGTGCCCGGCATCATCACGTCCAGGATCACCAGATGCGGGCCCTCGGTATGGAAGCGCTCGATGCCCTCGGCCGCCTTGTTGGCGACCGAGACGATGTAGCCCACCCGCCGCAGGTAGAGCGCCATCGCCTCGGTCAGGCGGGCGTCGTCGTCGATGATCAGCAGCCGCTGCTCGTCCTTGGGCATCGCCGGGTGGCCAGGCCTAGATCGTCGAAAGCCAGGGCAGGTACGACACCCAGCGCTCGGCCAGATAGCCCTTCATCTGGAAGAAGACCTCCGCCTGCACCTTGATCGCGTCCTCGACCGCCGTCCACGGCTGGCCCTCGAGCTGGCGCAGGAGCGAGGCCTTGCGGGCGTAGTAGAGCGGCAGGAGCGACAAGGCGACCTTGTCGGGATCGCCCTCGCCGCGGTTGTACACCACGGCGAAGTCCATCACGATGCGCGCCCAGTCGTCGGGCTGCAGGCTGGCCTGGTCGTCGGTGGCCAGGTGCCGCAGCAGCCGCTTCTGGTCGGCGTCCAGGATGTTCTCCAAGTTGCGGCGGTAGCGCTTGGTGCCCTTGAGGAAGCCGTCCCACAGCGTCTGGCGCGTGGTCGGTACGGGGTCGGGATCGAGGTGCTGCACCTCGCCCCAGATCGGCACCGGCATCACCGCGCGGATCTCGGGCCAGACCCGCCGGTGGATCGACATGCGGCGGAATAGCGTGCCGACGATTTGCATGAACTTCGGCTCGAAGCCCACCGTCGGGTCCTTGTAGTCGTGCGTCTTCGTGCCCAGGGGCGCCTGGTACAGCCGCCAGCCGGAGTTGATCGCCAGCGTCACCATCCAGATGTGGATGCCGAAGCGCGCGACGTCGGTCTCCCAGACGTCCTGGTTGATGAAGGCGCGCCAGGCCAGAGGCGACATCGCCACCTCGCCGCCCAGCGGCTGGCGCAGGTCGCGGCCGTAGAGCGCGCGCGTCAGCGGGTAGGCGATCATGTCGTTGATCGTCACCTCGTGCCGGTCGCGGGTGTAGAACGGGCTGACGAAGTCGGCCTCGTCGCCGAGCACCGGCCCGAGCAGGCGCTCGATCCAGACCGGCCCGATCGAGCGCACGTCCGCGTCGACGATGGCGCAGGCCTGGGCGCGCACCAGCTCGGCCACCTCCATCACCGCCCGAATCGCGCTGCCCTTGCCGATCACGCCGAGGTAGGGGAAGGCGATCAGCGACAGGGCGGATGGCAGCGCGACGGCGCGCGCGATGTCGATGGTGTCGTCGGTGGAGCCGCCATCCGAGATCACGATCATCGCCCGCATCCCGGGGAAATGGCTCTGAATGCCCTGGGCCAGCGCGTTCAGGATGTTGGCGATCGTCCGGCTGTTCTTGTAGGTCGGCAGGCCGATGACGATGTCGATCGGCTCACGCGTCTGCAACCGGCGGCGCAACGCCGGCTCCAGCGCGCTCTCAAGATAGGTCATCCGTCCGTCCCTCCCCTGTGCTTCCTGAAAAATCGTCACGGCTACACGTCCGCCCGGCCCAGCCGCTCGCGTGCCGCGTCGATCGGCCGGCCGGCCAGCACGTCGTCGAGCATCGCGGCCCAGCCGGGGCCCCAGGTATCGAAGCCCGTCGCCCCCCCGGCGGCGTCGAGCTGGTCGGTCAAGAAACGCCGGTAGTCCGCCGCGGGCGGCGGGTCGAAGGCGGCGGCGAGGCCGGCGTCGCCGTCGCCGCGCCGGGCCGGCAGGTAGCCGGCCTCGGTGATCCACGCGCCGTGGGCGGGATCGCTGAACCAGTCGATAAAGGCCAGCGCGCGCCCGACGCGCGCCGGGTCGCGCGCGGTGACCACCCAGGCCCAGCCCCAGCCCACCGGCCGTGCCGGCCCGCTCGGGCCCGGCACGGGTCCCCAGACGATGCCGGGGAACTTGGCCTGCTGCGGCGCGAAGACCGCCCCGCTGACGATCGCCGCGGGCGCCTCGCCGGTGACCAGGGTGTTCCACGCCGCGCGTGGCGACCGGCCGTTGTTCGGCGGCAGCAGCCGGCCCGCGGCGAAGCCGCCCGACAGCAGGTCCAGCACCCCCGTCACCGCCGCCGGGTCGGGCGTGCCCAGGTATTCGAGATCGCCGCCCGCCGCGCCGTAGAGCGCCAGCGGAGCGGCCAGGTCCGCCAGATCCGCCCCCCCGGCCGGCAGCACCAGCCCGCCGCCGGCGCGCAGGGCGGACCAGGTCGCCGGCGGCGGCGCCTCGCGCCCGATGGCGTGGACCACGTCCAGCGCCACCGGCACGCCCCAGGCCCCGCGCGGCAGGCGCACGGCGGCTGCGGCGAAGGGATAGGTGTCCAGCGCCCGCGCCGAGAGCTCCGACTGGGCGAGCGGCGTGATCAGCCCCGCCGCGCCGGCCGCGCTCAGGCCGTCCAGCGGCAATAGCGCCACGTCCGGCAGGCGTGCCGGCACCACCTGATCGGTGGACTGCAGGAAGGCGCCGATCCCCGCCGCCCCCCGTGCCAGCCGGCCGCGCGGCGCGACCGCGATGTGCGGGTGCGCCGCCTGGAAGGCCTCCAGCGTGGCGCCGAACGCCCCGCCGGCCGCCTCGGCACCCGTCTCGGCCGCCGGCCACAGTCCCGTGGGCACCCACACCACCAGCGACTCGGCCGCCGAGCCGGGCGCGGTTGCCAGACCCTGGACGCGGGTCGATGTCGATGCCGGTGGGTCGGGTGTGCGGAGTCCCGCCGCCAACGGGCTATCGGGCGACGCACCGACTTCCGCGGCGGCTGGCCGCGCGTCCGTGGCCGGTGTCGCCGGCGTCGCTTGCTCGACCGCCGGACCCCGGCAGGCGGTGATGAGTAGGGCCATGCCGAGCAGCAGGACCAGCCCGCGGATCCCGCGTCGCCCCCACCCTCGCCGACCGCGCCATGTGCGTGTTCGCATTCGATCTCCTCCCCCCAGCGACGATTATACACACCCGGCACCGCGACGTCGAATCTATTGACATAAAGTGGTAAGGCGCTCCATCGTTACGCGACCGCGGCGTCGATCACCAGCCGCGCGGCGCGGCGCCCGATCTCCACGGCGTAGTTGGTCCCGCGGTCCCAGGGGTAGACCTGGCTCATCGAAGCGAGGTACAGGCCGCGGATGGGGGTGCTGAGCGGGGGGATGTTGGCGGAGAAGCCCAGCGACACCACGGGCTGGGCGTAGCCGGTCCGGCTGAGCCAGGTGCGCTTGATCCAGGCGCGCTCGAAGCGCGGGTTGATCCGCGCCACCGCGGGCAGGAAGGCGTCCAGCAGCTCGGCCTCGGTCATGCTCAGGTAGGGGTGGTCGGGTTCGACGTAGTCGCCGAGGTAGACCAGATGGTCGCCGCCGTAGTGGCCGCGGTCCATGAAGTTGGTGTGCTCGACGCAGGCGAGGAAGGGGAACTCGCGCTTGTCCAGGCTGAGCCAGTAGACCTTGTCCATCAGCGCGCGATCCAGCGCCAGCGCCATCACCACCGCGCCCATGTAGGGCAGCCTGGCCAAACCAGCCAGGTAGTCCACCGGCAGGTCCGGCGCGGCCCGCGCCAACAGATGCGGTGCGGTGGTGCAAATCACGTGGTCGAAGCCCAGGTCTCCGCCGTCGATGGTCAGGCGCAGGCCGCCCGCCGGGCCGGGGCGAATCTCGCGGACCGGCGTGCCATACCGGATCGCCGCGCCTTGTTCGGCGACGACCCGTGCGAGGTGGTCGGCGAAGGCCTGGAAGCCGCCCTCGTAGTACATCAGTTGCGGTGTGCGCGAGTGCAGGCGCGCCCACAGCCAGCTCATCGGGATCTCGGTATAGCGTGCGCCGAACTTGCCCAGCAGCAGGGGCTGCCACAGGGCCTCGTAGGCCGGCCGGCCCATCCAGCGCCGCACCCAGTCGCGGGCGGGCACGGTTTCCAGCGCGCGCCAGTTGCCCGTCAGCTTCAGCCAGGCGATGCACAGCCCCATCCGCACCCGGTCCAGCGGCGGCATCCCGGGAAAGCGCAGCACCGGCATCACCCCGTCCAGCGCGTAGGCCCGCCCCTGCCAGAGCTGCGCGGTCACCGGCCGGCGGGTGATCACCTTGTCGGTAACGCCGATCTCGCGCGCGAGCCGGAGGAAGTCCTTGTCGCTGGTGAACCAGTGGTGGTAGTAGTGCTCCAGCGTCCAGTCCCAGCTCGGCTCGCGGTAGCCGGCGGCCAGCCCGCCGGGGCCGTTCGCCGCCTCGAACACCGTGACGGCGTGGCCGGCGCGCGCCAGGTCGTAGGCCGCCGCCAGCCCGCCGAAGCCGGCGCCGACGACCGCGACCGGGCCGCGGGAGGCGCTCACCCCTGGGCCTCGGGCGGGGCCAGCGCGGGGCCCGTCGGGGGATCGCTCAGGTCCGCGCCCTCGCGCAGCTCCTCGCGCGCTTCGCGCAGGCTGATATGCGAATGCCACAGGTAGAAGGCGCCGAGCAGGGTGACGGGCAGCCACAGGGCGACGTGCAGGACCAGGGTGTACGAGGCGGCGGTGGACTTGTCGATGCCGGCGGCCATCAGGATGGCGATGCCCGGCAGGTCGAAGGTGCCCCAGTGGCCCGGCAGGCCGGGGATGGTGGTGGCGAGGTTGACCACGCCGTTCATCAGCATCAGGGTGAAGAAGCTGACCTGGAAGTGGAAGGCCTGCATGACGAACCAGTACTTCATCGTCTCGAAGAGCCAGACCAGGACGCTGGTCCCGAAGATCAGGAAGACCTCGCGGCCTCGCGCGAGGCTCTGGAAGCCCTCCATGAAGTGCTCGGCGCCGTCGAGGATCGGCGCATGGAAGCGCGGCGGCAGGAGGTAGTGCACCAGACGCTGGTAGATCGCGCGCGTCCATGAGGGCTTGGCGGCCAGGACGAGGAAGAGCCCGAGCGCGACTACGAACATCAGGGTGAGGAAGATGATCAGGGTTTGATAGCCCGCCAGAGCATCCGAGTCGAAGCGCACGAAGGGGAAGGCGACGAAGACGAAGGCGAGCATCGTGAGGCCGTCGAACAGCCGCTCGATGATCACCGTCGGCAGGCTGGCGCTCATCCGGACGCCTTCTTCCCGCTTGAGCACGTGGCTGCGCAGGATCTCGCCGGCGCGCGCCGGGTAGACGTTGTTGCCCATGTAGCCGATACATACGATCCGGAACAACGGGTAGAGCCGCACGACCTTGATGTGGCGCAGCATGTAGTGCCAACGCCAGGTGCGCGCCCAGACCGCGAGGAAGTAGACCGCGATGCCGGGTACAAGCCACCAGTAGTCCGCGTCTCGCAAGGCGTCGGCGAACTCGGTGAGGTTCAGGCCCCGCAGGGCCAGATAAAAGAAGAAGGCGCTGATCGCGACGCCGACGATCAAGCGCCAGCGGCTTCGCATGGGGATGCTCCGAGCGGGCTCGCGGTTCGGGTGGATGCCTGGATGGCGGCCGCGGCCGACTGCGATCGTGGCCGCGGCTGCCACAACGATATCGGTTGACTGGGCGGCGCGCCGGCCGCCGGTTGACAAAGGCCGGCGGCCATGGGCCACCGGCCTTAGGGTTTCGTCCTGTAGAGCAGGTGGACGCGGCGGGGTTACGCTACCCCGGCGGAGCGCGTGCACCACCCGGTCGAGCCGACCGGGTGAGGCCAGCGGATCGCGGCTCGCCGGGCTCCCCTGGGCGATCGCGCGCGGCTCAGCTTGTCAGCAGCACCGGCTCGAGCATCGCGCCGAGCATGCGCTCGACGGCCATGGTGTGCGAGCAATAGCCCTCGTGGGCGAAGGTCTCGCAGTCGCAGGCCCAATCGCCGCGCTCGAAGCCGATGGCATGGGTGCGGTGATCGCCCTCCAGGGTGATGTCGAAGGCGTTGAAGTGGAAGCGCCGCTGCTCCTGGGAGTAACGGCCGGCCTTTTCGATCTTGCCGATCATCGAAGACTGCATCATACGGGTTCGGACTCTCCTTTGTCGGGTTCGAAAGCGGTCAATGCCCCCGGGGCGGGGCACTCGGGGCGGACGACAGTCGGGGTACGTGGTACGAGGTAGGGGACGTTCGGCGGGAACAAGGGCCCGGGGCGATGGGCACTCGGTGGGATGACAAGCGCGCTGGCGTTCCGGACATGCCGGCTGGCGCTGGTTCGGGCGGGTAGGGCTCGCCCTGGCTCGTGCGGACGGATCGTCATCGCCCGGCAGTATAACGGGAATCGGCATGCCTGTCAAGGCGCTGTTACTCACAGATAGAAATGACCCCAGGTAGTCACAGAATAGAAATGACCCCCC
>CAZCJG010000159.1:0-10588 GCA_964498575.1 uncultured Anaerolineales bacterium | reverse complement strand
TCCAGCCGCCATCGAGACCCGCGACCGCAGCGTATGGCGCTACCGGGCGTTCCTGCCGTTGCCGCCCGGCGCGCGCCGGGTGACGCTGGGCGAGGGCGGCACACCCTTTCTGAGTGCGCCGATGGCGGGCATGCCGATCTGGCTGAAGCTGGACTACCTCCAGCCGACCGGGTCGTACAAGGATCGCGGCTCGGCCGTGGTGGCGACCGCCCTGGCCCAGGCCGGCGCCGCCGGCGCGGTCGAGGACTCCTCGGGCAACGCCGGCGCGAGCCTGGCGGCCTACTTGGTCGGCCTCAACATCCCGCTCTCGCTGTTCGTGCCCGCCGGCACGTCGCCCGCCAAGCTGCGCCAGGCGACCATGCATGGCGCGCTGATCGATACCTCGGCCGCCAGCCGCGAGGCGGCGGGCCAAAGGGCGCGCGACGCGGTGTCGGCGACCACACCCTATGCCAGCCATGTCTACAGCCCGTACTTCCTGGCCGGGGTGATGACCCTGGCCTGGGAGCTGTGGGAGGACCTCGACCGGACCGTGCCCGACAGCATAATCGTCCCGGTGGGGCATGGAGTGCTGCTGCTCGGGCTCTACGAGGGCTTCCGCAGCCTTGAGGCGGCGGGCTTGATCCCGCGGCTGCCACGACTGTTCGGCGTGCAGGCGCGGGCTTGCGCGCCGATTTACGAGGCCTTCATCCGTGGCGCCAAGTGGGTCGCGCCGGTCCCCTCGCGCGAGACCAGCGCGGCGGGCTTGCGCATCGAGGTGCCGCCGCGCGGTCCCGAAGTGCTGGCCGCGGTACGGGCAACCGGCGGCACCTTCGTCAACGTCAGCGAGGACGAGATCCAGCGCGGCCAGTCGCTCGCGGCCAACCTCGGCTGGTTCGTCGAGCCGAGCGCGGCCACCGTGGTCAGCAGCCTGATCAAGCTGGACAAGATCCTGGACTCCGGGCGGCCGATCGTGCTGCCGCTGACGGGCAGCGGGCTGAAAGGCTAGCGGTGGTTCGCACCAAGGTGGGCATGACCGGCGCCGAGATCCGCTTGACCGAGCGCGCCGCCTGCGCCGGCTGAGCTGCCAAATTGGGCGCCGATGCCCTGGCGCAGGTCCTGCGCCCCTTGGCCTTGCTCTTCCCGGCCGCCGAGCATCCCGATCTCTTGGTCGGCTTGGACGGCGCGGACGACGCGGCGGTCTACCGCCTGGCGGACGATCTCGCGCTGGTCGCGACGACCGACTTCTTCCCGCCGGTGGTCGATGATCCCTACGACTTCGGCGCTATCGCCGCCGCCAACGCAATGAGTGACGTCTTCGCCATGGGCGGCGAGGTGCTCTTCGCGCTGAACCTCCTGGGGGTGCCGGCGGACCTAGACCTGACGGTAGCCGGCGAGATCGTGCGCGGCGGGGCGGAGATGGTGCGCCGCGCGGGCGGGGTGATCGCCGGCGGGCACAGCGTCGTCGACCACGAGCCGAAGTACGGCCTGGCGGTCGTCGGCCGGGTGCATCCTGACCGCTGCCTCCGGAAGTCCGGCGCCCGGCTCGGCGACGTTCTCGTCCTGACCAAGCCGCTGGGCACCGGCCTGGTCACCACCGCCCTCAAGCGCGGCGCGGCGCGCGCCGAGGATGTGGCTGCCGCGACGGCCAGCATGATGACGCTCAACCTCGAAGCCGGCCGCGCGGCGGTCCAGGCCGGCGCCTCGGCGGCGACCGACATCACCGGCTTCGGCCTGATCGGTCACGGCCTGGAGATGGCGGAGCGAAGCGGCGTGGTGCTCGCGATCGACCCCGCCCGGCTGCCGCTCCTGCCCGGAACGCTGGACTACGCGACGGGCGGCTTCGCGCCGGGGGGCACAGGGCGCAATCGCGATGCGTTCGAGGGGCGTGTCGCCGGCTTGACGGAGCTGCCGCCTGCCTGGGGCGACATCCTCTTCGACCCGCAGACCTCCGGGGGCCTGTTGATCGCGATCGACCCCGGGCGCCTGGCCGAGCTCCAGGCGCGTTTGATGGAGTCGGGCGGAGTCGCGCGGGTCATCGGCGCGGTGGCGGAGGGGACGGGCATGGTGATCGGTGCGGGAGTGGACTGATCGCCGGCTTGCCGTCCTCGCCAATCCGGGCCACAATCATGAGCCGCCGGAGTATGCGGATCTCTTGGCCATTCCCGACCCTGAGGTTTAGACACGATGACGAATATGAGCGACAAACCCCGGGTGGTGGTCACCGGCATGGGTCTGGTAACCCCGCTGGGAATCGGCGTTGCGCCGAGCTGGGCTAGCGTCTTGGCCGGCCGTTCGGGCGCGGGGCGCTTGACGCGCTTCGACCCCAGCGAGTTCCACGTCCAGATCGGCTGCCAGGTCGACGACTTCGAGCCGACCGACTGGATGGATGCCCGCGACGCCAGGCGCTTCGATCGCGCGATCCAGTTCTCGTTGGCCGTCAGCCACCAGGCGATGTGCCAGGCCGGGCCGGTGATCGCGCCGGGCGAGTCCGAGCGGGCCGGGGTGATCATCGGCACTGGCATCGGGGGCTTGCAGACCATCCAAGCCGGCTTCGAGACGCTGCTGACGCGCGGCCCGAACCGCGTCAGCCCGTTGACCGGCGCGATGATCCTGCCCGATATGTCGGCCGGCCAGGTCGCGATCGTCTTCGGCGCGCGCGGCCCCAACTTTTGCGTGACCTCGGCCTGCGCCACCGGCTCGAACGCCATCGGCGAGGCCTTCGAGATCATCCGCCGCGGCGACGCCGACGTGATGCTGGCTGGCGCGGTCGAGACGGGCCTCACACCCTTCGGCCTGGCCGCCTTCCACCGCACCGGCGCGATGTCGACCCGCAACCACGATCCCGAGCACGCCAGCCGGCCCTTTGATAAGGACCGCGACGGCTTCGTCTTCGGCGAGGGCGCCGGGCTGGTCGTCCTCGAGTCGCTCGACCATGCCCTCGGGCGCGGGGCGACGCCGCTGGTCGAGCTGGCGGGCTACGGCGCGACGGCGGACGCCTACCACATCAGCGCGCCGGACGAGAACGGCGCGGGCGCGGCGCGCGCGATGGCCCTCGCGATCGCGAAGGCGGGGCTGACGATCGACGACATCGACTACATCAACGCGCATGGCACGGGCACGGTGATGAACGACGTGTCGGAGACGCGGGCGATCAAGGCCGTGTTCGGCCCGCGCGCCTATGCGGTGCCGGTCAGCTCGACCAAGAGCATGCACGGCCACCAGCTCGGCGCCTCCGGCGGCGTGGAGGCGGTGCTGACCTGCCTGGCGATCCTGGACGACATCCTGCCGCCGACCATCAACTACGATACGCCGGATCCCGACTGCGACCTGGACTACGTACCCAACGTCGCCCGCCCGGCCGCGAGCCCGATCCGTGCGGCGGTCTCGAACTCCTTCGGCTTCGGCGGGCACAACGCCAGCCTGGTGTTCAAGCGCTATGTCGCTGGTCAGTAAGACGTCTTCGACCGGCGAGGCGCCGCCGGCCAGTGAGCCGTCCGAGCTCGACACGCTGGAAGCCCAGCTTGGCGCCGCCTTCGCGGACCGCCGGCTACTGCTGATGGCGCTGACGCACCGTTCCTATCTCAACGAGACGGGCCGGGCCGGGGCCGAGGACAACGAGCGGCTGGAGTTCCTCGGCGACGCCCTGATCGACTTCGTCACTGGCGACTACCTCTACCGCCGACTGCCGGAAGCGCGCGAAGGCGAGTTGACAACGCTTCGCGCGGCGCTGGTCTGCGAGCCGGCGCTGGCCGGCTTTGGGCGGGCGCTGGACCTGGGCGCCTACTTGCGCATGGGGCGCGGCGAGATCGCGGGCGGCGGGCGCGGGCGCCAGACGCTGCTGTGCAACGCCTTCGAGGCGCTGGTCGGCGCGGTCTATCTGGACCAGGGCTTCGCCACGGCCGAGGCGCTGGTGATGCGCTTCCTCACGCCGGAGCTCGAGTCGATGCTCCAGCGCCAGCGGCTCAAAGACGCCAAGAGCCGCTTCCAAGAGTACGCCCAGCGCGTCTGGCAGACCACCCCGCGCTATGTCACGGTCGGCGCCAGCGGACCCGACCACGCCAAGTCCTTCGTCGTCGAGGTCACCGTCGGCGCCACCACTTGGGGCCGTGGCGAGGGCCGCTCCAAGGCGCTGGCGGCCCAGCTCGCGGCCCAGGAGGCGCTGGAACGCGCGACGGCGGTGGTGGTCCCGGCGGCTGATATCTCCGGGGATCAAGCGAAGGGAATGGCCGAGCCGGATCGCGTGCCGGTCGCGGCCGGGGAGCAGGACGATGGCCCAGTCATCTAGTTTGTTCAGGTTTGGCGGCAGGCTCACCGCGCTGCTCGGGGTGGGACTCGGCATCGCCACGATCGCCTCGCCCGGTCTGCCGCTCGCCGCCAATCCCACCGCACCGCACGTGGTCATTGCGAGCTACACGCCGGGCCGGCTGGTGCTCGGCGAGCGGCGCTACGTCATTGTCCGCGGCATCCTGCAGAACCACGGACCGGGACCGGCGACGGACTTCCAGATGACCTTCACCGCCCGCCGCGAGCCGGGCGGTGAGGTGCTCGGCGAGGGGGGCGGCGTGTCGTGGCTGGACGCGCTGGATGCCGGCGAGTCCGGCCCCTTCACCGCGGTGGTGCCTTACTGCTGCCCTGAGGACATCGGCGCCTACGATCTCACGCTCAGCGCGGCGCCGGCGCCGGCGGACCGCTATCGGGCGCTGGAGGTGACCGGCCAGGTCCGGCGCGAGGCGGGCGGCCTGCCCTGGATCTACGGCGATCTGGTCAATACCGGCGCCGACTTCCTCGACGTGAGCGCGACCGACGTGTACATGGGCTTCTGGAAAGGCGAGGACCTGGTGATGCTGGACACCGCGCGCATGCCGGTCCTGCACAGCTTGGGAGACCCGACCGGGCAGAGCCACCCGCCGGGCTGGCGCTATCCCTGGGCGGTCCAGGTGCCCGACGTTCCCTTCGACCGCACCGAGGTCTGGTTCAACGCCGCCGCCTTCCCGCCGGAGGTCTTCCCCGTCCCGCTCGGCGCCCAGGCGGTGGCGGCGGCGCGCGAGGGTGCGGACATCCAGGTGCGGGCGACGATCGCGCATTGCGGCCTCGCGCCGGCGGAAAACTTGGTGGTGATGGTGGTGGCGCGGGATGCCGAGGATCGAGTGGTGGAGTTCGGCCTGGCGCAGCCGCGGCTGGCGGCGCCGATCCGGCCGGGCGACCGCGTGCCGATCCACCTGACCTGGCCCGGAGCGCGCGCGGAGATCGAGCCCCAGCGCCTCTCGCTCTGGCCGCTGGCGCTGGAGAGCCAGAACCAGCGCCCGTCGGCGATACCCTGCCCGCCGCTGCTGCCGGTGGGCTTGCTGCCGGCATTGCTGCTGCGAGTGGATCCAGCCAGGCCCACCGCGATAACTCGCCCATCGCTGGTAGGACCACAGTAAACCGTGGAGTTCACCTCATCGCTCGCTCGGGGCGCAAGATCACGGATTGACCGATAGCAGATAGTCCCCGTTCACCCAACCTTGCTGTCCGGTGGCCTCGTCCCGCACTTCATACCAAGGCGAGCGGCCGACCGACACAGGACCTTGGAGCACCATGACGAGGCGACCGGGCGGCAGCCTGTCCAGCGCATCATAGCGAACGCCCGGACCAAGCCGCAGGTTCAGCCCGCCGGAGGTGCCGGCGGAATCCGCGACCCATGCCTGGCTGCCGGATGCGAGCTCCGACGGTGGCGACTCCGCAGGCGGCATCTCCACAGGTGGCACCTTGGAAGGATTCGGCTGGAGCACATCTGAAGGGTCCGGTTGGGGCGCGTCTGAAGGGTCCGGGGGGCGCATCCAGGGCTCCGGCTCGGTCGGCCCGACCGGAGGCTCGACTTCGGGCGCAGCCGCATCGGGAAGGGATCCTAGATCGAGGAAGCTCCCGTTCACCCAGCCTTCGGTGCACGTGATCGGATCGCGCACCGGATACCAGGCCGCACCCTGGACCATCCTCCGGGCACCTGTCAACACGACGACGCTGTTCGGGGCCAAATGATGTACGATACGCGAAGCCACCCCTGGCCGGGCACGCACATTCAATCCGTCGACGGAATCAACCTGGGCGAGCGCAGGCGCCGGGCCGGATGGTTGATCCGCTGTAGGTGGGGCGTATCGGTTGAACCGGAGCCATGCCGCCCTTGTCGAGGCGGCTGATTCAAGCGCGAGCGCGCAGCCGACATCGCGGCAAGCGACGAGGAGGTAGTCGCCGGCCGGGGCACAGGCCGGGACCTCGATCGCCTCGCGCAAAGACCCGGCGGCGTCCACGCTGACCTTCGCCGCCGCCACTTGCCCGGCGCCAACCGATCGGACCGTCCCGCGCGAAGGTGGGATCAACAGATACAGCCCCAGGTCGAGCGGCTCGTCCGCGTCAAATCCGCTGAAGTCCACCCAAAGCGGTTGGTCGGCCCGGACCAGTGTGCTCGGCTCGCCGGAGTCGGGATCGATCACCGCGAGCGCCGCGCCACCATCGTCGAAAGGCAGGTCGAGCCGGTACAAGAAGATCGGCGCCCCCTGGATTGCGTAGGATAGTCCGGTCACGATGGCGGTCACCTGCATCCCTGCCGGCAGATTCGATGGGGAAGCGGTTGACGTGCTCGCGGTGGGACCGGTGTCCGGTGTGTTGATTTGAGTCGTGGGTTCCGGGGCCTCACTGGTATCCAGCGTCGCCTCTGGCACGGAAGTGCCGATCGGCGGAGCGGCCGTTTGCGCGGTGACGATCACCTCTGGCGTCGGCTGGGACGCCGCACCACCGTGATCCGTCGCCACCGTCACATTGCCGGACCCTTCGGGAAGGGTGCTCGGTTCCGTCGGCTCCATCTCGCAACCCGTGGCGACGAGGAGGCATAGGCCGGCGGCGGCGACACGTCGCAGCCTTGTCTTCGTCGTCATGAATCCTGAACCAGATATTCCTCGTTTATCCATCCAGCGGCTGTCCATCACGGCGCTTCCTTTCAATGAAAACATGAATTCCTCAAAGCCGGATCAAGCCGTGCGAACAAGATGGCCTTTCCGCCCTCGGCGTCTTCCTTCGTTCTGGCGTAGTCGTCGATCGCCGCCGCGGCGCACTCCCGTTGGCCGGCCAGGCAGTAGGCGGTGACCAAGAAGGGGAACACCGCATCGACATGTGCCCGCCCGTCAGCCGACCGCGACCGAAGTGCCAATCCCACGGCTTGTTCGTAGTTGTCGATCGCTGCATTCAACTTCGGCGCTGAATCGCCCCTGGCGGCCGAACCGCCGACCAACGCTTCATCCGCCTCAACCAGCGCCATGTTGCCCAGATGCGTGTACGCGGAGGCTGCCTCCAAGCGCACGAGATCCCGTTCGCGCTCTACCTCTTCCGCCGTGGCCGCCGACCCGCCTCCGCTGCCCGGCGGTGCTTGACCGTCTGGGCCGTCGAAGAGCCGCCGGCACGCGCGCGGCTCGCCCGTGCCGGCCGGCTGGGCGGACATCCCGTCTAGGCCACCGCCCGGTGCTTGCCCCAGTGCATCGTAGCGCGCGATCACAGACTCGAGATGCGGCCGCGCGTCGTCCCAAGCGCCGCGGTCACGACAGAGCCCCTCGTAGAAGCCGATCAAGCCCAAGCCGAGCTCGGCTCGCAGGTCGACGAAGCCGGAGGGCGGTCTCTCCAAGGCCGGGTCGCGTGCATGCGAATAAGCATCGCGCGCCTGGGACAACACCTCCCAGCGCCAGTCGCAGCGATTGTCCTCAAGCTCCGAGCCGGCAGGCGGGGGGATCCCGGCGCCAGGGAGTGCCACCGGCTGAACGACGGGCCGAGCGATCTGTAACAGCGTGCCGCCCTTGCCGTTCCAGGCACGGCCATAGCCGGGATTGCGCCGGATTGCTTCGTCGAAAGCCTCGCTGGCGAGCGCGAGCAGGCGCGCACGCTCGTTGGGGTCGTCCTCGGCGAAGGTTGCCTGCTTGAGGTAAGCGCTTCCGAGAAAGAGGTACAACACCTCTTGACCGCTGTTTTCCGGCGCGGCGCCCCAGGCCGGGTCCTCGGCGACCTTCCGGAACTCTTCGGCGGCCGTCGCATAAGCACGCGCGTCGCGTTTCGCGAAGAACAGCAGCCCGCGCAGCAGGCCGATCAGGGCCTTGGTGCGCGGCTGGATGCGATCGGATAGCACGCTGCCCTCGCCGGATTCGTCCACCGCATCGTAGTCGATGGGTTGTCCGAGCCGGTGTTCGCCGCGCAGCTCGGGCGCCAAGCGCTCGGCTTCCTTGTTCTTGATCGCGAACAACGGGCTGATCCGCCACTCGGCCCCCCCCACGTGGTACAGCCCGCCATACACCAGCACATGCGCGTCCAGCGCGGCGAGCCGCGCCTCGGCCTCGCCGGCCGCCACCCGGTCCACGCACTGGTCGGGACCCCAAACCGACACCGGCTTGCCGCTGACGATGTCCGAGATCTCCGGTGCCAGCGACCGGATCAGGTTGGCGACATCCCGCGCGCGAACGAAGGCTTGTTCGGCCGCGTCGGCCGAGCGATCCGTCTCGCCCGGCGTGAACGGCGCCACGGCGATGTTGTAGCTGTTCTGGCTATCCGGCATGCGCGGATCCGGCAGCAGGGCGCACTTGACGCGGGGGGGCAACCAAGGCCCCGCCACAGCCGCCACGACCAAGACGAGGGTCGACAGCGTGACCGCGCCCACCAGCTTGATCCACCGCGACCACACGACCGGCGGCGGGGGGATGAGGTCGACCCGGATCTCCGGAAGCTCAAGCTGTCCCCGGATCGCCCGGATGACGCGTTCGACGGCCGCCTCTCGGGAGTCCTCATCCGTCAAGTCTACCCAGTTGAGCAGCCGGATGCGGTCCGGCGGCTCGCAGGGCCGGAGGAGTAGCGGGATCAGGCGGCGGGTGTGGGCGTTGGGGTCGCGGTAGTGGGCGAGCTGCGCCTCGAAATCGGACCAATGACCCGCGACCCAGTCGGGCGACAGCACCGCGAGGATGCGGCGGCTCTCGCGGATCGCACGTTCGGTCTCCGTGGCCAATGGCGCGCCCGGCTCGAAACAGGTCGCGGGCGTGCAGACGACCAGGCCGGCCCGCTCCAGGCGTGGCAGGAGCCAGCCCTCGACCCACGCGGCGTCGGCCGGGCTAAAGCTGACGAAGACGTCGTAGCGATAGCCCGGCGCGCGCGGGCCCCGCTCATCCCCGTGATCAGGGTACGGGTGAATCGGTGAGGGCTGTGTAGATCGGCCGGCTCCCGTATCCATATTAATTGGATTATAACTCCGACGACGGCGCATCCGCCAATGTCCGGCTATAGCGGCGCCCGTCGACCTCGAAACTGCCAGTCGGGCACTGTCGGCTGGGCTTCGGCGACCTCGCCGCGGCGGTAGTGCGTCGGGTGATCGAGATCGCTGGCGCGGTAGCCGCGACGGTCGGGCACACGGTACGGCTTGTCGATGCTCGCGCGCGTCAAAACCGTCATGCGGAATCTCCCGGCGCCATTCTAGCAGCCAGAATGGCCGGCGGCCAGCGCGGTTCGGAGGGCGTGACAGGTTGGGGACAAGGCGAGGCAGTGGAATGAAACGCTTGGTGTGAGTTACCGGAGAGGATTCAGGTTTGTCGCACCACCGGCCCTCACCCCCGGCCCCCTCTCCCGCGTCTTTCGGCAGAGGGGGCCGGGGGGTGAGGGCCGATTCGCGCGACACACGTCGGTTAGAGGTACTCAATTCACACCACACGTTGAATTCGCCGCTCGATGGCCTACGGCCCGCCGGGGCCCCCGACGCGCCTGCCGTTGGCGCGTTGGGGTGGCGTGTCGGCCTGCGCCGACACAATCTTGCCGGTGCATCCACGCAATGACCCTTCAATCCCCGTGTCCCCGCAGGGGGGCACCTGGCCGCAGGCCATCGAGCGGCGAATTCATTCGCTTGGCGCGTTCCGGCGCGCGCGAACCGCCGGTTGGGACCCTGATCTCCAATTGTCTGCCCCCCGGCATCGCCGGCTTTACCCCCGACCGGAAGAATCGTACAATCCGGCCTGCTCGCGGGCGTACCGCGATTGAAGGAGGAGAGGCAGCACTCATGAACGCAGGCCAAGCCATCCTGGCGCTGGCGATCGTCGTCTACGCGGCGCTGGCGCTGCGGCTCGGGCGCTGGTCGATCACGATGCCGATGGTCTTCGTGGCGGTCGGCTTCCTGCTCGGCGAGGGAGCGACGGGACTGTGGGGCATGCCGCCGCACTCCGAGGCGATCCTGGCGCTGACCGAGATCACGCTGGCGATCCTGCTCTTCGCCGATGCCTCGACGCTGAAGCTGACCCAGGTGCGCGCGGATGCCGGGCTGCCGGCGCGACTGCTCACCATCGGCCTTCTCCTCACCATCGTCCTTGGCGCCGGCACCGCCCTGGTCGTCCTGCCCGGCGAGGGCCTCGCCTTCGCCTGCCTGCTGGGCGCCATCCTCGCCCCGACCGACGCGGCGCTCGGCCTGCCGATCTTCAACAACCCGCAGGTGCCGGTGCGCATCCGGCGGGCGCTGAACATCGAGAGCGGCCTCAACGACGGCATCGCCACGCCGTTCGTCCTGCTCGTCCTCAGCTTCGCGACCGCGACCGAGGTGCATGCCAGCGGCGGCGGCTGGCTG
>CAZCJG010000158.1:0-10608 GCA_964498575.1 uncultured Anaerolineales bacterium | reverse complement strand
TCGCCACCATGCGCGCGGCGTGCTCGCTGGCCTGGCTCTCCAGCACCGCCTGGTAGATCTGCAGCTCGACCAGCCGCGGCAGCACCTCGTCCAGCACCGCCTCCGGGCTCGGCTCGAAGTCGAAGTCCGCCGCGATCGGCGCGACATGCTCCGGCACGTGTACCGGCAGCAGCGGCGTGAACACCGGCCGCTGCTTGACCACGCTGATGAAGTCCGCGTAGACCAGGTAGACCGCGCTGAACTCGCTGCCCAGGAAGCCGTCGCGGGCGATCAGCGCCGCCGGCGTGATGTCGAGCACCGACAGCGCGTCCGGCAGCCCGGTGAAGGACGCCCGCAGGTCCGCCCCCGTCCGCGCCAGGAAGTCGCGGCCCTTCTTGCCCAGCGCGATCCAGGCGACGTCCTTGCCGAGCTGCTCCTCGGTCGAGCGCACCGCGTAGCGGATCACGTTCAACACCATGCCGCCGGTCAGGCCGCGGTCCGGGGTCACCAGGACCACCGCCGGCTTGCCGGCCGCGTTCTCGCGGAGCAGGGGGTGCAGGCTGGCGCCGGGACCGCGCTGGGCGCGCAGGTGGCTCATCACCTCGGCCGCCTTCTGGGCGTAGGCCCGGCTGCGCAGCGTCGCGTCCTGGGCCCGGCGCATCTTGGAGGCGCTGACCGCCTCCATCGCGCGGGTGACCTTGCCGATGTTCTTGACCGACTTGATGCGGCGGCGGATGTCGCGGGTGTTGGCCACGCGCTACTCCAGGTGTGCGTGCTCGGCGAACCAGGCCTGGTTGTAGGCCGCGATCGCCTCGTCGAGCAGGCCGCGGATCTCGTCGTCAAGCGACTTGCGCTCGCCGATCAGCCGGCCGATGTTGGGATAGGTGTCGGCCAGGAACTTCACCAGCCCCTTCTCCCAGCGCTGGATATCCGCCACCGCCACCTCGTCCGCGAAGTCGTTGGTCACCCCGTAGATCACCTGCACCTGCTGCGCGAACGGCTCCGGCGCGTACTGGCCCTGCTTCAGGACCTCCTGCAAGCGCAGACCCCGGTCGAGCTGGCGCCGCGTCGCCGCGTCCAGATCGCTGCCGAACTGGGCGAAGGCGGCCAGGTCGCGGAAGGACGACATGTCCAGGCGCAGCTTGCCCGCCACCTGCTTCATCGCCTTGAACTGCGCGTCGCCGCCCACCCGGCTGACCGAGAGGCCGGCGTTCACCGCCGGGCGGATGCCGGCGTAGAACAGCTCCGGCTCCAGGTAGATCTGCCCGTCGGTAATCGAGATCACGTTGGTCGGAATATAGGCCGACACATCCGAAAGCTGCGTCTCGATGAAGGGCAAGCTGGTCAGCGACCCCGCCCCCCGCTCCGCGTTCAGCTTCGCGCTGCGCTCCAAGAGCCGACTGTGCAGGTAGAAGACGTCGCCCGGATACGCCTCGCGGCCCGGCGGCCGGCGCAGGAGCAGCGAGACCTGGCGGTAGGCCTGGGCGTGCTTGGAGAGGTCGTCGTAGACGATCAGCGCGTGCCGGCCGTTCTCCAGGAACTCCTCGCCCATCGCCGTGCCGGCGTAGGGGGCGATGTACTGCAGGGCCGCGGACTCCGAGGCGCTGGCGACGACGACGATCGTGTGCTTCATCGCGCCGTGCGCCTCCAGCGTCGCGACGATGCTCGCCACCTGGGCGCGCTTCTGGCCGATCGCGACGTAGATGCAGACGATGTCCGAGTCCTTCTGGTTGATGATCGCGTCGACCGCGATGGCGGTCTTGCCGGTCTGGCGGTCGCCGATCACCAGCTCGCGCTGGCCGCGGCCGATCGGGATCATCGCGTCGATCGCCTTGATCCCGGTCATCACCGGCTCGTTGACGTTCTGCCGCTCGGTCACGCCCGGCGCGATGCGCTCGATCGGCCGCGTCGACGTGTAGGCCACCGGCCCCTTGGCGTCGATCGGCTGCCCCAAGGCATTCACCACCCGCCCGATCAGCCCGTCGCCCACCGGCACCGAGATCACCTGGCCGGTCGACTTGACGATGTCGCCTTCCTCGATCGCGGTGAAGTCGCCGAGGATGATCGCCCCGACCGACTTCTCCTCCAGGTTCAGCGCGATGCCGTACACCGAGCTGCCCCCCTCGCGCGGGAACTCCAGCAGCTCGCTGGCCAGCGCGCCCTTCAGCCCCTCGATCCGCGCGATGCCATCGCCGACCTCCACCACGGTGCCAATGTCCACCGCCTCGACGATCGGCTGGAAGCTCTCGATCTGTTGCTTCAGCAGCGCGGCGATATCCTCTACACGTACGGTCATGGTGTCCTCTTCAAGCTCATCTGATCCACCCGGTCCACTTGGTCCACGGGGTCCACTAAGTCCACTCGCCCACCGAAGCTCACCCCGCCGACCCACCCGTTAAAGTCTGGCGGAGCTGGCCGAGCTTGGTCGCGACGCTGCCGTCGACGTAGCGGTCGCCGACGCGCACGATCAGCCCGCCCAGGATCGCCGGGTCCACCCGGTACGCAATCGGCAGGTCCGGGCCGTAGCGGTCGTGCAGGCGCGCTTCGAGCGTCTGCCGCTCGCCCTCGGTCAGGGGCACGGCGCTGGTCACGGTGGCGTCGACGCGCTGCTTGCGGCCGGCCTGCTCGATGTCGTCGAGCGTCTGCTTCAGGTGCTCGAGCTGCGCGCCGGCCTGCTGGCCGACCTGCGACACCAGCTCGCGCGCGGTCGCCATCAGGCTGCCGACGAAGGACTCGCTCACGCCAGGCCTCCGAGCTGCTCGCTGAGGAAGCGGTCGACCAACGAGCGATGGCGCGACTCGTCGATGCCCTCGCCGAGCACCTTGCCGGCGGCGGCGAGCGCAAGGTCCGCGATATTACCCTGGAGCCCGACCAGCGCCTGCTGGCGTGTCTGCTCCGCCTCGGTGCGCGCCTGGGCCAGGATCTGATCGGCCTGGGCGTTGGCTTCTTCAAGCCGGCGCTTGGCCGCTTCCTCGCTCCGCGCCACCGCCTCGCGCAGCCGCTCCTGACTTGTGCGGCGCTCCTCGGCGATCTGCGCCTCCAGCGTGGCCCGCTCGGCCGCAGCGGCCTCGCGCACGCGATCGGCCTCGGCCAAGCCCTCGCGGATCCGCTCGCGGCGCTCGTTGAAGAGCTTCATGATCGGCTGGTAGAGAAACCTGTTTAGCAGCCAAAGCATGATGAAGAAATTAATGACGTTGAAGAGCAGGTTCGGCAGCAGGATACCTAGCTTTTCCAACGATTCCTCCTTTCGTGTCCGCCTGTGTCAGCTCGGTGGCTAGAACAGGAAGAGCAACATGAACGCGATCACCATCGCGTAGATCGCGATGGACTCGCAGAACACGATGCCGAGAATCATGTTGGTGCGCAGCTCACCGGCCGCCTCGGGGTTGCGCCCCTGGGCGATGAGCATGCCCTGCACGACGATGCCGATGCCGACGCCGGAACCGGCCACGCCGATCATCGCCAGGCCCGCGCCAATCAGCTTGGCGGCTTCTGCTTCCATGTGTGCTTACTCCTCCGTGGTCGAATGGTGGACGTTAGTATCCGCGCGGATACTTAGTGGTGGTCGTGGTCGTCTTCATGCGGATGCTCATCCGCATGATGATGCGGCGTCACCGCCGCGCCCATGAAGGCCAGGGTCAGGACGGCGAACACGTAGCCTTGGATCAGCCCGACGAAGGTCTCCAGCCCGTAGATCATCACCGGGACGAGGAACGGGAGCAGGAAGGGGATGACGAAGAGCAGGATCTGGCCGGCGAAGACGTTGCCGAACAACCGGAACGAGAACGAGATGATGCGCGAAAGCTCGGAGATCGCCTCCACCAAGCCGACGAACAGCCCGAGCCCGCCTTCCTTGAAGTTGAGGAACTTGCCGAAGTAGCCCCCGGCCCCCAGCGCGCGGATGCCGGCGATCTGCACCACCGTGAAAGCGATCAGTGCCAGTGCCAGGGTGAAGTTCAGGTCGGTCGAGGCGGCGCGGTACCAGGGGACCACCGCCCTGGGCAAGACCGCCGCATGGGCCTCGCCCTCCGCGGCGGAGGGTTCTCCCTCCTGGGCATGGGCCGTGCCGATCAGCGCGGGGCCCGCGCTGCCGTGCGACTCGGCCTCCTCGCCCGCGTGCGGGTCGACCTCGCTGCGCGCCATCGCGAAGAAGAACGGGCCGGCCGTCCAGCCGTCGAAGAAGGTGTGCTCGACCTCGGGACCGCCTTCGACGTGCGGGCACTCGATGCAGGCCGTGCCGATGGTGTCGTAGCCGGGGATCAGCTCGGACCAGTTGGCCAGGCCGACCAGGAGGAACATCGTCATCGCCAGCGGCAGCCAGCGCTGGGCGATCTCCGGGCTGACGAGCTGCTGGGCGGTATCCTGCCAAAACTCGATGATCGCCTCGAACAGGTTCTGCAAGCCTGAGGGCACCATCTCCAGCTTGCGGCGGACCAGCAGCGCCAGGACGATCAGCAGCACGTCGGTGGTCAGGATCGCCAGCATCGTGTTGGTGAAGCCGAAGTTGGTGCCCGGGATCACGAAGAGGACCTCGGCCGGGAGCTGGATGTGCGGCAAGGGCACCGGGAAGAAGTAGCGCGCGCCGACGATGAGCGCAAGGATGATCGTGGTGATCGCCACCACCTTGACGCTCAGCCGGCGCAGCGCGACGCCGATGATCAAGGCGAGCAGGGTCGCGACGATCGCCCATTCCAAGGCCTGGTAGAACTCGGAGTAATCGGACAGGAGCTGCAGGTCCGTCAGGTAGGGCGCGATCACGCGCGCGCCCGCGACGACCACCAGAAGCGCCGCGAGCAGCTTGAGTATCAGAGAGCCTGTTTGCCGGGACACTACGGTTTATCCTCCTCCGAACCGGGCGGCGCGAGCAGCACGTAGCGGCTCGAAATCATGGACGTGACGCTGTACGTGGCGACGAGAACCCCGATCAGGGTCCCTACCGCCAGCCCCCAGGGAGCGCTACCGAGCGCGCGGCCGATGAAGAAGCCGGCCAGGCCGGGCAGGACGAGGAGCAACGCAACACGGCAACCCAGGCGCGCGACGCCGGCGGCGCCCATTCACGCCTCCCCTTCCCCCAGGGGCACCCACAAGGTTCGGCGGAGTATAACACAGCGCCCGGATCGTGTGAAATGACCCCGGTCATGCATCGGCCCCTGTCCGGCCCGCCACCGTCCAAATTCAGTCCAAATCCCCGCTGGTCCCCCGCTCGGCGCGCGATCCTGGCGCTTCACGGGCCCGTTTCCAGCGCCGCCAGCCAGGCCGCCGGACCCGGGCGGGACATCCCCCCGGCCCGGAGCGCGCGGCGGATCGCGGCTTCCAACGCGCCGAGCACCGCGGCCCAATCCGCGCGCGCCAGCGGCACCCCGCCGGCGGCGCATTCGGCCCGCAGCGCCTGGAAGCGCTCCGGCGCGGCGCCTTCGACCGTGCCATGCTCGCGCACGCCGCCCGCCGCCGTCGCGTAGACGGTCAGGATGTCCACCCAGCCCTTGCCCGCCCGGCTGGGGATCGCGAGGAGCAGGAGCTGCCCGCCCTCCGGGCCGGGGGTGGAGAGGTAGGCGACGGCGCCGGCGGGCGGCGCTGGCGGGTCCACCATCGGCGTCGCCGTGGGTGCTGTTGTGGGTGTCGCAGGGGTGGCCGAAAGAGGCGACGGCTCGGCCTGCGGGGTCGGCGCCGCGGGCGAAGTGGAGACTCCGGCCCCGTTGTCCCCGCCAGCAGGACCGACCAGGCGGCGCAGGGTCCGGCGCGCCTGCTCGCGGACCAGCGCGTCGGCATGGGCCGCGGCGACGCGCGCGAGCGGGCCGGCCGCCGCGCGGAGCCCCAGCTCGTCGATCGCGGCGATGGCCGATACCGCGAGGTCGGGATCGCGGCTGTGGGTCAGCGCGGCCAGGATCGGCCGGGCGGCGCCGGCCTGCGTGGGCGGGATCTCGTCGATCACCGCCAGCACCCGGTCCGGCGGCATGCGCCCGAGCTGGTCGACGAAGTTGACCAGCGCCACCGGATGCTCCGCCGCCGCCAGCGCCGCGCCCAGCGCCGAGCGCGCCACCGCGCCCAGATCGTCTAGCCGGCCGAGGAGCGCGGGGTAGTCGACCGGCTGGCCGAGGGTCTCCAGGACGCCCGCCGCGGCCAGCTTGTTGAGGTCGCCCACGCCGGCTTCGGCCAGCAGCGCCTCCAGCGCCGGCACCAGCGCGCGCGCCACCGGCCGGCCGCTCCAGCGCGCCAACAGCCGCGCGCTGGCGTGGAGCGTCGGCTGGTCCGCCGCGTCGTGCAGCCTGCGGAACACCGGCAAGACCGCCTCGACCTCGTGGCCGTCGAAGCGCGCCATGATCCGCTCGGCCTGGGCGACCGTGGTCATCGGCGCGGCCAGCGCGTCGAGCAGTTGTTCGGCGATCTCGGCATCCATCAGCCCGATTATACCGCGCGGCGCCTGGACTGCAATGGCGCTGCCGTGCTCGGGCCGGCGAAGCAGTCTTCCAGATCTGGAAATTGGCCATTCCCCTAACTCACCCTGTACAATTGCCCGGTTTCGGCGGGCACAAGCCCTGCTGGCGCTCTCAGGGGTCCGTAGCAACATCTCACGCCCGCGCGCATGAGGCGGATGCCCGAGGCCCCGAGCGAGCCTCGACGACGCGCCCGCCCCGGGTCCGGCGAGTCGCCGCAGCCCGCGCGGCATACCTTGTCGAGATGAGAGGAAGCTCACTTTGGATGTCTACCTGCGTATCGTGCTGATGGTGGTGTCGGTCGTCCTGATCGGCCTGGTCATGTTGCAGGCCCGGGGGAGCGGGCTGGCCGGCATGTTCGGCGGCGACGGAGGGGTGTACAAGACCCGCCGCGGCGTCGAGAAGACCGTGTACAACGCGACGATCGTCTTCTCGGCGATCTTCCTGACCATCTCCCTCGTCATCGTCCTCATCGACACCGCCTGAACCCTGACGCCCCGTGTTCCGCCTGCTCCGCTGGCAGATCGCGCTTGGGATCGCCGGCGCGATCATCATCGCGATCTTCCTGCTGCTGGTCTCCAATCGGGCCTTCCGGGACGAGCCGTCGCGCGGCGGCCAATTCGTCGAGGCGATGGTCGGGCAGCCGCGCACCTTCAACCCGCTCTTCGCCAACGACGACGGTGAGATCGACCTGACGCGCCTGGTGTTCAGCGGCCTGACGCGGCCGGCGGGCAACGGCGGCGTCGAGCCGGATCTGGCGAGCCGCTGGGCGATCAGCCCCGACGGCAAGACCTACACCTTCACCTTGAGGAGCGGCCTGGTCTGGCACGACCTGGCGCCGGTGACCGCCGACGACGTCGTGTTCACCGCGCGCCTCGCGGCGGATCGCAGCATCCCCGACGTCCAGAAGACCCGCCTGGCCGAGCCCTGGCAGCGGGCGGTCGTCGACAAGCTCGACGACCAGACGGTCGAGGTCCGGCTGGAGGAGCCCTACGCGCCCTTCCTCAACGCGACCACGCTGGGCATCCTGCCGGCACATCTCCTGGCCGAGGTCCCGCCGGACCAGATCGCCGAGCACCCCTTCTCGGTGCGCAGCCCGATCGGCGCCGGCCCCTATCGGCTCGAGTCCCTGGAAGACCCGGCGGGGCCCGACGGCTACCGGGTCCAGCTCGCGCGCTTCGACGAGCACTGGGCGGCCGACGAGCGCTCGCCCTACCTCGATCGGCTGATCTTCCAGTTCTACCCCACGCTCGACCGGGCGGTGGCCGCGCTCGGCCAGCGCGCGGCGCAGGGGCTGGGGCGCGTTCCGGCGGCGGTGATGGCGCGCCTGGGCGCCGACGACCAGGCGCAAATCCGCGCCGCGGTGCAGTCGGGCTATACGCTGATCTACCTCAACCCCTCCGATCCGGCCTTTACCAGCAAGTCGGTGCGCCAGGCGCTGTCGCTGGCGCTGGACCGCCAGGGCATCATCGACGATCCCGCCCTGCTCAACGGCCAGGGCGTGGCCGCGATCAGCCCGATCCCGCCCGGCTCCTGGGCCTACAACAACGAGCTGTCCAAGCCGCGCTTCGACCTCGACGCGGCGCGGCGCATCCTCGACGAGTCGGGCTGGATCGACGACGACGGCGACGGCGTGCGGGATCGGGACGGCCAGCCGCTCCGCTTCACCCTCAGCACGCGCGGTGACGACCCGGTGATGGTCGCCATCGCCGAGCGCATCCGGCGCGATTGGTCGAGCATCGGCGTCGGCGTGGAGATCGAGCCGATCGACCGCCAGGATCTGACCGAGACCTTGCGCAACCGCGCCTTCGCGGCGCTGCTCCTGGACTGGGAGACGCGAGAGTATGATCCCGATCCCTACGCCCTGTGGCACTCCTCGCAGATCGACTTCCCCGGCCAGAACTTCGCCGGCTTCAGGAACACCGAAGCCGATCGATTGCTCGTCGAGGCCCGCCAGGCCAGCCCGGCGTCCGACCTCGGGAAGCGCCGGGATCTGTATCGAAGCTTCCAGCGCATCTTCGCCGAGGAGCTGCCGGCGCTGATGCTGTACCACCCCGCCTACCACTACATCGTCGCCGACAACAATGTCGGTGGCATCCAGCTCCCCGAGCTCCTCGTCGAGCCGGCGGATCGCTTCATCACGCTGCCGAGCTGGTTCGTCCAGACGCGGCGGGTCTTCGGCGACACCGCGGCCGGCGGCACCTGAGAGGAGCGGCGACGTGCCACGCAAGGGCTGGTCGCGCATCCTGGCCGTCATCCTGGCCACCCTGGTCGTGATCTATGCCGTCAAGCTGGCGAGCCACGCGCTGGCCACGCGCCGGGCCGCCGAGATCGAGCACGATCTCGCCACCGACGTCGCGCGCCTGGACGCCGAGGTCGTGGCGCTGGAGACGGCCCAGGCCGAGGCCGGCTCGCCCGACCAGGTGGAGGACTGGGCCCGCGCCGATCAAGGCTGGGCCCGGCCGGGCGACCACCCGATCGTCCTGGTCACCGCCGCCCCCGTCACCGCGACGCCCGCCCCCACCGCCACGCCCGCGGCCTCAGCCTGGCGGCGGCTGGTCGAATGGGTCTCGGGCGGGCGGTAGGGGCCGCCAGGCCAAAATCATGTCGACTACGCGCGATTGAATTCACCACAGAGACACAGAGACACGGAGAAAGCCTTTCTCCGTGTCTCTGTGTCTCTGTGGTGAATTCCGTAAATTTACGTGGTCGAAGCGATGACGGTCGCCCTGCCGCACCGAGGATCAAGGGGCAAGCCGACCTCTACGGGTTATCCGTCGTCAGCCCCGCGCCCGGCGTCCAGGTGAAGGTTCGCCATTCGGATATCTGCCCGAGGGGCAGGCCGACGTCATCGGTCAGCAGCCCGTTGGTCCGCCGGCGGACGCCGACCGCCCACTGGATGGTGCTGGAGGCGCCGAACGCGGGCCGGAAGCTGGAGGGCAGGCGCAGACCGGTGGCATTGGTCAGCACCCACTCCGCCGTCGCCGCCTCGGCCGGGATGGCTTCGGCCGGCGCGGGATCCGCGTCGGCCGCGCCCTCGGGCGCCTCGCGCAGCAGCACGACGTAGTAGGCGCCCGGCGGCAACACCCCCGCCGAGGCCCAGCGCAGGAAGGGCATGTCATCGCCAATGCGTTGCCCATGCCCCGGGGAGAGGAGCAGGGGCGGGCCGTAGGGACCGTCCGCGCCGCCCTCCGGGTCGGTCTGGCGCGCGGCCGCCGGCTCGCCGGGCGCCGCCGTTGGATCGCCCGACGTGCCCGCGGCCGCCCCGGCTTCCGGCGTGCCGGGCGTGCCCGAGCTCGGCGCCGCCGGCGTGTCACCGCCGGTCGTCGCGGCGGGCGACGTAGCCTCCGGGGCTGCCGCCGCGGCGGTCGAAGCCTCTGAGCCTTCGGCCACTTGTGCGGCAGCGGTCGGTTCCGGGGCGGATGTGCTCCCCGCATCCGCGACTTGGGCGCCCGGTGCCGGGACGCGCAGCTCCTGGCCGATGCCCAGGAAGCTGTCGATCGTCATCCCGTCGTTGACCGCGAGGATGTCGTCGATCGTCACGCCATACTTGATCGCGATCCCGTACAGCGAGTCGCCGCTCTCGATCGTATGGACGATGGTCGCGGGGGCGGCGGTCGGCGGTGGCGGCGGCGCGGTGCTCGGCGGCTCGGTCGGACCGGCGGTCGCCGCGGGCGTATAGGTCGGCACGTCGGTTGGCCAGGCGGTGACGAGCTGGTCGACCGCGACTTGCGCGGGCACCACCGAGGCCGCCCAGTCGCGGCGCAGCCAGAGCATGCCGGCGACGGCCAACCCGACCAGACCCACGACGATCAGGCTTTCGACCACCATGCCGCTCGGTGTGAAGCGCCACGACACGGTGGCGCCGCAAATCGAGCAGCGGCGGCCATGGTCCGGCAAGCGCGACCCACAGCTCGGGCAGCGGCGAACCGGACTTTGCGACTTGAACACCAAACGGCACCTCCCATCGCTCCGCCGCGCGACCCGGCAGCGGTCGGCGGGTCCCGGCCGGCCGCGCGGCGGCGAGCCACGCCGGCCCTGCTTGCCGAAGGACCCGTCTCGGGCGCAATATTACCGCGTCGGGCGGTGGAAGGGGAAATGTCGGACCGCGCCGCGCCCGACACCGACGAAGGAGAGCTGCGATGTCCGACAATCCCAACCCACCCGTGATCCCACCGCCCGCCGCGCGACGGCC
>CAZCJG010000157.1:0-10631 GCA_964498575.1 uncultured Anaerolineales bacterium | reverse complement strand
ACGAGATCAACATGCTGCGCTGCATCTTCTGCGGCTTCTGCGAGGAAGCCTGCCCGGTCGACGCGATCGTCCTCGAACACGAGTACGAGCTGGCCAGCTACGACCGGCGCGAGATGATCTACACCAAAGATATGCTGATCGTGCCGCCCGGCCCGGACGGCCAGCCGACGCCGCAGGACACGCGCGGCCGGGACATCCCGTTCCGCATGGGCGGCATGGACTACTTTAAGTTCCCGTTGGACGTGCGCCCGGAGGCGGCCAAGACGGGTCCCGGTGGAGTTGGCGGTGGACGGACCGGCGATCGCCCAGGTCCCGAGACTGATCGCGAGGAGGCCGGGTGAGCGGCGAGGCGCTGTTCTTCTACCTGCTGGCGGCAGTGCTGATCGCCACCGCCGCGGCGATGGTGCTCGCGCGCAACGTGGTGCACGCGGTGCTGTTCATGGTCGCCAACTTCGTCGGGACGACGCTGCTGTACCTGATGCTCCAGGCGCCGTTCATCGCGGCAGTGCAGCTCATCGTCTACGCCGGGGCGATCATGGTGCTGTTCCTGTTCGTCGTGATGCTGCTCGGCTCGCGCGACCTCAGCCTGCGCGAGCCGCTCGGCGGCCAGCGGCTGTTCGGCGTCACACTGGCGGCGCTGCTGGGCGGGCTCCTGGTCTTCGTGGTCTGGGAAGGCGTCCCCGCCGCGCCGGCCGGGGGCATGCCGGCGGTCGAAGCCTTGCCGTCGATCGCCGCCGGTGGAGCTGCTACCGGCGGCCCTGTCGCCGGTGTCGCCGCCGGGGCCTTCGGCTCGCCGCAGATGATCGGGGCGGTGCTGTTCAGTGACTATGTCCTGCCCTTCGAGCTGGTCAGCGTCCTGCTCCTGGTCGCCATGCTCGGCGCGGTGATCATCGCACAGTTCCGCGGCCGCCAGGACGGCGCGCGCCCCGCCACGCCGCCCGAGGGAGGCGCGCCGTGATCCCGGCCGGTCATGTGCTGGCGCTGGCGGCGATCCTCTTCACGCTGGGCGTCGCCGGCGCGATCCTGCGGCGCAACGTGATCATCGTGCTGATGTCGATCGAGCTGATGCTCAACGCCGTCAACATCACCCTGGTCGCCACGGCGCGGGCGCTGGCCGACATCGCCGGCCAGATCTATGTCTTCTTCAGCCTGACCGTCGCCGCCGCCGAGGTCGCGGTCGGCCTGGCGCTGGTCGTCGCGATCTACCGCTCGCTGGGGCGGACGGACGTCGACGATGTCAGCGTGATGCACGGGTGAGGGCGGGACGCCCTCGCTCCCGATAGGCCCGCGCTGTCGAGCAAAGGTCCAGGCCGGGATCTCAGCGCAGACCCAGATCCCGCACGTGGATGTGCTGCTCGAGCTGGTCCACCAGGTCGGTGATCTCGATGCGCAGGCGCTCGACCTCCAGCGGGCCGCCGGGCAGCGGCAGGTCGATGCGCGGCTCGTCCGGCAGGTCGCGGTAGGTCGCCTCGGCCATCCGAGGATCGCCACCCCCGGAGGGCGTGGCGACGACCTTGAGCACAAGGTCCATGTCCGAGGTGTGCAGCGTGATGCCCGCGATCGTCCGCGGCTCGGGAAAGCGCAGGTCCAGGATCAGCGGGTTCGCCGAGGCGCCGCGCACCAGGGACTCGGGATCGCCGTCGACCATGTCCTCCAGCCGGCCCAGGTCGAACACCGAGTGCTCCATCGTCACCCGCTGGCCGTCGATGTTCACTTCGTCCTCGACCGTCCGCTGCTTGGCGGCCTCGTCCGCGGCGAACTGGGCGTCGATGTCGTCGGCGTAGCGCATGTGCAAGAAGTAGAAGCCCGGCCGGCCGTCGGGGTAGGGGATGACCCGCAGCGGCGGGTCCAGGACCAGCTTCGGGCTGGCGCGCGCCCGGTCGTACTCGTCGGCGGGGAGCACGTGGAGCTGCGCCGGATCGAGCTCGCTCTTGATCAGGAGCAAGCCGTTCAGGTTGCCCATCGACAGCCGGGACTGCTGATCGCTGTCTAGGAAGAACTCGGCCAGGCTGTTCGCGTTGTTGGTCCAGTCCGGTGACATGCGCACCTTGAGCTCGGGATCAACGCTCATCGCCTCGCGAATCGCGCCGAAGACCGGGGCGGCCCCGTACTGCATGCCGTAGAGGCCGTAGTCGGTCGACCAGGTCGGACCCTCCACCAGCGCCGCGCGCAGCAGGTAGAGGTTCCAGGCGCCGAGAAGAGCGGCCAGCCCGACCGCCAGCGCCGGCAGCGGCAGCCGGCCCCCCAGCCGGCCCGCCAATCCCTCGACGATCCAGCCCAGGCCGAGGCAGACCAGGAGCGTCGCCGGCACCAGGATGCCCATCCCGCGCGTCACGAACACCGTCGCGAGCAGTGCCGCGGCCGGTGAAGCCAGCAGCGCGGCCAGGACCACCCGGTGGGCCGGCGAGCGCCAGCGGCGGAGGCACAGGATCAAGCCGAGGAGGAAGAAGGGCAGGAAGAAGAGCGGCATGTGCCCCAGGCCGTCCATCAGGTGGCGATCGAGGTCGATCTGGCTCGGCCAGAACCAGAAGGTCGGCCTGAGACCGGCCTCGCTCGGCCAGAACCAGTAGGCCGGGCTGATCCCGTCCACGTAGGTCCGCCCGAAGATCGCCAGCTTTTCCGCCAGCGGAAGGTCGCGCAACCAGTAGGAGCTGACGATCTCCATCTGGGCGGAGAGCGCCTCGGGCTGCAGCCAGCGGAAGCGCAGGAAGGGCAGGGCGAGCAGCAGGGCCAGCACGATCGCGCCGGCCTGATGCCTTCGCGGCTGGCGCAGGTGGAAGCGCAGGTCGGAGAGCAGCAGCAGGACGCCGGTGGCCAGCATCAGCAGCGGCCCGTTGGCATAGCTGTAAAAGGTCGCCGCGCCGAAGAGCAGCGCCGGATAGAGATAGCGCGGCGATCGATAGCGGTAGGCGAGGTAGGCGCACAGGAAGCAGGCGTAGAACGAGACCATCAGCACGACCTCGAAGGCCGTCCGACTGTGCAAGAACCACACCGGCAGCGCGCCGAGCACCAGCACGGCCGACCACCAGATACGGCTCTGGAAGCCGATCCGCAGCGCCAAAGCACACGCCAGCGCCCCGACCAAGCTGACCGCCGCCGAGGCCGCGCGCGTGGCCACGACCGACTTCCCGGCGAGGATGACCGGCAGGAGATGGACGTAGACGCTCAGGCTGAGGTTCCAGCGCTCGTCGTTCTGGAAGTAGGGCGGCAGGAGGATCCCCCACTGGTCCCGAAACCCGTTGGCGAGCAGCCGCGCCGCCAGGATGGGGTGCACCGCCTCGTCGGTGAAGAAGTAGATCGGGTAGCGTTCCAGGGCCCAAAACCGCGTCAAGGCGTAGACCGCCAGGCTGAAGCCCAGCAGCGCGAGGTCCAGGCGCGCGAGCCCGGCCAGCGGGCCGGAGGTCGCGACGGGAGCGCCCAGGCGGTCCATCGCCGTTAGGCGACGAGGTTGCTCGGCGGGGGTTGGAGGGGCCGGCGGCGGGTCGCGGGGTTGCTGGAGTATGGGTGAGTCTTCTTCGGGCATCGTTCCTCGGGTTGGGGCGGATTATACTCGGCAAGCGTTCAGCCGCTGGTTCGCACGCGAGTGAGGCGACAAGCGAATTCAACGGCATACATATTCTTGACGCACCTGCCTGCCCGGGGTGCATGGCCAGGGTAATCGCATTCTCGCGCGGGAGCCAGGCGGTTGGAAACCGCGGCTCGGGGCGGCAAACGGCGCCGCCGAATGTCGCCCTTCGGCGACAAAACAACACGTGACTTTCAGAGGAGCCAAGTCGGCGAAGGCCGACGCTCGGCCGAAGGCCCCTAGCCGCGAATTCCATTCGCCAAGCGCCCCGGGCAGGCAGGTGCGTCAAGTCTATGTATGCCAATTCATTCGCTTGGCCGTCCCCGCGCGGTCGGACCTCCTTGACCTTTCTCAACCGAAGGTCAGCTCACCTCATGGCATCTTGACCCATCGCGCCTCCACCGTCACTCGCGATTCCACGCCACCGGCAGGTTGACCACGAAGCTGCCGCGGGGTGGAGCGGGCTGCGGCGCGGTGAAGTGCAGCAGGACGCCTTCCTCGCGGCCATCGACCGTGCGGGCGCCGACGGCCCAGGCTTCGTCCAGGTCGATGCTGCTGACCGCGCGGATCGTTCCTCGAAAGGGACTCTCCCACTTACGCCAGTGATGGCCATCATACTGCAGGATCACCGCCGGCCGGTCCGGTGCCCCTCCAACAGCCCAGACATTTGCTTCGATGTCCAACACTGGCCCGGATGCCTCGACAACCGCCTCCTCGACTGCGCCGGAGCAATAGTGGAGCACCAGCGCCCCGCCGTTCCCATCCCGACCCGCGATCCAACCTTCGTCGGAGAACCAAAAGTCGAGTGCCAAGCCTTGAGCGTCGGGACGGCCTTCCCAGGGCAGCGCCTCCCATCGATCGTCGGCCGTGTAGCGCGTGAGTCGGTGGCCATCGACCGACACGGCTTCCTCGCCGTCTACATCGGCCGCATAGACCCGACTCACCGCCACGCCGCCCGGCGCCCCGTCGATCACGCGCCAACGACCATCGCGGAAGCGCAGCGCGATGTCGGGCCCGACGATCCAGCCGTTCTCGGGGTCGACCATCGAAATGTCGGCAAGCGGCGCGGGCACGGCGATGTCAACGACGGACCACGCGCCGCTCTCAAAGCTCAGGATGGTGCGTTCGCCTACCGCCCAGCCCTCGCTCGGCGACAGCATGTCGATTGCAGTCAGCGATGCCTCGGTCGGGCTTTGGACCGCCGCCCAGGCGCCACCGGCGTAGTGGAGAATCGTACCCTCGGCACCGACCGCCCAGCCCTCGTTCGCGGACAGCATCTCCACGTCGGCCAAGGCCGCGTCTCCCGGCGCGTCGATGACCTCCCAAGCTTCCGGCCTGTCGAAGTTGATCGAGCGGAAGATGGAGAGAGCGATCGGTTGCTGATCGGGGGTGAGGCGGCCGTACACGTTCAGCTTGACGGTGCGCGTGAACTCGCAGGAGGGAGACACACGCACCTGGGCGAAGTAGACGCCGGTGAGATCGGCAGGCGACTCGCGCGCGACCACGAGCTTGGCGGATCTCCCGCCGATGGTCTCGAAGCTCACGTCGTAGCCGGGATCGCCGGGATCGGCCAGCCGATTCGAGTAGTTCCCGAAGTCGAAATGGAGCTCCACCCCGTCGCCGACGAACTCGCCGATCATCGAGTCGATGCCGCGCAGCGGGTTGTAGCGCCAGCCCGGCGGCAGCGCCAGCGAGAATTCGCCGGTGTCGACGCGCCGCCAGCCCGGCGGGGTCGTGGCGGTCGGGGCGGTCGGGGCGGGCGTGGCTTGCGCGGGCGCGTCGCCGTGGCTGAGTGCGGGAGCGGATGGCGCGGCCGATCGCGTGAGCGGATGCCCGCCGATCGCGGACAACGGTAAGCCGGTCAAGGTCAGTCCGATCACTCCGATCGGAACGATGACAGCGGCAGAGGCGAAAGCTTTGGAGCGGCGCATCGAGGATCTCCTTCCGATCTACGCTTGCGAGGCTCCTCCCGCCGAACACGATACCAGGAACGGGGCAGGGATGCAAGCGGGACGTCGCATGTGGCGCCCATGTTATGCCGACGCCTGCCTGCGGTGTTAATCCCTTGGCGCCTTCGTCGCACCCGCCGCCGCGCAACTCGGGGCCGGCGTGGGCGTACACCGCCGCGAATCGCGGCCTTGTTGAGCTTGGCTACCTGTATAATCGAGCCCTCTGTAACCCTGATTCATCGAGCATCACGAACTTGGATCGCTGATAGCCTGGACCGCCGGGCGCCGACTTCGCGCGTCCGCCGGCCCGAACTTCGGAGAAACGCATGCCGCAGGCCTCCCGTAACCACGACGATGATCCCGCCAGCCTCGCGACTGCCCGCGCGCCGGATGGGCTCGGGCCGCCGGGGTCCTCGTCCCGCCCGCCGATCATCACCATCGACAACGTCCACAAGAGCTACCTGATGGGCAAGGAGGCCGTGCCGGCGCTGCGCGGCGTGTCGCTCGTCATCGCCCGCGGCGCCATGGTCTGCCTGATGGGCCCCAGCGGCTCCGGCAAGACCACCCTGCTCAACATCGTCGGCGGGCTGGACGAGCCGGGGCGCGGGCACGTGGTGATCGACGGCGCCGACGTCGTCGCGATGGGCGAGGAGGCATTGGCGAAGCTCCGCCTGGCCAAGATGGGCTTCGTGTTCCAGACCTTCAACCTGCTCGGCAACTTCACCGCGCTGGAAAACGTCGAGGCGCCGATGGTGCTGCTGGGCCAGCTCTCGCGCGGCGAGCGCAAGCAACGGGCGCACGCCCTGCTCGCCGCGGTCGGCCTGGCGGATCGCGAGGAGCACTACCCCAGCGAGCTCTCCGGCGGCCAGCAGCAGCGTGTCGCGATCGCACGCGCGCTGGCCAACGACCCCACGATCGTGATCGGCGACGAGATGACCGGCGACCTGGACAGCCAGACCGGCTTCGAGATCATGCGCCTGGTGCGCGAGCAGAACCAGCGCGAGGGCAAGACCGTCGTCTACGTCACCCACGACCCGCGCATGGCCGAGTTCGCCGACTACACCGTCCACCTGCTCGACGGCCAGATCGTAGCGCAGGAAGCCGATCCGGTCCGCAACCTGGTTGCCCTGCCGGAAGCCGCGCCCGCCGCCCTGCCATGATCAAGACCTACGTCCTGCGCAACTTTCGCCGGCGCAAGGTGCGCACGGTGCTGATGATCCTGTCGTTGATCGTCGGCGTCGGCTCGCTGGTCGCCTTGAACGCGACCGTCGACAACTACCGGCGCTTCTACACCGGCACCGTCGCCGGCGAGGTCGGGGACTTCGACCTGGTCGTTACTCGGCCGGACACCGAGCCGAACCCCTTCCTGGACATCGAGCGCATCGTCCCGCTGATCGAGGCGGTGCCCGGCGTGGTGTCGGCCGTGCCGCGCATCCACGCGATCACCTCGGTGCATGCCGGCGAGAAGGACGGCGAGAGCGCCTTCGTCGCGCTGGACCCGGCGCACGACAAGTCCGGGGCGGTGGAGATCGCCGAGGGCGCCTACGACCTGGCCGAGAACGCCGACGGCATCCCCGGCGCGGTGGTGATGCAGCAAACCGCCGACGTGCTGGACGTGGCGGTCGGCGATCCGATCGAGATCCAGTACGCCCCACCGCAGACCCGGCTGGTCGGCCACCCGGCCGACGACAACAGCTCGCGCAGGCGGACGACGGCGACCTGGGAGGTGCGCGGCATCGGCACCCAGCGCGGGCTGACCGGCCAGTCCGACAACGAGGGCGTGGTGGTCAGCCTGGCGAGCGCGCGCGAGCGCTTCGGCCTGGGCGACGTGGCCGAGCGGCTGATCGTCGAGATCGATCCCGCGATCTACGATTCGACCAACCCCGAGCGCTCGGCCTTCGACGCGCGCGGCGTCGGCTTCGCCATTCGCAACGCGCTGGGCGGCGACGCCTACCAGCTTTCGATGCCGCGCCCGCGCGCGGTGATCGACAGCGCCAACCAGTTCATCTTCTGGCAGTCGTTGATCCTGATGTACGGCCTCTTGTCGCTGTCGGTGGTCGGGATGCTGATCCGCACCCTGATCATGACCAACGTCCAGGAGCAGACCCGCGACATGGCGATCCTGCGCATCCTCGGCGCGCCGCGGCGGCACCTGTTCAACATGGTCGCCGCCGAGGTCGCCGCGGTCGGGCTGATCGGCATCGGCCTGGGCATCCTGGTCGGCCAGGCGGTCAACAACTGGATCATCGTACCGCTGATGGCCCAACAGGCGGGCGACTTCCTGGTCGACACGCCGCCGGTCTCGACCCAGGCGATCCTGGTGGCGGTGCTCTTGGCCGGCTTCGTCCTGGCGGTCAGCACGCTCGAGCCGGCGAAGAGGGCCGCCGGCACCAAGGTGACCCACGCGATCAACCCCGGCATCGCCGAGGGCATCGGCCTGGACGACCTGGCCAAGATGCGCGAGCGGCGCACCGACCTGCGCATCACCGGCTGGGGCACGGTGATCCTGCTCTACCCGCTGTTGGTGTTCTACATCTTCCCGCTCGCCTTCGACTTCGGCATCCTGTGGGTGCTGGCCGGCCTGATCTTCGGCGCGCTGCTGGCCCTCATCGTCGGCGCGGCGCTGGTCTTCTACATCGTCATCATCCCGATGGAGCGCCTGCTCCTGCGCCTGATCGAGTCCTTCGCGCCGCGGGTCGGCTACTTCGTGCGCCGCACCGTGACGCGCGGCAAGGCGCGCAACACCTTGATCTCGCTGATGATCGTGATGAGCGCGCTCCTGCCCAGCTTCCTGTCGACCTCGCTGGCGCTGGACGTCGCCAACACCGAGACCGACCGGCGCCTCAACGGCGGCGCGCCGATCCAGGTCGTCCCGCCCCAGCTCGCGCCCGAGAACGCCGCCTTCCAGGTGGCGGCCGAGTCCGAGGGGACCTTCACCACCGACCTGCTGTCCGAGGTCCGCGCCGACCCCGGCCTGGGCGCGACGGTCGGCCGCTCGCTGAGCTACCGCACCGAGCTGCGCGACGGCGTCGGCATGCGCGACGCCCGCGTGCGGGTGATCGGCATCGACGCCGACCCGCGGCCGGCGCTCTATCCCGAGGCCTTCGAGCTGGTCGAAGGCGACCCGGCGGTCTTCGCGCGCTTGCTCGACACGCCGGGCGCGGCGATCATCGGCGCGGCGCTGGCCACCCATCTGGACCGCGGCATCGGCGACACGCTGGTCGTCGACGGCGAGGGCCGCGACCACACCGAGACGCTGACCATCGCCGCCATCGCCAAGCGCGTCGGCGGGCTGGGCGAGTTCACCGCCAAGCAGACCAGCGTGTGGAGCGGGGAGAACACGGTGCTGGTGGGCATGGACACCTGGCGCGCGTTGAACAACGACCCGCTGTTCGGTCCGCCGGACCCGGCCAAGGCGGCGGTGAGCATCCTCCTGGCGACGCCGGCCGGGGGCGCCGACGAGAAGCAGCTCACGGCCGACCTGCGCCTGCGCTATGCCACCAAGAACGGCCTGAACATCACCAGCATCGAAGAGACGCTGGAGTCCATCCGCGAGGAAGCGCGCACCGGCCAGATCTTCCTGATCATCCTCACCGCGCTCACCGGCGTCCTGGCGGTGTTCGGCGTCTTCGCGGTGATCTACGTGTCGATCTACGGCCGGCGCGGCGAGATCGGGATGCTCAAGGCGGTCGGCACCAGCGGCCGGCACCTGCTCGGCGTCTTCGTCGGCGAGGCGATGGTCATGACCCTCTCGGCGACGCTGACCGGCATCACCGCCGGCATCCTGCTCGCCTACACCTTCCGCCTGTCCGAAGGCTTCCGCAACGAGACGCCGACCACCTTCGCCATCGACCCGGTGGTGATTCCGGCGATGCTGATCCTGATGATCGTCTCCAGCCTCGCCAGCGCCGTCATCGCCACCCACTCCTACCGCCGCCGCCCCGCGGTCGAGATCCTGCGCACCCTCTAGCACCATCCTTGATCCCGCCTGGAGAACCTCAATGTCCGTGATCCGCCCTTCCCGCTCGCCACTGCCCGCCCTCGCGCTCTGTGCCCTGATCGTGCCGGCCGTGCTGGTCGCCGGCTGCGGCCGCGTGTCGCTCGATCAAGACGAGGACGCCGGGAACGCCGCCGCCACCGGGACGGCCACCACGGCCACGGCGGCCGCGGCGGCCGGCGGCAAGGCGACGCCGCGGCCGACGATCGACCGGACGATCGAGCGGGTGGTGACCGCGGATGGGGCGCTGCGCTTCCCGGGCGATCCGGAGCCGCTCGCCTTCGGCGTCAACGGCCTGGTATCGGAGCTGGGCGCGGCCGATCACCAGACGGTGAATAAGGGCGATGTGCTGGCGCGGCTGGACACCATGGGGCTGGAGCTGGCGGTGGCCGAGGCGCGGGCGACGCTGGCGCAGGCCCAGGCGCGGGTGACGGAGCTCGAGACCGGCTCGACCGTCAACCAGGCGCGGATCGAGCTCGAGCGCGCCAAGAACACGTTGTGGGGCAACCAGTCCCAACGCGACGCCCAGTGCGGCCGGGCGGACGAAGGCCGCCTACCGGGCGCTATGCGCGACGAGGCCAAGACCGCCTGCGACGGCGCCCAGGCGAGCGTCCAGGCTTCCGAGCAGGGCGTGAAGCTGGCCGAGGAAGCGCTGCGCCAGGCCGAGGCGACCGCCGGCGACGGGCTCGCGGCGGCGCGCGCGCAGCTCGAGAGCGCGCGGCTGGGGCTGAAGCAAGCCGAGGTCAACCTCAACAAGGCCGTGCTGATCGCCCCGTTCACCGGGACGCTCTCGGCGGTCCAGATCCGGCTCGGCGAGCCGGCCGGGCCGGGCGCGCCGGCGATGACGCTGACCCAGACCCGGCCGCTGCGCTTCGTCACCAGCAACCTCGGCGAGCGCTACATCGGCGACATCCGCGTCGGTGACCCGGCCACGGTCACCTTGACGGCGTTCCCGGATCAGCCCCTCAAGGCGACGGTCCAGCGCATCGAGGACCAGGGCACCTTGGACGAGAGCGGCGCGGTGGTCTTCGCGGTGCACCTGGACGTCGAGGAACAGCCCGACGTGCCCTTGCGGGCGGGCATGACCGGGCGGGTGGAGGTGACGGTGGGGGGCGGGGAC
>CAZCJG010000156.1:0-10636 GCA_964498575.1 uncultured Anaerolineales bacterium | reverse complement strand
TCGATACGCGGTTGGGTCGGTTCGGTAGAGGGTCGGATCGGGCGAGGTCGGGGCGGGATCACCTGTACCCGAGCAGTCCGGCCACCCTCACCAGCTCCAACGGCCACATCGCGGCGATGCGCCCCCAGTAAAGCCAGAACCCAGGGGAGTTGGCCTCGGCGAGCGACCACTGGCCGCGGCCGTTGACGTACATCACCACGGCGATCACGGCGCCGACGACGAAGTACAGGACCATCCCGCTGAGGAAGGCCGGGTAGTCGTCCTCCATCCCCAGCAAGCCCATCGAGACGAAGACGAAGCCGATCGCGAAGAGCACGACGAAGGCGTACATCATCGCCAGCACCGGCTGGGGGCTGCCGGTGCGCGACGGGCTGCCCCACCACAGGCAGCCCAGGCCCATCGCCATCAAGATGAAGCCGATGAGGAAGCGATCGAGGTAGCGCATGGGTGTTGGTCCTCCATCAACGGATCCTGAATCACGGATGAACACGGATGACACGGAAATGAGATTTCGGGGTGATCCGGGCCGCTGGGGCGGCATTCTACCATAGTTGGGCATCCACTGACCCCGTGCCATAACCGCGGTGCAATTTCCATACCGCTCAGTTCCCCTGGCCATCTCCCCTCCCCATTCCCCCGCTCACGCCAACACCCTTCGCCCTCACTCCCTCCCCGCGCCCTCCTGCAATCCGTGTCCATCCGTGATCTATAATGGAGCGGTGAGCGTTCTAACCGCCAACCAGCTCGGCGTCTCGTTTGGCGCCTTCGACTTGTTCCGCGGCGTCTCGCTGTCGGTGCCGCCGGATGGCAGGATCGGCCTGGTCGGGCCGAATGGCGTCGGGAAGACGACGCTGCTGCTGATCCTGGCCGGGCTGGCGGCGCCGTCTGCCGGCAGCGTGGCGCGGGCGAAGGGGGCGCGGGTGGGCTACCTGCCGCAGGAGGCGGCCGATGCCTTCGTCGGCGAGGGTGGAACGGTGTACAGCGAGATGCTGGCGGCCTTCGCGGGCCTGCGGTCCGACGAGGCGCGGCTGCGGGAGCTCGAGGCGGAGCTCGGCGGCGGTGATCCGGAGACCATCGAGCGCTACAGCCGGCTCCAGGCGGAGTTCGAGCGGCGCGGCGGCTACGACTACGAGGTGCGCATCCGGCAGACCCTGACCGGCCTGGGCTTCGGGCCGGACAAGTGGGACCTGCCGCTGGCGCACCTCTCGGGCGGCCAGAAGACGCGGGCGCTGCTGGCGCGGCTGCTGCTGGACCAGCCGGACCTGTTGATCCTCGACGAGCCGACCAACCATCTGGACGTGGCGGCGGTGGAGTGGCTGGAGGGGATGCTGGGCTCGTGGGAGGGCGCGATCCTGGTTGTCAGCCACGACCGCTATTTTCTGGACCGCGCGGTCGGCACGATCTGGGAGATGGGACCGGCGGGGATCGAGACCTATCGGGGCAATTACAGCGCCTACCTGCTGCAGCGCGCGGAGCGCTGGGA
Organism: uncultured Anaerolineales bacterium; assembly: GCA_964498575.1. Classification (GTDB taxonomy): domain Bacteria; phylum Chloroflexota; class Anaerolineae; order Epilineales; family Epilineaceae; genus CAZCJG01. The sequence goes on along the minus strand of CAZCJG010000156.1, from coordinate 9,153 downwards.
GCGGCGCCGGAAGGAGTTCGAGGCGATGAAGGCGCGCTTCGACAAGGAGCTGGACTTCATCCGCAAGAACATCGCCGGCCAGAACACGCAGATGGCGCAGGGCAAGCTCAGCCGGCTGGCGCGGGAGGTCGAGGCGGTCCACGCGGGTGGCCTGAACGCTCTGCACGCGGTCAAGACCAAGGGCTGGTTGCAGGCGACGGCCGCGCTGGACATGGAGCGGCCGAGCGATCGCGTCGGCGACGTGGCGCGGCGCATCGGCGAGCTGCGCCCGCCAGCCGGTGCGCCGCCGGAGATCCACCTGCGGCTCCGGACGGACTTGCGGGGCGGGGACCTCGTCCTGCGCGGCGAGGGCCTGGTCGTCGGCTATCCCGGCCACCCGCTCTTCGAGGCGGACGACCTGCTGCTGGCGCGCGGCGGGCGCGCGGCGCTGATCGGCGGCAACGGCAGCGGCAAGACGACCTTCCTGCGCACCGTGCTCGGTGAGCTCGCGCCGCTCGGGGGCGCGCTCAGGCTCGGCGGCGGGCAGCGGATCGGCTACTTCGCCCAGGGGCAGGACGGGCTGGACCCCGCGGCGACCGTGCTGGACACGCTGCTCGCGCGCGGCCGGCACCAGCCCGGCGCGGCGCGCGGCTACCTGGCGACCTTCCTCTTTCGCGAGGACGACGTCTACAAGCGCGTGTCGGCGCTGAGCGGGGGCGAGCGGGGGCGGCTGGCCCTCGCGCTGCTCGCATTGGAAGGCGCGAACTTCCTCCTGCTCGACGAGCCGACCAACCACCTGGACATCCCGTCGCAGGAGATCCTGGAAGCGGTGCTCAGCGGCTTCGACGGCACGCTCCTGCTCGTCTCGCACGACCGCTACTTGGTCGACCGGCTGGCGACCGAGGTCTGGGCGCTGGAAGGCGGCCGCTTGCGGGTCCATCCCGATGGCTACCAGGGCTACCTCGAAGCGCGCCGGCCGGGCGGGTCGCGGGACCGAGCGGCGGCGGACCCGGCCAGCGACGCAGTTCCCCCGGCAGCGGCGGGATCGGCCGCCCCGGCCGGCTTGGCCCCCTCGCTGGTCGATACGTCCGATGGGCACCCCCGCCTGAGCAAGAACGAGCGGCAGCGCCGCGCGACCGCCGCGGCGCGCCTGGAAGCGCGGATCGCCGAGCTTGAGGCCGAGCTGGGGCGCTTGACCGCCGACCTGCAGGCCGCCGGCGAGCGCGGCGCGTTCGGCGAGGTCGAGCACCTGAGTGCCGCGCTCGCCGGCGTCCAAACGGAGATCGACGATAGCTATACGGCATGGGAGGGGGTGACGGCGGAGCTCAGGTAAGCCGCGGGTCCGAGGCACCGGCGACCCGCGACGTGGTCGTGCGCTTGCTTCGCGCAAGGTGCTGGGGCTCCGCGGTGGCAGTCGGGGCCGCTATCAATCGCGATTCACCCACGGCAAGACAACACGGACGGCGTCGAAGGGGCGCGGGATGTCGGCGCTCAGGATGTGGATCCCACTCAGCCTGCTGGAAACGTAGATCCGGCCGCCGGCAGCGGCGGACATGGCATCGTGTGTCGACGAGTCGGGGCTTTCGGGCGTCGCCGTGTGCTCGTAGCGCGCCAGCTCGACGATGTGCTCGGGGTCGCGCGCATCGAGCACGTGCAGGAGCTGGAGGTCGGTCAAGAGGACCAGACCGTGGTCAAGCGTGACATGCGTCGCGCGGCGCGCCCTATGGCCCCGGCGGCCCGGGCGCGATCTACCGGATCGACCTGGCCACCGGCGGCGTCTCCCACTTCCTCACGGTGCCGGGCGCCGGCAGTGCCAGCCCCGGCGACTTGCCCAGGGGCGAGCCGGAGCTGAGCAGCGAGGCGATGCGCGAGGTCGGCAAGACCGCGCTGGGGGGGCTGGCGTTGAGCACGGACGGCGGCGAGCTGTACGTGATGAACCTGCACGAGCGCCGGATCTATCGCTACGCCATGCCGGGCGGGACGCTCCTGGGCAGCTTCGATCACGGCGCGGCGGGCCAGTCCTGGGCGGACGCGGCGCGGCCGTTCGCCTTGACGTATCACGCCAGCTACCTCTACCACGGCGTGCTCAACAGCACCGGCAGCGGGCCGGACTTCGTCGCCCTGGTCTACCGCTCGCGGCCCGACGGCAGCGACATGACCGAGGTCGCGCGCCTGAGCCTGGACTATCCGCGCGACGCGATCCGGCTGCGCACGGTGGCGGGCAGCGACCTGAACTGGGAGCCCTGGGTTGACCAGATCGAGCAGGCGCCGGTCAGCATCCCAACCTCATCGAGCCGCGAGATCCCGTTCTACCCGACACCGATGCCCAGGCCGCGCTACGAGCCCCGCCTGCACGTGCCGCAGCCGATGCTCACCGACCTGGCCTTCGCCGACGACGGCACGCTCGTCGTCGCGCTGCGCGACCGCTTCGTCGACATGCAGATTCAATGGGTGCGGGCCCAGCGCGAGACCACGTGGCGCGCCCAGGTCGACCCGGCGCGCCCGACGCTGACGCCGGAGCCGGGCTATGTGTTCGCGATGGCCGAGGAAGCGCTCGGCTTCGGCGACCTGCTGCGCGGCCAGCCGACGCCGGGTGGCACCTGGGGCATCCAGATCAGCCCCGAGCATTTCGACGACAAGAACGACCTGGACCACAGCGAGAGCGCCTTCGGCGGCGTCGCCTCGGTCCCGGGCACCACCCGGCTGGCCTCGACCCACGCCGGCATCCAGCAGGTCAGCGCCGCGGAGATCCTGGCCGAAGAAGGCGTCTACTGGTACGACCTGCCCGGCGGCGGCAAGGTCGCCCTCGAAAGCGTCGGCAAGCCCGCCGGCCTGGTGCCCTATGCCCAATTGCTGCGCAGCGGCCTGGCCTGGGCGGATAACGGGGAGATCATCATCACCCTCAAGCGCACCACCACCCTGCTGCGCGAAGTCGGCAGCCTGGGCGACATCGAAGCGCTGTGCGCCCGGCCCGCGGACCTGCCGACCGAGCCGCCATCGACCGAGCCGCCGCAGTCCCCGTCGCCCAGCCCCACGGCACCGCCCGCGACCGACACCCCATCCCCCGCGCCGACCACCGCCACACCGCCAACTACCCCCACATCTACCCCCACCTCACCTCCACCGACAATCCCACTCGCCTCGCCCACCCCCACCCGCGGCCCGGCCTACCTGCCGCTGCTCCTCCGCGAGCACTGCGACCCCACCCGCGTCCGCGCCGACGTCGTCCTGGTGCTGGATGCCTCCAGCAGTATGACCGGCGCCAAGCTCGCCGCGGCCAAGGCGGCGGCCGCCGCCTTCATCCGCGCCATGCGCTTGCCGGACGACCAGGTGGGGATCGTCACCTTCCACACGACCGCGACGGTGATCAGTCCCCTGGGCGGCGACCGCGCGGCGCTGGAAGCCGCGATCGACGGGATCACGGTGGCCGCGGGCACGCGCATCGACACCGGGATCGAGGCGGCGCGCACCGTGCTCGCCGGTCCCGAGCGTGTGGCGGACCACACACCGGTCGTCGTCGTGCTGACCGACGGTATCCAGGCGGTCGAGCCCGAGCGTCCCCTGGCGCTGGCGGACGAGCTGCGCGCGGCCGGGGTGGAGCTGTACGTGGTCGGGTTGGGGTTGGACGTCGACGCGGGTTACCTGGCGCGGTTGGCGGGGGAGCCGGGTCGGCTCTTCGTCTCCCCGACGCCGGACGCGCTGGCGGCGGTGTACGAGCGCATCGCGCGATCGATCCCGTGCGGGGCGGCAGGCTACTGGGGCGGGCGGTAACTTACCTTCTTGACACGAAACTCGTGCTACACTAGAATCGTGTCCGTGAAGAACTTGACTGTAACCGTTGAGGAAGACGTGCTCCACTGGGCTAAGGTGTGGGCCGCCAGGCACAACACAAGCGTGTCGCGGCTTGTAGGCAGCCTTTTGCGCGGGCGAATGGGTGAGGACTCGGCGTACGACTCGGCGATGACGGCTTATCTCTCCGTCGAGCCCCAGGTGCTGAAGGAGTCTGGTGGCTACCCTTCGCGCGAGGACCTGTATGACCGGTGACGTGTTCGTCGACACGAATGTCCTTGTTTATACCAGAGACGCGTCCGAGCCAGTCAAGCAGCCCCTTGCGGCGGCATGGATGACCTACCTGTGGCAGAGCCGGCGTGGGCGCTTGAGCATACAAGTCCTCAATGAGTACTACTATACGGTGACCCGCAAGCTCCGTCCCGGCCTCGGCGCCGCCGAAGCGCGGCAGGATGTGCGAGATCTGACGGCATGGGGGCCTCTGCCCCTGCGGGTTGCGACGCTTCAAGGGGCGTGGTTGCTCCAGGACCGCCATGCCCTTTCCCTGTGGGACGCGCTGATCATCGCAGCCGCCCAAGCCGGGCAATGCCGCTATGTGCTCAGCGAAGACCTGCAAGATGGGCAGAATCTCGCGGGCGTCGTTGTGCTGAACCCCTTTACCCACACGCCGAGCAGCATCGCCCAGACGTGAATAGGCAGGCCTGACCGTCGATCCGAGACCGGCGCCCAGCTACAGGATCTGCGCCAGGAATTGCCGCGTCCGCTCTTCCTTCGGCTGGCTGAAGAAGAGCTCCGGCGGCGCCTCCTCGACGATCTGACCGGCGTCCAGCAGGATCACCCGGTGGGCGACGGCACGGGCGAAGCCGACCTCGTGGGTGACGACGATCATCGTCATGCCGCTCCCGGCCAGATCCTGCATCACTTCGAGCACCTCTTTGATCATCTCGGGATCCAGCGCGCTGGTCGGCTCGTCGAAGAGCATGATCTTGGGCTGCATCGCCAGCGCCCGCGCGATCGCGACGCGCTGCTGCTGGCCGCCGGAGAGCTGGCCGGGGTACTTGTCGGCCTGCTCGGGGATGCGCACCTGTCCCAGGAGCTCGCGGGCGATCGCCTCGGCCTTGGCGCGCGGCCACTTGCGGACGTGGATCGGGGCGAGGGTGACGTTCTGCAACACGGTCAGGTGCGGGAAGAGGTTGAACTGCTGGAAGACCATGCCCACCTCACGCCGCACCGCCTCGATGTGGCGCACGTCGTGGCTCAGCTCGATGCCGTCGATCACGATCGTGCCCGCGTCGTGCGCCTCCAGCCGGTTGAGCGTGCGCACGAAGGTGCTCTTGCCGGAGCCGGACGGCCCGAGGATCACCACCACCTCGCCGCGCCGGACCGTCAAGCTGACCCCCGCCAGCGCCTGGAAGTCCCCGAACCACTTCTCGACGCCCCGCGCGACGATGATCGGCGCGCCGGCGTCGGGATCAATGTCCAGCGCCATCATGCCGACCAATCCTCACAAGCCAGCCCGGGTACTCGGGCGAAGTCAGCCAGGTTCCGCGTCAATACGACCAGATCGCGCGAGAGCGCGATCGCGGCGATCCGCAAGTCCATCGTCGCCAGGCGAACGCTTTGTGATCGCAAATCGTTGAAGACTCCAGCGGCCGCCGCGTCAACCGGCAAGACCGGGGCTGCAAGGAACCCTTGTAGAATCTCTAGCAACAGCGTGTAACCACGAATGATGCCAGCAGTCGTTTGGGCGGGGTTGATGAACGTGTGGGCGCCGAGTACTTGCTCATGAAAACTCACGACGGAGAATGCGAAATCCATGGGATGTTGGTTGGCGATCCGAACCATCAGAGCTCTGTGCTCAGACCCAGAACGACGTTGTAGGAAAAGGATTGATCAGATTCATCATTGTAGTCCTTCCCCAATGCGATCGCCAAACGGCATTTCGGCGCGTGCCGCACCACGCTGACAGGTGAGCTGACGTTACATAACCTCAGGTCGCATTGACCGACCGTGCTCACGCTCCACGCTTCCCCTCCAGCCGCCGGCTCGCGCGTGAGAAGAAGTAGCTGATCACGAAGAAAACCAGGGCGACGAAGGCATAGGTCTCGCGGTAGGTGCCCAGGAACTCCGGCTGGTTGGCGACCGCGCGCGCGACGCCCAGCAGCTCGCGCAGGCCGAGGAAGATCACCAGCGCCGTGTTCTTGAACAGCGAGATCAGCTCGCCGGCCAGCGCCGGCACCGCCACCTTCAGCGCCTGGGGCAGGATCACGTGGCGATAGGTCCGCGCCGTGCCCAGCCCCAGCGCCCGCGCCGCCTCGTACTGGCCGGCCCCTATCGCCGCCAGCCCGCCGCGCACGTCCTCGGCGATGTAGGCGGCGGTGAAGAGGCCGAGGCCGAGAATGGCGCGGACCACGTCGTTCGGCCGGAGCGCGCCGGGCATGGCCAGCGGGACCAGGAGCGCCACCATGTACAGGATCGTCACCAGCGGCGCGCCGCGCATCAGCTCGATGTAGGCGACGGCGATGCCCTTGACCAGCGGCAGCCGGCTGCGCCGCCCGAGCGCGAGCAGCACGCCGAAGGGGAAGGCCAGCGCGATCGCGCCCACCGACAGCACGGCCGCCAGCGCCAGCCCCCCGAGCGGACCCGCCGGATAGCCGCCGACGGCGAACAGGCGCAGGTTCTGCGTCACCGCCTCCCAGCGTGCCGCGGTCAAGGCCCAGCCCAGCGCACGCGTGACGAAGGTCCACAGCAGCCACGCCGTGGCCAGCGTCAACAGCGCCTGCCAGGCCAGCCACCACGGGCTGTGGCGCAGCCAGAGGCGGCGGAGGGACCTCGCCCAGCGCGCGGGATCGTGCCAGGGCAGGCCGGGTCCGGGCGGGGCCGGCCGAGAGGGCGGGGCGGATCGAGAGGGCGAGGCGCCGGGCGCGGGAGTGTCGATCGTCATCGCTCGACCTGCCGGACGCGGCGGTGGTAGAGGTTCATCGCCAGCGAGGTAGCCAGGCTGATCGACAGGTAGGCCAGCATCACCAGTCCGGTGACCACGACGAACTGGCCGGTGTTGTTGCCGATCGTCTGGCTGATGTTGAACAGGTCGGGGTAGCCGATGTAGATCCCCAACGTCGAGTTCTTGACCACGTTGAGGTACTGGCTGGTCAGGGGCGGGATGATCACCCGCAGCGCCTGGGGCAGCACGACCAGCCGCAGCACCTGCCCCTCGCCCAGACCCACCGCCCGCGCCGCCTCGCGCTGGCCGCGCGGCACCGCGATCACCCCGCCGCGGATCACCTCGGCGATGAAGGCGCCGCCGTAGACCGCCAGGCCCAGCGCCAGGGCGATAAACTCCGGCGTCAGCACCACCCCGCCGCTGTAGTTGAAGCGCCCCATCTCGGGCAGCGCCAGTGCCCAGGCGTCGCCGGACGGCCAGGGTAGCGCCAGGCCGCGCTGGCTGAGGAAGGCCAGCGCGGTCACGCCGCCGCCCGCCGCGCCCGCCGGCCGCGCGCCAAGCGCGAGGCTGCCCTGATAGTCCGGCAGGGTCAGCACCACGCCCTGGTACCAGAACAGGAGTTGCACCAGGAGCGGCGTGTTACGGAAGACCTCGACGAAGGCCGAGGCCAGCCCATGCACCAGCGGGTTGACCGACAGCCGGCCGAGCGCCACCGCGAAGCCCAGCACCGTCGCGCCGAGCATGGCGACCAGCGCGACGCGCAGCGTGTTGACCAGGCCCAGGCGGAAAGCATCGAGATAGGTGTCCCGCCCGGGGTCGAAAGCCCCGCCCTCGCCGATCGCGAAGCCGGCGTTGTGGGAGAGGAAGTCCAGGCCCGGCACCATCCCCTTGGCCCGCATGTCGCCCAGCGTGCGGTCGGCGAGGTAGATCGCCAGGCCGAGCAGCACCGCCGCGACGGCGACCTGCACGGCCCAGGCGATCACCCGCTCGTCGCGCCAGAAGGCGGGGCGGTGGGTCGCGGTCGATCTCACGGCTGGCCGGCGTCCCCGCGACCCATCCTATCCGTCGCGCATGGCGTCAATTGAACGGTGGTGAGTACAGCAACCCCCCCGCGCGCCAGCTCGTGTTGAGGCCGCGCTCCAGGTTGATGTCGGTTTCGACGCCGAGGTTGCGGTCGTAGATCTGGCCGTAGTTGCCGACCGCGCGCAGCACGCGGACCATGTAGTCGTTGGTCAGCCCCAGGCCCTCGCCGAGCGCGCCCTCCAGGCCGAGGAAGCGGCGCACCTCGGGGCTGTCCGAGGCCAGGAACTCGTCGAGATTCTTCGACGTGATGCCCAGCTCCTCGGCGGTGATGATGCCGAAGACGACCCACGACACGATGTCGCGCCACTGCGGGTCGCCCTGCAGCACCGCCGGCCCCAGCGGCTCCTTGGACAGCGTGGCGCCGAGGATCTTGTGCGCCGCCGGGTCGGTCAGGGTCGTCTGGCGGCTGACCAGGGCCGAGCGGTCGGCGGTGACCGCGTCGCAGCGGCCCTGATCGTAGGTGGACATCAAGGTGTCGGCCGTCTCCTGCACCACCGGGGTGTAGTCGACGCCGGCGGCACGCATCGCGTCCTCGAGGTTCTTCTCGGTGGTCGTGCCGGAGGTGACGCAAATGCTTGCCCCGGCCAGGTCGGCGATGTCGTCCGCGCCGGAGTCCGCCCGCACCATGATGCCCTGGCCGTCGTAAAAGGTCGTCGGCGCGAAGTCCAGCCCGTTCTGGGTGTCGCGCGACAGGTTCCACGTGGTGTTGCGGATCAACACGTCGACCTCGCCGGTCTGCAAGGCGGTGAAGCGCTGCTGGGCGGTCAACGGACGGAACTCGACCGCCTTCGGATCGTCGAAGATCGCCGCCGCGATCGCGCGGCAGAAGTCGATGTCGAAGCCGGCGTAGGTCCCCTCCGGCGTCAAGTTGCCGAAGCCCGGCACCTGGTCGTTGACCCCGCAGATCAGGCTGCCGCGGTCCTTGACCTTTTGCAGCATCGCGCCCGCCACGGCCGGGGCCGGCGCGGCGGCGGTCCCACCGGACGCGCCGGGAGCCGTCGCCGGGGTCTCGCCGGTGGCCGCGGACTCGGCCGTGGCGCCCGCGGCCGGCGTCTCGCCGCTGGCCGCCGCGTCGGGTGGCGCCGTGGGCTCGCCGGCGAGCGGGGCGGGCTCGGTCATTTGCTGCTGAACGCCGAGGTTGCAGGCGGACAGGCTGATGATCAGGCTGAAAGCAGCGATCGTCGGGCTGAAAGCAACGATGGTCAGGCGTGGCCTGGGCATGGGGCAATCTCCTCCTTGGGTGCTGTGCTCGGGGAACGTCGTCGCCGGGCCGGCTTGGGGCCGCCGGTCGACCGCGGCAGCGCAGTATACCGGCGGGAGCGGGGGGAAGTCAATGTCATCGTCGGCCACAGTCATTA
>CAZCJG010000155.1:0-10653 GCA_964498575.1 uncultured Anaerolineales bacterium | reverse complement strand
CCGGATCGCGAGATCACCCCAGACCGACGAGACGACAGGCTCGGCGGCGGGGTCGGCACCGGTCCCGGCGCCTCGGCCCCGGCCGGGCTGGGGATGCGGTTGAGGACGTAGATCGTGCCGTCGGTGTCGAGGTCGACGCCGACGGGATAGAACAGCGGGCGGTCGTCGAGCGAGCCGAGCAGCGCGCCGCGGCGGTCGACGACGTCGACGCCGCCCTTCATCGGCGGCGGTCGCTCGCGCGGCGGCGGCGTGACCGCCACGGTCGGCTGGGTGCGCGTCAGGTAGATCCGCCCGTCCGGTCCTACCCCCACGTCGTTGTAGTCGAGATCGAGCTTGAAGCGATCCAGGCGTACACCGCGCTCGTCAAGGCGGTCGATCGCGCTGATCGGGCGTGCGCTGCCGCGCGGCGACTCGCTGAGCACCAGCAGCGTGCCGTCGCGTGCGAGGTCCAGCCGCTCCGCGATCCATTCACGCCCGTCGTCCGCGGGGGGCATCTGGAACACGCCCGAAGGCCGGCCGTCCGCGCCCAGAATGTGGATCGCCTGCTGCCGGCGGTCCAGGATGTAGGCCCGGCCATCGGGCGCCACGCCGATATCCGCCGCGTGGGCGAAGCGGCCGGCGGTGAGCTGCCAGGGGACCTTCGACCAGGTGTCGACCAGGCGGTAGGTCAGACCGCCCGCCCCGGTGGCCTGGCCTTGTGGCGCGGCGGAGGCGGGTGGAGCGCTCGGGCCGGCGAAGCAGGTCAGAATCCCCAAGCACGCCGCGACCAGCGCAAGGCTGAGGCGATGGGAAGGATCCCAACGCCGCGACGGCCTTGGCGGGCGGCGAAGGTTCATCGGACCGAGTGGTTGAGCTTGCGTTTCGGGATCACCCCCGCCGGGCGGATCGGATCCGCCCGGCGGGGCCATCGTTCGACTCGCCTAGCGCGCCATGTCGCGCGACGCGGCCATGGGCATGAACACCTGGAAGTCCCGAACAACCGCCGGGGTGTCGGTCGGCTTCGGCGTCGGCGGCTTCACGGTGGGCGGCGTGGTCGGGCTCGGGACGCCGACCGGGCAGACCGCCGGGTGGCCGATGCCGGCGCTGATCGCGCCGAACTCGGTGTAGGGCGTGATCACGTCGCCGCCGAAGGGCGTGTCCCAGAACCAGCCGGGCTCGGCGATCTGCCGGAGCAGTCCGTACTGGGCGATGGTGCCGACGGCGATGTGGGCGTGGCGCACACCCTGGCGGTTCAGGCCCGCGGCGCGCGCCTTGGCCAGCTCAGGCGCCTGCATCATCGGGCCGTCGGTGATGCTGATCGTCAGCACGTTCGTGCCCAGGCGGTGCAGCGGACTCTTGAGCTCGCGGGCGACCTCGGCGTAGGCCAGATCCAGGCGCGCGCTGTTGTCGCGCATGCTGATGGCGTCGACGCCGGCGAGGATGGCCGCCCGGTCGTCGGTCAGGTGGGTGAAGATCGTCGCCGTGTCGCCGTAGCCGATCACCGCGACAGTGTCCTTGCCCAGGTCGAGCTGGTCCAGCACGCGCTCGACGCCGCGCTTGATCGCGGTGCGCGAGTCCACCCCGTTCAGCGTGGCGCCGGCCAGGCAGTTCGAGTCGTCGATCAGGATGAAAATCTCCAGCGGCACCGGCGGGCATTCGGCCTTGACGATGACCTGGGGGATCGGGAACACCGCCCGCCCCGGCAGGTTCTTCCGGTCGACGATGTCGCCGATCGCGCTGACATTGGTCGGCCAGGTGCCGACCTCCTTGGGCTTGAGGTCGTAGGACAGCCCGCCGGGCGGGAACTTGCCGGGCAGGTTCCACACCAGCACCGTTTCGCCGCTCGGCTGCGGGGTGACGCTGTCGGGCACGGGCACCGCCCCGCCGACGTACTCCATGTTCGCCGGCACCGTGTCGGTCACCTTCAGGCTGACCACCTCGTTGAGCTGCAGCGTCGTCGCGAGCTGCTCGTAGAGCTCGACCAGGCGGCTGCTGTCCTGGACCAGGTAGTACAGATCGCCACGGCTGGCCGCTTCGGCGAGGCCGGGATCACAGTCCCCGTCGTCGCCCGCGCAGAAGGCGGCGATCAGGATATTGTCGGCCTTGGCGCGGGCCGCCGCCACCGGCACCGGGTCGGTCGGCACGGTGTTGTAGCCATCGGTCAGGACGACCATCGAAAGCTGGCGGCCCTGGGGGTCGCGCATCAGCTCGGTATGGGCGATGTCGATGGCGGCCGAGATATTGGTCAGGCCGGCCGGCATCATTTGGTCGATGCCGCTGATCAGCCTCTGCTTGTCCTGGGTCAGCGGCACCTTGAGCCCCGCATCGTGGTTGAAGATCACCAGGCCGACCCGCGACTGGCTGAAGTCCACCTTGTCGAGAAAGGCCTTGGCCGCGCGCTTGGCGTTGACGATCTTGTTGTCGTCCGCCATCGAGAGCGAGGTGTCCATCACCAGCATGATGTCGACCGGTGCGATGTCGGGCGGGCAGCTCGACGAGAAGTTCAGGGTTACCCGCACCGTCTCGCCCAGGTTGATCACGGGCGGTGCGGCGGTCTTATCGGGCATGAGCGAGCAATTGCTTTGCTGCGCCTGTGCCCATGCGGGCATGAGCTGGACCACGGCCCCGAGGACCGCCGCCAGGCCAAAGGCCAGCGCCAGCGCGATCGTGGGGCGGAACCCGACTGAGAATACCGTTCGCATCCAAGCCTCCTGTTCGCTGTGCGGCGTCGACGCAACGCCCGCGGGTGGATATTTCGATGGTCGTGCCTTAGGCCAGGCGCCGGGAATGCCCGAGGATATAGCATTTCCGGAAGGTCCGGGCGTCGTGTATCAGATAGTATAGACACGCCTGGGGCGCCAATTGTGACACCAGGCGCGGCAAGATGCCAATCTCACAATCCGCCAAGCTGACCCCGGCCGCCCGCTTGACGCAAGCCATGCATCCGCGGCCCCGGTGGCACTCACCGAAGACGGTCTAAGGCGCCCGCCCCTTGCGCCCGAAGATGTGTACCCCATCCCGCCCATACAGTTCCTCGAGCCCGGGATGGCGCGCCAGCCGCTCGGCGCTCAGCTTGCCGGGCTGGCCGGCCGCCGCGGGACCGACGTAGATGTAGGCGGCGCCGGTGCGATCGAGGAGGGCGTCGATCTCGTCGTCGCCGAGCGCATCGCCCTTGGCTGCGATCTCGGCGACCGCGTTGACCGCCCGCACTTCGGCCGGATCGCCGTAGGTGTACAGCGCCGCCGGCATGTTCGTCTCCCGGCCGGCCAGGATCGGCAGCCAGTAGCCGCCGTCCAATCCCCTATACGTGCCCAGGTGCCAGTGCGTGACCGCGACGAGGAAGCGCGCGCCCGGCGGCGTGTGGGCACGCACCCAATCCGCCGCCGCCACGTCCGCCGCCTGCACGATGATCGTCGCGGGGTTGATCACCGCCCGGATCTGCCAGGCCCCGGCGAGGCCGAGGCCCACCACCGCCAGCGCCCCGAGCGCACCGAGCCGGGCCTGCCACTTTGCCGAGTTAACCCCCGCATCCCCCACCGCGATAGCCGCCGCCTCGCCGGGCGGTCCGGACGGCTCCCGAGTGCGCCGGCGTCCCGCCCACACGGGGGACCGCGCGACGGCCGCCACGGCATCCCCTAGCAGCCCCACCCCGATCGCGACCGGGATGTACAAGCTGATCACCAGCGCGAAGGGCGGCAGCATCCAGCTCGTCGACAGGCCCAGGGGTCCCGGGCGGACCGCGAGGTAGGCCAGGGCCAGCCAGGCGGCCAGGCCCAGCGCCGCCCACCTGCGCCGCGCCAGGCCGGCCAGGGTGCCGGCGATCGCCAGGCCGATCCACCACTCGTTCGTACCCTGGGTGAACAGCCACTCCGGCACCTGGCTGACCGCGTCGACCGTCTCGACCGAGCCGCGGTACCAGGTCGGCGAGGCCGCCGCCAGCGCCGCCACGCCGCCGGCGAAGCTCTGCGCCAGCCAGGGTGAGACCAGCACCCCGCCGGCGACGCCGATCGCGGCCAGACGGAGCAGGTGCCCGCGCGGCCGCCGGCGGGCGAGGACAACGTAGAGGGCGACCAAGCCGATGCCGATCAGGTAGAACACGAAGACGCGGTAGTGCACCAGCAGCAGCCCCGCCGCACAGGCCGCCGCGAGCAGTTGCCCGCGCACCGGCCGGCGCCAGGCGATCGCGTCCGCCACCAGGACCCACACCACCGGCAGCGCGACCAGCCCGGCGAGCTGGGTGTAGCGGCCCCAGGTGACGAAGTAGGACGGGAACCAGAACCAGGCCGACGGCACCGCTGCCGCCAGCACCGCCGCGGCCGGGGTTTCGAGCAGGCGCCGCGCGAGCAGGTAGACGGTCAGCACCGTCAGGACGTTGAGCGCTTGCCCGGTCCACAGCACCGCCGTGGCGGCCGGCGCGCCCGACAGCCAAGCGACCGCCGCCGCCAGGGCGTGGAAGCCGAAGTGATAGTAGAAGAGGTCGACCGCCAAATAGGGCCGGTAGTCCGCCGGCACCCCGCCGCGCTCGACGATGAGCTGGGTGATCAGGGTGTGATGGTAGCCGTCGACCCAGGGGGGGGCGACCACGCCCTGGACCTGCACGATGCGCAGGATCACCGCCAGCCCCAGGATCACCGCCAGGGCGAGGGTCCAGGGCTGCGCGCGCATCCCCCGGCGCAAGCCGGCCGGACCGCCGCGGCCGGCCGCGCGACTCGCGCGCGCCTGGCGCGCGAGCCGGTAGCCCGCGATCGCGACGAGCACCAGCATGGCCAGGCGGTAGCGCGCCGCGGTCCACGCGAAGCCCACCACGGTGGTCCAGAGCAGGACCAGCGGCCAGAGCGTGACGCTGGCGCCGACCGCGAGGGCGGCGCGCTCGACCCCCCGCGCGCGCTGGCCGGCGGCGTCCAGCGCGACCAGGCCAGGCAGGCCGAAGACCAGCGCCAGGCACAGGCCCAGCCAGATCGCCGCGGCGACCTGGCCCCCGGTCGGCGGCGTCATCGCGGCGGGAGGGCGGTGATCAAGCCTCTGAAGATCGGGCCGAGGAGCGGTTGCGCAGCCAGCCGACGAAGTCGTGGCGCCAGAGCAGCCAGATCGAGGCGATCAGCATCGAGGACACCGAGATGATCTGGGCGACCGGGATGCCGCCGATCGCCCAGGCGTCGGGGCGCTGCAGCTCGGCCAGGTAGCGGCCCATCGGGTAGAGGATGAAGTACATCAGCGCGATGTCGCCGGTGCGCAGCTCCTCGCGCCAGTTGTGCGAGACGTAGCGCAGGATCAGGAAGACCAAGAGGCACCACAGCGACTCGTAGAGGAAGGTGGGATGGAAGCGCGCGTCGGCGGGCGCGGCGGCGAAGGCGGCCAGCCGGTACTCCGGCGCGACCGGGATGCCCCAGGGCAGCGTGGTCAGGTTGCCGTAGAGCTCCTGGTTGAACCAGTTGCCCCAGCGGCCGATCGCCTGGCCCAGGGGCAGGGCCACGGTGCAAATGTCGGCCCATTCGGCGAAGGGCAGCTTGGCCCAGCGGGTGTAGAGCCACAGCCCGAAGGTGCCGCCGACGATCGCACCGAAGATGCCCAGGCCGCGCAGGCCGCCATTCCACACCCGGATGATCGAGACCGGGTCGTCGAGATAGGTCTGCAAGCTGGTCCCGCCGCCGGCGGGCGAGGAGATGACGTGGTACAGCCGGGCGCCGACGAGGCCGAAGATCATCATCACCAGGAGGGCGTTCCACACATGGTCCGGGTTGTAGCCGCGCAGGCGCGCCTCGCGGTCCGCCACCCAGGCGGCGGCCAGCACGCCGACGGTGACCAGGATGCCGTACCAATAGACCGGCCAGCCCGACCAGTACCAGTCGGTGATCGCGCGCTCGGCCCAATTGATGTGGGGGAGGTACAGCGGGATGGTGAAGGCGACGGGATCAGGCGGCAGCGGCATGCTTCCTCCGGCAGGGCTCGGGATGATTGGGCTGGGATTATAAGCCGGGTGGGGGGCGGGGGTCAATACCCGCCCGAATCCAGCACCGAAAGCGTCACGACCGGAATGGGCGAAAGGGCGAAGCGGGTGAGTGGTGGTATCATTGGGCCGTACCAGGTGTTTCCCCATGACCACACTTGAACACGTTCCCCCGCTCGCCGAACCGCCATCGCCTCGGGTGATGCCGGTGGCCAGGGCCGCGTCCGAGATCGTCTGCCCATGCTGATCAACCTCGTCGTCCTCACCGCGCTCGTCTACCTCACCGTGGTCCAGACGATGGCCGGCTGGCTGGCCCAGCTCCGCAAGGGCGAGGCGGTCTCGCTCTTCCCCGCGCGCTCCGGCCGCCCCGTGCCGGCCTGGGCGCAGATCGCCTTCATGCTCGTAGGGCTGCTGCTCGCGATCCCGCTGATCTACTTCACCTGGGTGCCGCTGCCCGTGGCGCTGCCGCCGGCGGTCGCGAGCATGCTGGATGTCCTCGGCCTCGCGGTGTTCCTCGCCGGCTTCGGCCTGATCGTCTGGGGCCGGCGCGCCCTCGGGGCCAACTGGGGCGTCAGCACCAGCCGCGAGGTCAAGCTGAGGCCGGATCACCAGCTCGTCCAGGGCGGCCCCTTCGCCCACATCCGCCACCCGATGTACGCCGGCTGGTGGCTGGCGCTGGTCGGCCTGCTGTTGATCTACTGGACCTGGCTGATCCTGCTGATGCTCGTCATGTCGCTGGCTTCGTTCTACAAGCGAGCTCGGTTGGAGGAGACCGTCTTGGCGGAGCGGTTCGGGGACGACTGGCGAGCCTACGTCGCGCGGACGGGCTTCATGTTCCCGCGCTGGCGCGGCGCCCGCGGCTAACGTTCGTTACGCTGAGACCTCTGGAGGCCGTTTCATGACCATCACCCGATCCGACCTTCCCCCGGCCGAAGTCCGGCGGCCCGAGGTCCGGACCACCGGCGCTGGTGCCGCCGACCTCCCTACTCCCGACATCCTCGGCGCCGCGTTCAAGGTCGATCCCTTCCCCTTCTTCGCCCGGCTGCGCGACGAGGCACCGGTCTACCGCACGATCCTGAGCGGCAAGCAGCCGGCCTGGCTGGTCACGCGCCACACGGACGTGCATGCACTCCTGGTCGACGAGCGCTTCGTCAAGGACCGCCGCAGCGCTCTGACGCCGGCGGAGCAGAAGAAGCTTCCCTGGGCGCCGTCCTTCATCCGACCGCTGATGAGCAACATGCTGGACCAGGACCCGCCGGACCACACCCGGCTGCGAGCGCTGGTCCAGAAGGCCTTCACGCCCCGCATCGTCGAGCAGATGCGCGGCCGGGTGCAGGGGCTGACGGACGAGCTGGTGGACGCGGCGGCGGCGCGCGGCAGCTTCGACCTGATCGGCGACTTCGCGCTGCCGCTGCCGATGACGATCATCACCGAGATCCTAGGCGTGCCGGCGCGCGACCAGGACAAGTTCCACCGCTGGTCCAAGTCGGTCGTATCGCTCAACCCGATGACCGGCTCGCTGCGCGCCGTCCCGAGCCTGTGGCTCTTCCTGCGCTACCTGCGCGGCTTCTTCAAGCTACGGCGGGCCGAGCCGGGCGACGACCTGACCACCGCGCTGATCCAGGCCGAGGAGGCCGGCGACCATCTCAGCGAGGACGAGCTGCTGGCGATGGTCTTCGTGCTGCTCATCGCCGGGCACGAGACCACGGTTAACCTTATCGGCAACGGGACCCTGGCGCTGATGCAACATCGGGAGCAGTGGGATCGCCTGCGCGCGGAGCCGGACCTGATCAAGCCCGCGGTCGAAGAGCTCCTCCGCTTCACCGCGCCGGTGCTGCTGACGACCGAACGCTATGCGCGCGAGGACGTCGAGCTCGGCGGCGGCGCCGCCATCCCGCGCGGCGGGGCGGCCTTCGGCGTGATCGGCTCGGCCAACCGCGACCCGGCGGTCTTCGCAGAGCCGGACGTCCTGGACCTCGGGCGGGCGAACAACCGGCACCTCGGCTTCGGGCATGGCATCCACTACTGCGTCGGCGCCCCGCTCGCGCGCCTGGAGGCCCAGGTCGCCTTCGCGACGCTGGCGCGCCGGCTGCCGGACCTGCGGCTCGCCGTGCCCGAGGAGCGGTTGCGCTGGCGGAAAAGCCTGCTCTTGCGCGGGCTCGAGGCGCTGCCGGTGCGGGCAGGGTAGGCGGCAGGACATCGTGACCGCCCCGACGACCAGGACCGACCCGACCGATCGCCCTCCGAGCAGTCTGCCGAGCCTCTCCGATCTCTGGCGCTGGGACGATCCCGCCGCCTCGGAACAAGCCTTCCGCGCGGCGGCGGCGACAGCGCGGGCGGCCGGCGCCGGCGACTATGAGGCCGAGGCCTTGACCCAGGTCGCCCGCGCCCAGGGCTTGCAGCGGCGCTTCGACGACGCGCACGCGACGCTGGCAGGGATGGAGCCGCGGCTCGTATCGGGCACGCCGATCCTGAACGTCCGCTGGAACCTGGAGAAGGGGCGCGTGCTCCGCTCGTCCGGGCAGCCGGCGGAGGCCAAGTCGTATTTCCTCGCCGCTTGGGAGCTGGCCAACCAGGCGGGCGAGATCCCGCTGGCCCTGGACGCCGCGCACATGGTCGCCCTGGCCGAACCGCCCGAGGAGGCGCTGGCCTGGGCGTGGCGGGCCATCGAGATCGCCGAGGCCTCGGCGGACCCGCGCGCCCGCGGTTGGCTCGGCCCGCTGTACAACAACACGGGCTGGACCCTGTTCGAGCAGGGTGACTACGAGCGGGCGGTCGACCTCTGGCGGAAGGGCGTCGCGATTCGCATCGAGCTGGGCCAGACCGGGCGGTCGATCCTGATCGGCTGGTGGACGGTCGCGCGCGGCCTGCGCGCGCTGGGCCGGCACGCCGAGGCGCTCGACATCCTCGATCGGTTGGCGCTCGAATGCGAGACGGCGGGCGCGCCCGACGGCTACGTCCACGAGGAGCGCGCCGAAAACCTGCTGGCGCTCGGGCGGCCCGAGCAGGCGCGGCCGGAGTTCCTGCGCGCCTTCGCGCTCTTGCAGGACGCGGAGGACGTCCGCTCCAACCCGGCGCGGCTCGAACGCCTGCGCGGCGCGGCCGGACTCGGGGACTGACGGGATGGCGCGCGGCGGCGCCGAGGTCGGGCTGTCTGAAGCAATGGCAAGCGGCGTGACGGCGCTGTGGCTCGTGCGCCACGGCCAGACCGACTGGAATCTCGAGCGGCGGCTCCAGGGCCAGTTCGATCCCGATCTCAACGCCACCGGCCGCGCCCAGGCCGAGGCGCTGGCCGCGCGGCTCGCCGGGCGGCGCTTCGCCGCGCTCTACACCAGCGACCTGGTGCGCGCGCGCCAGACCGCGGCCATCCTCGGCGAGCACCTGGGGCTGGCGCCGCGCGTCGACCGCCGCCTGCGCGAGGTGCACCACGGCGAGTGGGACGGCTTGCTCGCCGCCGAGATCGTCCGGCGCTATCCCGAGGCCTGGGCCGCCCGCCGCGCCGACCCGCTGGACGTCCCGCCGCCCGGCGGTGAGACCGTTCGCGATGTCGCCACCCGCGTCGCGGCCGCCGCCGACGCGATCGGTGACGCCCACGCCCCCGGCCCGGTGCTGGTCGTGTCCCACGGGCTGGCGCTGGCGATCCTGGCCTGCCTGGCGACGGGCGCGGCCTTGGAGGACGCATTCGACCGCATCCCGTCCAACGCCGAGCCGGAGCTGGTCCACTGGGCAGCCCATTGAGACCTGAAAAGGGCGTCGCGATCTCGCCGGCGAACAAGCGGACCGGCCACCCCGCGGGGAGGTGGCCGGTCCGGTCGCTCAGGCCTTCTGCGCCGGCACGTCGCCTGATGGCCGGCGCGCCGGGCTGTGGGTGTTACGGAACCTGGGCGATGAACTCGGAGACGGAGTTGAAGCGGAACTTGGTGAAGCGCACGGTGTCGGACTTGTAGGTTTCGCCCCAGGGCCAGGTGTAGACCCACCGGACGGACATGACCGCCTCCACGGTGCGGCTGCCGCCGTCGATGCGGTAGAAGCCGCTGCCGCTCTGGCCGCGGTAGGTGAAGCTGTTGAAGGTGATCAAGCCGGGATCCTCGCAGCCATCGAAGGTGCCGTAGCGGTAGTACATGAACTGCCCGTTGTAGGGCGACTCGCCGGGATAGCTGGCGTTGTGGAACGTCGTCGACTTGTAGAAGTCGCAGTTCGCCCCGGTGGCGCCGTTGGGCCAGACCCACTCGTGGTAGCCGTAGCCGTACCAGCCGGTGCTGTTGCCGATCGACGAGTTCAGCCGGACGACCGCCATGTCCCAGTGGAAGTTGTTCTCCTGGGTGTAGGCCGTCCAGGTGCGGGCGGCCACGCCGAGCGCGCGCCCGTAGGGCTCGTAACCGTTCTCGAAACCGGGGATCGCGATCAAGGTATCGTACCAGCCGCCGCTGCCGGCGTTGTACACACAGTGCGCGGCGGTGATCAGGTGGCGGTCGTCGATCAAGGACCCCGTGCACCCCGACCAGACGTTGGCGGCGTTGTTGGGGAAGTGGGCGAACAGCTTGACGTTCATGCGCCAGGGGTGCAGCTCCGTGTTGCCCTCCAGGCTGAGGCCATTGAAGTTGTCCGGGCCGGCCGGCGCGATGGCGTCCAGGCCACTGCCCTTGCCGCCTGCGCCGGGCGGCATCAAGCGCGACTCCGGCAGCTCGGCGCCACCGACGCTGTGCCCGGGGACGGAGGCCGCCGGG
>CAZCJG010000154.1:0-10656 GCA_964498575.1 uncultured Anaerolineales bacterium | reverse complement strand
CTCCTCCTCGTGGCGCCATGCTGCCGTCGCAAGCCGCATACCCGGACATCGTGTTCATGTCGGATCGCGACGGAGGGAAGAACCAAGTGTTTCGCTACAACGGCGCCACGGTCACACAGTTGACACACGAGCCTACCGGCGCGCGCAGCCCGGTGTGGTCTGGCGCCAAGAAGTACATCGCCTATATCACGGCCGGCCAGAACGGCGATGAGATCAAGCTGATCGAGCCCTCCGGCAAGCTGGTAAAGACCTTCACCGCGGCGGATCGCAATCTCGGCACCTCGCGCGTCGACTATCTCACGTGGTCCAATTGGAGCCAAAAGCACGACGGTGGGGGCAACGTCCTGTGCTTCAGCCACTACAACGAATGGTCGACGCGCGGCCTAGCGTGCATTGACATCGCCGCCTACTACCACCCCTTGAGCAACGACCCCACCTTCATGCTTAACTCCTTTACGGTCCGCCCGATCTTGAAGCCGAGCATGAACCCTGCACCTTCCGAGTCCGACTTCTCGCCGGACAACTCGACGATCTTCTTCTCCGGCGACAAGGGCGTCAACCGCGGCTTCCTGTTCAGCGTCTCGGCGACGGATCCCGCCAATGACAAGACCAAGTTCGCGGTTATCCGTGACCAGAACAACCAGGGTATCCGGCTGGCCTTCGCGCCGTCGGCGGCTGAGGGGGTCGACATTGTGAACGGCTACCCCACGACCCGCCTGATCTTCAATTCCGAGATGTACAGCACCGGCGCCCCTGGTCACCAGGACGAGGAGCTGATGCTGCTGGAGCTGGAGTGCACGAAGTACACCCAGGGGGGGGCACCCTGCCATACCGTCAAGAAGGGCACCGTCACCCAGCTCACCCAGCTTCCGGGCAACCAGTACGGGACCTTCGTCAGCAGCGATTCGGATAATGTCTTGATGCAGGCCAACCAGACGTCCGGCGGCAAGTACGACATCTACCATGTAATAAACTGGGGGCATTTGGGCGACCTGGCTTCGCAAGCTCAGGCTGGGTGGCTGGTCTTCGACCCCGATTCCCGCCTCCTCGACATCGACCCCAACAACGACTTCAACGACGGCGCGCCGGACATGTAGGTTCGGTGGTGGCACCGGATGCCAGGCCGCGCAGCGCGCGGGGAGTCCTTTCGGAATCCCCGCGCGCTTGCGCAGCCCGGCGGACTGAGCTCGCCACGCGCGCCACCTCACGCTACACTGTCGACAAACACTTGACCAACGCTCGGTTCCGCCGACGTACCGACTTCCAAGTCATCGCCCCAATCCACTTGATCAGGAGGGAAGCCAGCCATGTCCACCCACGCGAAGCGCTATCCGTTGCTCGGGCTGTCCGCCGCGGCCGGACTGGCCGCCCTGCTGGCCGCGCTGGTCGGGCCCGCCCGGCCCGGCATCAGCGCCGATGCCGCGGGAGTCCACCAATCCGCCGCCGAACAGCCCGCCACACCGCCGCCCACATGCGTTCCCGCGCCGAAGGGCCTGCTCGCGTGGTGGCCGTTCGAGGCGCTGGAGGGCGGAGAGCCGCGGCCGGACTTCTACCGTGATTGGGCGGGCGTGAACAACCATGCCGAACTGGGAGTCGCGCCGGGCGACAGCTCCGCCATGGTTGGCGACGGCATCGATCTGGATGGCCAGACCCAGTTCCTCGACGTGCCCGACCACGTCGAGCTCGATTTGGGTACAAGCGACTTCACCATCGATGCCTGGGTCAAGCTGGCGGCGGACGCGACGGGTATCCGAACCATCGTCGACAAGCGGAGCTTCGGCCCAACGCGCGGCTATGCGCTGTTCACCATCGATGGGCAGCCCGCGCTGCAGCTCGCCGACGGCAGCGCCGTTGGCAACGTCTGCGGCTCCAACCCGGCGGTGCATCCCTGCACGATCTTCAACTCCCTGACGCCCATCAACGACGATGCCTGGCACTTCGTCGCCGTCAGCGTCCAGCGCTCCGGCGAGAGCTTCTTCTACATCGACGGCGCAAACGTCCCCTTCAGCGCCGCGCTGCGCCCGCAGAGCCTGGACAACGCGGCGCCGCTGCGCATCGGCAGGCACGCCCAGAGCGCCGCGCTGTGGAAGGGATCCCTCGACGAGCTGGAGATCTTCAACCGCGCGCTATCCGAAGCCGAGCTCGCGTCGATCCGCGGCGCCGGCGCGCTAGGCAAGTGCTCGCCCGAAGGCAACCTGCGCGGCGTCGCCGAGCTGGTCAACTTCGACGCGGAGAATGTTTGCGGCGCCGCCGCGGCGGGGGTTCGGCTCACGCTATCCGACTTTCAGTCGCCCGGGCAATCCGGCAATCCCTACGAAGCGAACAGCGCCTACTTCAGCTTCGACACCGTCTATGAGGTCGGCTGCCCCAACCCGGCGCCGGGCATCCCCGAATGCAACCCCTTCACGCCAGATCAAGCCCGGCCCGTGTACGGCGCGGAGGATATCGCGCTGGTCTGGAACAACGCCCGCACGGAGGCGGTCGTCCCGGCCGGCGGCAAGGCGCATTTCGGCTACACGCTGACGACGGGCGACCTCGAGGTCTCCCACGCCATCCGCGCCGACTGGCTGCTGCCGGACGGCACGACGGCCTGCTCGATCTTCGGCGACTCGACGACCTGGGCGATGCCGCCCCCAGGCTCGGCCGCGCTTTCCGCCGCGGGGCCGGAGCGGTGGGGGGGCGCCGAACGATGGGTGGATTCTGAGGCGGGGCCGGCCGGCCCGGGACGGCCGGACGCGGCCGATCAAGCGAGCACGGCCGGCGCGATCATCCGCAACCCGTCGCCCCAGGCGATGCGGGTGGACGTCTGGGGCTTCGGCAGCCCCGATCCGCTGCCGCTCGACGAGCTGGTCTCGTCCAACACCAGCCTGTGGCGCATGGCCGGTGGCGCGCTGGTCTCCGAGCCGCTCGCGCCCGGCGCCGCGATCAGCGTCACCTTCCCGATCGATCCGCACCACTGGGGCGCCGTCCTCATCACCGACTGGTACGATGGGGATACCAACACCCTGCGCGCACGCAGCTTCCGGGCGCGCCCGCTGGTCGCCGCGGCGCCGACGCCCACGCCCAGCCCGACCAGCTTGCCTGCCGCCTCGCCATCGCCCACGCCCAGCCCGAGCAGCCCGCCCCCCGCCTCGCCGTCACCGACTCCCACACCTAGCGCGACTCTCCAGCCGGCGACCCTTCCCCCCACCGGCACGCCGCCGATCACGCCCTCGGCCACGCCGACCGACGCCCCCTCGCTAACCCCTACCGAACAGCCCACCAGCGGTACGCCGACCGCCGCCACACCGGTCGCGCGGGTCTGCCCGGGGTTGGGCGACCACGTGCCAGGCACGGTGATCGCGTCCAGCCTGGCCAACCCGGAAACGGTCAGCGGCTGGGGCCTGCGCTGCGATCCCTTCCAGCCGCCGAGCCCGACGAATGTCTTGCGTACGCAGCTCGGCTTGCAGATCGCATCGTTTGTGTACCACCCGTTGTTCAACGGCCTGGTGTTCAGGTGCGACTGCCCGTAGGCATTGCCCCGCGGGCGTCGGGATGCGCTAGCGCCGCCGGTTGCTTGAGAGCGCCTGATCGCCGGACCGTCACCCGCGGGCCAGCCGCGCCCCGGCGTCCGTGCCGCGATGGTCCGGCAGCACCGCCAGGCGCCGGCTGGCGGTACCTTCGCCCGCCCCCACGCTCCACGCCCCACCGCGAGCCACGCGGCTGATGCCGGCGGGCGCCGCCAGATCCTCGCGGCCGTCGCCGGCCCGGTACGGGTAAACGAAGCTCGGCGCCTCGCCCGCCAGGCCGTACAGGCTGCTCGTCCACTCGAAGCAGTTGCCGGTCAGGTCGGCGGCGCCCTCCGGCGTGTCACCTGCGGGAAAGACGCCGACCGGCGTCGTGCGGCGGACGTGGGCCTCGGTGGTGTTGGCGCGCAGCGGGTCGAAGGCGTCGCCCCATGCATATCGCCGCCCGCCCGGGCCGCGGGCCGCGGCCGCCCATTCGACTTCAGTCGGCAGGCGGAAGGGCAGGCTGGCTTGCGCGGCGAGCCAGCTCGCATAGGCCAGCGCCTCGAACCAGGAGATGCCGACCACCGGCTGGGCCGGGCCGTTGAAGCCGGCGTCCAGCCAGCGCTCCGGGGCGCGCTTCTTGCCGGAGGGCCACTTTTCGATCAGGTGCGCCTCGAACTCGTCCTCGCCCATCGCCAGGCGCATCCGCCAGCCGCGGTAAATCGACTCCGGCACCCGCCCGGCCCGGTAGCGCGACTCAAGCAGGTCGGGATCGGCGAGCAGCCGCTTGCGCCAGGTCCGAAAGTCCCAGCGCGAGCCTTCGGCCGTGCCCTCGCCGCGTTGCCAGGCCAGGGCCGCCGGAGTGGCCCACCAGCGGTCGTCCTCGTAGCCGCCGGCCGCGATGAAGCAGGCCCACTCCGCGTTGGTCAGCGCGAAGCGGCCGACGGCGAAGGGCGCGAGGGCCACGCGATGCCGCGGCGCTTCCTCGGGCGGGCCGTCGTCCTCGCCGATCGGATACTCCCCGCCGGGGATCTCGACCATCGGGGGTAGCAGGTAAGCACCGTACGGCCCCTCGCGCCGCTCGAAGCGCGGATCGCCGAGCTCGCCCAGGTACAGCCCGGCCGCAATTCGCGCCCGCAAGTCGGCGTCCGGGTCGCGGGACCGCTCGACCAAGCGCCAGGCAAGGTCGGTCCGTACCGCCACGCCGACCCGCGCCTCGCGATTCGCCGCGCAGCGCGCCGCCAGCGCCAGGTTTTCGGCGGCGATCGCGCCGATGAAGGCGTCCGGGTCCGGGGCCATCGCCACGGCGAGCACGGCGGACTCCTCCCAGCCGGTCGGCTCGGGCGGGGGCAGGGGATCGCTCGGCGCGAGGGCGGCCAGGGTCTCCGCCAGGCCCGGCCGCATCTCGCTGCTCTCCCAGGGTGTGCGGACCAGCGCCGGTTCGAGTCCTTCGGCCATCCGCCGCGCCGCGAAGTACTCCTGCAGCAGTTGGTGGAAGAACATCACCTCGTCGCCTGCCACGTCCTCGTCCAGCACCGACAGCGCGACCCCGGCCGCGATGATCTCCTCGGCGCGCGGATGAACAAGCAAGTCCAGCGCGGTGTCGTAGTCGACGCGGACCTGCGATACGTCGCGCGCCGCGGCGCGGGCTTGCATCGCGTAAGCCAGGCCGGCGAGCTTGGGGATGAGCGGCCCCTGCTCCGGCAAGTCGTAGGGCGTCCGCCAGGAATGCGTCTGAACGATGCGCCGACAGTCGCGGGCGGACAAGAGCCGATCGGGGTCGAATAGCCGATGCCCGCGCTCGACCTCGCGCCGCAGCACCTGGCGCAGGAAGCCGGTGAAGAGCGCCGCATGGCCCTCGGGCAGCTTGCCCTCGATCTCGACCTGCTGCACGAGCAGCGCGAGGAAGTAGGGTGTGCGCAGCAGGCCCTGCTGGCTGCTGCCGCGCAGCCGTTGCCAGACCTCGTCGCCGCGCTGGGGGCTGTACAGCCGGAGGAAGCGCGCCATCCGCTCGTCGCTCATCGGCTCGATGCGGAGCTGGGGGACGGGCAAGGTCGGGGTGGAGAGCGGCGCGCTGTAATCCAGGCTGCGGCAGGAGAACAGGACGCGGTTGCCCGGCGACTCTGTCGCGACCTCGTAGATGAAGGCCTGCCAGGCCTTGACCCGCGCCCGGTAGTCCGCCATGTCGGCATGCGGCATCTCGTTGAGCGCGTCCAGGAGCAGCACCACCCGCCCCGTGGCGAGCAGATCGTCTAGCGCCGGCAAGTCGGGGTAGCGCGCCGCCCAGCGCGCCGCCAGCCAGGCGCGCGGCGCGGGCGGCGCCTCGCCGGGCGCGGATCCCTGGTAGTGGTTGAGCTGGATGAAGAAGGTCACGCGGTCAGCCGCTGTCTGCGCATCGTTGCCGGCAGCGGACGTCGCGGCGCCGGCGCCACGCGGATCCGCCATGCCACGCAAGCTGTCGATGGCCAGATCGAGCTCGAGCCGCCGCAGCAGGGTGCTCTTGCCGCTGCCGGGCGAGCCGAGGACGACCAGGCAAGGGTCGGGCACCTCGGCCAGGGCGTCGCGCAGGTCGGTGAAGCGCCGCTCGTCGACGACCCAGCGCCCGGCCGGATCGTCGCCGCCGACGTCGACCAGGAGCGAGAGGTCGACGAAGCGCTCGTCCAGCCGATAGCGCGGCTGGCTCCACTCGGCGACGCGGATCAGGCGGTAGGCCTCCAGGTCCGCCGGGCGGTGCCCGACCAGGGTGGCAACCTCGCCGGGTGTCAGGCGGATGGCATCGGACTGGCCCGAGACGACCGCCCGCAAGCCCGCGAGCAGGTCGCCGGCGGCGCGCGGCGCGGCCTTCGCCGGGCTGGCCTGGTCATCGACGACCATGATCCGGTCGTGCGTGGTGACCGCCCCGGCGGTGCGCGGCGGGCGCGTGATGTCGGGCAGGCCGGGCGCGACCGCCTGGTAGATCGCCAGCGGCGCGGTCAAGTCCTTCAGCCGGTGGACGCCGAGGGCGCGCAAGACGATGCCGGGCGGGGCGGAGCCGACCAGTGCGGCCTCGATGTCGGCGGTCAGCAGGACCTGACCGCCGTGCCCGGCCGCGAGCAAGCGGGCGACGCGGTTGAGGCCGGGGCTGCGATAGTCCGAGCCGGAGGGGAAGGCGCGTACGATATCCAGCGCCATCCGCACCCGCACCGGGCCGAGATCGAGATCGAGAGCGGCCCAGTCCGCCTCCGCCAGTGCCGTCTGGGCGTCGACTGCGGCGGACAGGGCGGCGGCGGGGGCGCCAAAGGCGATCTGGAAGGCGTCGCCAATGGTCTTGTAGATCAAGCCGCCGCGGGCCTGCACCGCCTCGCGGATCAGGCGGTCGTGCAGCTCCAGCGCGGCCGCCATCGCCTCGGGCAGATGCTCCCAACGGCGGGTCGAGCCTTCGATATCGGTGAAGAGGAACGTGACGTTCCCGCTGGGGAGGTCAGGCATGGGACTGCGACAAGCGGGATTGTATCACCGGTGGTGCGAGATGAGACAGGGAGCGGTCGGGGGTTGGCGGATGTGTTGCTCGACGAAAGAGCGCCCCGGGCTGGAGGGCAGCCCGGGGCGTTAGGGGTTGTCGCCAGCCTTGCCGGCGGCCAGGGTGGAGGAGGGGACCGTCACTTGCACTTGCCGGCGGTACCCGCGCTGACCAGGGACATGATCTCCGCCTGCGTGAGCGCCGCCCCCGGGGAGCTATGGAAGAACTCCAGCTCATCGATCAGCCCTTTGAAGGACCCGCCGCTGCCGAAGGCCGGCGCCCGCCGGCCGATGTTGAGCTCAGCCGAGTTCGCGATGCTGGAACCGGGCAGGTTGCCGTTGCCCAGGCTGTGCGTGCGCGGCGTGAACTGATGGACCAGGCCGCCATCGACGTACAACTTGCCTTCCTCGGGACAGAACGTCTTCGAGCCGTGCACCTGCACCGTCACGGCGATGAGGTGCCATTGGTTGTCCGCGATGTTGACGGACGACATCGGCGCGGTGTAGTTCGTGCAAGGATACACACCCTCGGCGCCGCAGATCGAACCCGCCGGCAGCCCATCCGCCAACTGGAGGCCGAGCCGGCCGTTGTAGAGGTATACGCTGTAGCCGACCGGCGCGGAAGGGTTCGCCCGCTTGTCCAGAAGCACGACCGTGCCCGTGCCCTGGCTGGTCTTGATCCACGCGTCGATGCCGAAGGCGCTGCAGAAATAGGGGTGGCTCGGGAAGTCGATCTCAGGGTGATCCGGCACGGTGACGAAGTCGTTGCCATCGAACTTGAGCGCGTTCGCGACAAAGCCGGGGGCTGGCACCGGGCTTGCCAAGCCGGCGCCGAAGTTGCCGGCGTTGACGATGTTCCCGCCGGTATCATCCGCGATCGGGCCCGCCGCCTCGTCGAACGTCCACCAGTCGACCATGTTCGGCGGCGGGTTCACACAGCCCTGCGTTTGCAGGGGCGCGGCCGGCTGGTCGCTCGGCGTTGGCGCCTGCCCGGCCGGGGCATCGGCTCCGCCCGCCTGCTGCGTATCCGCGCCATCGGTCGCGATCCGGTCCGCCGCCGGGGAAGTCTGGCTGGCCGAGGACTGATCCATGTCCGCGCCATCGGCCGCGGCGGGGCGGCCTTGGTCCTGTGCCGGGGAGGCGTGTTCAACCACGGGCTGTGCGAGCGCCGCTCTGGAAAGGCCGCCGGTCAGACCTTGGTAAGCCGCCGTCATGCCCAGCGTGAGCATCGCGAAGATCGCGATCCGTCCGTGATATCGTTGCCGTTTCATGTTCGTTCTCCTCGTTGTTTCTCTCCAACTAGGGATTTGGGAAGCCGCGCCAACCGCGACCACCCGTGATACGCCGGACGCGGCGGTATGTTCCCGGCCGGCGGAAAAGTCGGGGCAACGTCCGCGCCGATCAGTCCGGCGCCAAGTGCAGCGCATCGCGCGTTGGTGCTCGGCGGGCAAGCCGCTATCATTGCCCGCCGAGCACGCTATGTCACGACACGACCCGCTACCGCATCCCCTGTCTCCCGCGACTTCACCGTCTTCCGCGATTCCACCACCACCCGCGGCTTCGCCGCGCCCGCCGGCCGCCGGTTGGTGGCTGATCGTGGCCGCCGTCCTACCCCTCGTCCTGGCCGGCTGCAATCCCCTGGTCCCGGCCAAGGAGGTGGACACGCCCACGCCGATCGCCGCGATCTCGCCCGCCGCCCCGCCCGGGGGGGCGATCGTCGGCCCCGGCGGCTCCATCGCGACCGCCGACCCGGCGATGATGCAGCGCCGCGCACTGCCCTGGCTCGGGCAGGCGGCGAGCAGGGAGGACTTGGACGGGACCGGCAATCCGGCGCCGCCCGTGTTCACGCCGATCGCGGTAGCGCCGCCCGCGCCAACTCCGGGTGAAGCCCTGCCCGTGCCAATCACCCCCGCGCCGTCGCCGGCACCCGCCACCGCGATCCCCGGAGCCGCGCCCTCCGGCGACCCCTGCGCCGGCATCGCGGTCCGCTCGGGAGGCGACCTGGCCATCGACGGGCAGCCCTTCGTGTTCTTCGGCGTGAACGCGCACTATCTGCTGGACGAGAAGTTCCCGGAGGCCGCGGTCGAGCCGCTCTTGCAGGCGATGGCGGAGCGCGAGATCAACACGGTGCGGGTGTTCTACTTCCACTACCACGATCCCGACCGTTTCGAGCGCCTGCTGGACGCCGGCCGGCGCCAGGGAATACGCTTCGTGGTCACGATGGCCGACAACGTCTTCAAGGGCGTCGACTGGTTCAACGGCAAGGAAGACAACGACAAGTATCGCCCGCACGTGGAGCGCACGGTCGAACGCTTCAAGGACCGGCCCGAGATCCTGATGTGGGAGCTGATCAACGAGCCGAACTGCGGCGAGGGCCGGCACGACGACGACTGCCTCAAGATCATCCGCGGCTGGCTGGACATGACGGCCAAGCTGGTCAAGGCGCGCGACGCCTGCCGGGTGGTCTCCAGCGGCATGATCGGCGACGGCAACTACGAGAACGAGCAGAAGAGCTACCGCATCATCCAGCGCAAGGATGCCTTCGGCGTGATCTCGGTGCACCGCAACGCCGGCAGCGAGCCCGAGGGCGAGCTCGAGCTGGCCGACGACGAGGATCTGCCGATCTTCTACGGCGAGGTCTACGACATCGCGCACGAGGATGGCTGCGCGCCGCTGAAGGGGGACGATTCACCTTCAGCGCGCGCCGACAACATCAAATCGGACCTGCGCCAGGCGATCGACGACGGGGTCGACGGCTACCTGCTGTGGGACTTCGCGGCCGACGGCTACTGCAGCAAGTTCGGCTACGAGATGGACGACCCGCTGTGGGGCAAGCTGCAAGGCAGTGACGACGTGGCGCCGCCGGTGCCCTGGCGCTAATCCGACGGGAGGGCGGGCGCGCCCGGCAGGAATCGCGCGGACCCCACGATTAGCGTAACGATCGAAGACCTGTCAGTTTGGCCCGCCTGGCGGGTTAAACCCTGTCGTGCAACCCCGAATCGATCCAGGCGCGTCCGATGCGCCGCCTGATCCGCCCCGCTCCGGCTGGGACGATCGCCGCCCGTGCCATGATCTCGTGCCATGATGAAGCGTCATGACCCTGGCGTCAGCTTGTCCCGTGCTCGAAGCTTCGCGAGCATTGTGCCTGCTTGGAATCGCGGCTCCGGAAAGGGAGGTTCCCGATGCAACGCCTGACGTCCCTCATCCTCGCGGCAGCGGCTGCCACCATGACTTTGCTCTCCCTATACGCCATCCCGTCGGCGCGGCCGATCGAGCGGCTGGGCGCCGCGTCGCGCCCCACGCCCACGCCGGAGCCATGCGTGTTCACCACCACCCACGCCGCTGATCCAGCGGCGTTGGACCTCGGCGAGGAGGTCACGATCACGCTGCATCTGGCCGCAAAGTGCAAGCCGCCGCCCCCACCGCCGCTGCACATCGTGCTGGTGATCGACCCCTCGGCGGCGATGGGCGAGCAGCGGATGCGCGACCTGCGCACGGGTGCGACCAAGCTGGTCGACAAGCTCGAGCTGACCCGGAACTGGAACATCAAGATGGCGGTGATCGAGGTGCGGCCCCAAGCCTCGCGCGTGCCGCCGGGTGGGAGCGCCGAGGACGCTCGGACCCTGGTGCCACTGACCAACACGGCGCTGCGCGTGAAGAACGCGATCAA
>CAZCJG010000153.1:0-10665 GCA_964498575.1 uncultured Anaerolineales bacterium | reverse complement strand
CGAGTACATCGCCAATGGCGCGTTGCTCGGCTGGTTGATCGATCCGGAAGCACGGGTGGTGCACGTGTATCGGCCGGGGCAGCCGGCTGAGCGGCTGGAGAATCCGGCAGAGGTTGGGGGTGGGCCGGAGTTGGCGGGGTTGGTGGTGGGGTTGGGGCGGGTGTGGGAGGTAGGGTGGTGAGAGACGTTTGAATCACGGATGACTACGGATGGGCAGAGAAACACGGATGGGTGGAGGGAGTAGCATTACCGGTGGGCAAGTTTGCCCAATGACGAGTCCGAACAAGCCAGTAGATAGGTGAGCCGATGCCCAGCGCAACGATCAAACTCTTTCTGGTTCACGGCGATGCAAAGCGTCTCCGTACTGCTGAGCTTTCTAACTGGACCGGCAAGGCAGTCGCAGGTCCACGCAGTGAACTAGATTCCGTTCTTGCTCGTGACGAGGCCTCAAAGCCGGGCGTCTATCTGCTTAGTGGTGTCGATGCAGTGTCTGGTAGACCCACAGTTTACATTGGTGAAGCTGAAAGCGTTCGAGATCGCATGCGCGGTCATCTTGACAAGGACTATTGGAATCACGTGGTCTTCTTTGTTAGCAAAGACGAGAACCTGACTAAGGCCCATGTCCGTTACCTCGAAGGTCGCATCATCGAACAAGCAAGATCCGCTGGGCGTGCATTGGTAATGAATGGCCAGTCGAGTGGATCAAAGCTACCAGAATCCGATCTCGAAGATATGGAGGCTTTTCTCGAACGAATACATCAACTCATGCCAGTGCTTGGTGCGGATGCCCTCGTGCCTATCAGTGGGGCACCTGATGATCATTCCAAGAGCGATCTTCTTATGTGTGAAATTAAAGGCCTGAAAGCCACAGGGTACTTAACTCCAACAGGCTTTGTCGTGCGCAAAGGTTCGCAAGCAGTTCTCAAGGAACGGGCGGCTGCCCACAAATATCCAAACAGGCTTGCTTTACGAGAGAAGTTGATTGATGACGGAACCTTGGTTCAAGACGGTGATCACTTGAAGTTCACTCGTGATGCTGAGTTCAGCAGTCCAAGCGCAGCAGCCTCTGTCGTACATGGCGGCTCGGCAAACGGGCTACTCGCATGGAAGAATGGCGCGGGCAAGACGCTAAAGGAAGTCGAAGCGGTCTAACCGGTGATCTTATTGGACGCACCGATTAGCCTCATCTACGTTTGCACCACCTACATTGTCGAGAACTGACGATGACCCTCATTTTGAACCTCCGCCCCGAACACCTCGCCCGCCTGCGCGCCGAGGACGAGCAATTGCGCCCGCGCCTCAAAGCCGAGATGCCCGCCGTGCGTGAGGAATGGCGGCAGTACGTGAGGAGCCTGACCAGCGTGGTTTTGCGCCACTCGAAGGAAATCGACGAATACATCGAAACCCATGGACCGATGACCCGCCCGGAAGTCGTCGAGCGCGCGTTGGAGAAGCTGCTTGCGGAGGTCTGACGCGGATTATGCGATGGGGATGGTGGCAGACCAACCCACCGACTTCGACTACCAGGCCACCGTCATAACTTCGGCCACCAGCCAGGCGGTTGGAAACCGCGGCTAGGGGCGGCGGAGCCGCCGAATGTCGCCCTTCGGCGACAACGCAGTGCACGATCTCTCAACAGCCCAAGTCGGCGAAGGCCGACGCTCGGCCGTAGGCCCCTAGCCGCGAATTCCATTCGCCTGGCTGGTGGCCGAAGTTATGACGGTGGCCGACCACCACACGACAACAATCTGCTCGCTCTGCGTCATCGCGACATCTCTTGTCAAGCATGGCACGTGCAGCCTTCGTGCTACGCCCGCCACAATGCGGTCGTGCATCTCCGGGATTCCGGCGTCCACTTCGAAATCCAGGACGTCGCTTGCCTGCAAGGGAACGAACTCGAAGTGGCCTTGATTCTGGAGAAGATCGTACGTACGCGCGTAATCGACCGGGCGGCCTTGTTTCTGATTAAGGAAGAACAACTCTGCCAGTACGATGCTCGGTAGATAGATAACGGCTTGGCCCAACGCCGCCTCGTCCAGCGCCTGCTTGGCCAGCGGTCCAAGCCGTGGCGAACCGATGAGGTACCAGAACAGGGCATGCGTGTCGGCCACGTATCCGTTCATCGCCCGCGCCTAATCCTGCTGCTGCTCCCAACCATGGCGTATCTCTGATAATGCCCCGTCCAAGTCGAAGTCCTCCGGGAATGCGCCGCGCCATAAGCCGTACAGTCTAGCGGCATCCGCTTCGGGCTCGGAAGACCGCAAGGCGAGTCGCAGCCGCTGCACGAGCCGCTCGACAAGCGCCAGTTGATCCTCAGTGGACATCTGATCGAGCAGCCGATCCATTTTGGCGGCGATTTCCGCGTTCATCTTCTGCTCCTAAATCCATCCCTTGGTTGCTTTGCAGCTCTTCTTGCCCGCAATGATGCGAGTCCGATTCCGCTCATGCGTTCGATTGTACTAGCGACTGTGCAGACCTCAAAACGCCATGATTTCCAGTTACTTGCGCTTCTTCACCTCCCCACCCGCTCCTCCCCCGCGTACACATTAAACCGCCGCCCCCGCACGAACCCCACCAGGGTCATCCCGAACCGCCGGGCCACGTCCACCGCCAGGCTGCTCGGGGCGGAGACGGCGCAGACGATGGGCGCGCCCGCCGCCAGGCTTTTTTGCATGATCTCGAAGCTGGTGCGGCCGCTGACCATCACGATGTGGTTCGATAGCGGCAGCCGGTGGCCGAAGAGCGCCCAGCCGATCAGCTTGTCGACCGCGTTGTGCCGCCCGACGTCCTCGCGCAGCGCGACCAGCCGCCCCGCCGCGTCGAACAAGCCCGCCGCATGCAGCCCGCCGGTCTGGTCGAAGATCCCTTGCGCGGCGCGTAGCGCATCCGGCAGGCCATAGATCACGTCGGGTGTGACCACGGGACCGGGTGCGGGGGGCGCCAGGCCCCGCAGATCGAGCTGGTCCAGGCTGGCCTTGCCGCAGACACCGCAGGCGCTGGTCGTGACGAAATGCCGTTCCAGCCGCCGCAGGTCCAGCGCCAGCCCCGCCCGCAGCTCCGCCGTGACGACGTTGAAATTCTGAGAGGCGCCCGGCGTGCGGTCCACACAGTAGTCGACGCGCGGGATGTCCTCCGCCGCGCGGATCAGGCCCTCGGTGAACAGGAAGCCGGCCGCCAGCTCGAAGTCCGCGCCGGGCGTGCGCATCGTCACGGCGACCGGGATCGCGCTGCCGGCTTGTTCGACGCGAATCTCCAGCGGTTCCTCGGTCGCGACGGCGTCCACGCGGCGGCGGACGCGGCCGTCCTCGACCACGCGGACCGGGGTGCGGGTGCGGCCGCTAGACGGGGCGGATCGGGTCGCCACGGGATTCGGGCGAGCTTGTCACCGGGCGATCGCCCTCCCGGCCACCGGGCGAACCCTCCGCGACCGTGCGGGCATCCCCCGCACCACCGGAAAGGCCGCCCGCGACGCCCCGCAGGTCGGCGGCGACGCCGCGCAGGTCGACCTCGGTGACCGGGGGGTCGAGCAGGTCGATCGCCGCGCCGTCGACCTTGGCCAGGCGGACCAGCGCGTTGTAGTCCGGGATGCCGGCGGCGGGCGAGCGACGGTGGGGGTCCATGAGGACGTTGCCCTCGGGCCAGTGCACCAGCAGGTTGCGCGGCTGGACCGGCGCGGGGAAGACCGTGCCGACCAGCTCGCCGACCTCGTTGTACAGCACCACCTGGTCGCCGGAACTCAGGCCGAGCGCGGCGGCGTCGCCCGGGTTGATCAGCACCGCCTGGCGCGGCGCGCCGCTGAGCGGGTCGACCTTGGCGTGCACCATGCTGTTGAACTGCTTGCCGCGCCGCGTCGCCACCCGGAACATCCCCTCGGGCACGCTGTTCTCCGGGGGGCGCAAGGCCGTGAAGCGTGCCCGGCCGTCGGGCGTGTCGAAGTGCCCATCCACGCAGAGATGGGGGCCGCCGTACTGGAACTGGTCGCCCTGGGCGGCCAGGTGCTGGATGCCGTCGTAGAAGGGCACCGCGCGCGCGATCTCGGCGCGGATCGCCCCCGTGCCGTCGAAGCGCAGGTGCTCGGCCAGGTCGGGGCGCACACGGCGCGCGAGATCGAGATAGACCTCCCACTCCGGGCGCGCCTCGCCACGGCGCGGGCCGGGGATCTCCGGGCTGAAGATCACGCGGCGCTCCGTCGAGGTCTCGGTCACGCCGCCCGGAATCTCGTAGCGCGTGGCGGCGGGGAGGAGGATGACCGTGTCGGCCGGTTCGAGCAGCATCTGGCTGGTCAGCACGATGTCCTGGTGCACCCGCAGCGGCACGCTGGCCAGCGCGTGCTCGACGAAGACCGGGTCCGGCATGATCTCCAGGAAGTTGCTGCCGGTGGCGAAGAGCAGGTCCAGCCGGCCGCCCGCCGCGGCGTCCAGCAATTGCGGGGCGGCCAGGCCGGGCGTGGTCGGGACATCGAAGCCCCAGAGCGCGCCCAGGTCGGCCGCGGTCTCGGGCGTGATCGGCAGGCCGCCGGGCAAGGCGGTGGCGTAGGCGCCCATCTCGGCGCCGCCCTGCACCCCGCTGTGGCCGCGGATGGGCATCAGCCCGCAGCCCTCGCGCCCCACGAAGCCGCGCGCCAGGGCCAGGTTGATGATCGCGCCGACGTTGTCCTCGCCGAACTCGTGCTGCGTGACACCCATGCTCCACACCAGCACGCCCGTCCGCGCCTGCCCGACCATCCGCGCGAAATCCAGCATCGCCTCGCGCGAGGCGCCGGAAAGCCGCTCCAGCTCGCCCCAGGCCTGGCGCTCCAGCGATTCCTTCAGCGCCTCGAAGCCGGTGGTGTGCCCTTCGACGAAGTCTCGGTCGACCCAGCCCTGCTCGATCAAATGCTTCAGCGCGCCGGAGAGGAAGGCGATGTCGCCGCCGATGTTGACCAGGAAGCTCGCGTCGGCGATTCGAGTCCCGAACAGCGCGCTCTCCGGCACCGACGGCACCCAGTAGCGCTCCATGCCCGGCTCGCGGTAGGCGTTGACCAGGACGACCTTGGTGCCGGCCTTCTTGGCGTAGTGCAGGTACTTGGTCGTCACCGGCTGGTTGTTGGCCGGGTTGCAGCCGATGAAAACGATGAGATCGCTGCCGATCCAATCGCTGTACGAGCAGGTCGTCGCCGCGACGCCCAGGCTGCGCTTGAGGGCGACGGTGCTGGGCGAATGGCAGACCCGCGCCGCGTTGTCGATGTTGTTGCTGCCCATCGCGCGGACGGCCTTTTGCGCCGCGTAGTAGGTCTCGTTAGGCAGCCCCCGGCTGGTCAGGTAGAAGCCGATCCGCTCCGGCGTGCTGGCGCGGATGCGCTCGGCGACGAGGCCCAGCGCCGCGTCCCAGCTCAGGCGCCGGAAGCCGGCATCGCGCTTGTGGCGGATCATCGGCCAGGCCAGCCGGCCGAGCTCGCGCAGGGCCGCGCTGCGCTTGTGGACCAGCGGCGCGACGTCCGCCAGGATCTCCGCGTCCAGCGGCGGCATGGTGTTCAGCCGCAAGAGGCGTAGCCGGATGTTGCACAGGTGCACGCCGTCGACGGTCCAATCCACCATCCCGTTGGTGCCCAGCGCGCAGCCGTCGCAGACGCCGCGGCTGAGGATGCGCCAGGCATAGCGCAGGTTGTCGCGGCTCTCCCAGGCGGCGCGCAGGATCTCGGCGTAGTTGTTCGGCCGCTGCTCGCCGATCCCGAACGGCTTCCAGCTCGCCCAGAGCGAGGGCGTCGGGCCCCGCCGTACGCGCGCGAGGTGGGGCTTGGCGCTCATGTCCGCCGGCCGCCCCGGATCGAAATTGCCCGTTGGGATTGCGCGCTCACGCTGGCAGCTCCTCAGCCGGCCGCCCCCCGACCGAAAAATGGACTTCGCCGGCTCGTGCCGTCACAAGGTATACAGCCCGTCGTCGTAGGTCGGCGGCCCCATGCCGGAACCAAAGCCGCCGCCCGAGTCCCCGCCCTCGCCCATGCCGAGGACGTCGCCCATGTCCGCTTCGATCTTGTCAGGGTCCTCGCCTGCTTCCAGGCGCCGGACGGCTTCCTCCATCTCGGCGTCCAGCGCCTCGCCGGTGACCTCGCTCATCCGCCGCATCAGGCGCCCGAGCTGGCGCGGGTCGTTCTCGTCCAAGTGCTCGGCCTCGTGCATCAGGCGCATCATCTCGCGCTCCATGCGCGGGTCGTCCAGCGCATCCGGCCCGCCGGGGCCGCCCGGACCCTCGCCCCCGAAGTCCCCTTCCCCGAAATCCCCCCCCGCACCGCCCGGCCCGGCCCCGGACTTGCCGCCCGTGCCGCGCACGAAGGCGAAGCGCGACACCTGCTTGCGCATCTCGCCCGCGCCGCACTTCGGGCAGGCCGGCTCGCGCGTCTCGGTCACGCTCGGCACGAGGAAGCTGTAGACGCGGTTGCAGGGGGAGCACAGGTATTCGTAGATCGGCATCGGCATGGGATCTCAAGCGGGCGAAGGTCGGGCCTCAATGGTATCACAAGCGGGCGCCGGATGCGGTCACGTGGCCCTGGGGGTTGGCCACGGAGTGTCACGTGTCGTGCTATACTCTCCGCGAGGTTGAGGGTGGCGGGGCGCACGAAGGAGTTGGACCATGACAGGCCTGGAAGCTTTGCAGGCAGTTCAATACGTTTCGATCAAGGACAAGCACTATGCCGTGATTGAAGCCGATGAATGGGAAGCCTTGATCGAATGGCTTGAGACGCTTGAAGACACGGCGGTCTTCGACCAGGCAATGTCCGATCTCAAGGCAGCGGGGGGAGATCCGCTGGCGGCGGGTTGATTGCGCTGGGAGGAAGCACGAGGGAACTGGATTGAGTCCGCACAGCGTTTATGTGCTGCCGAGCGCTTGGGCGGAGATCAAAGCTCTGCCCGGCCACATGCGCCAGCGCGTCAAGCGGGCGGTTGATGCGCGGGGGGTTCAACCACACCCCCAGCCGAGCAAACCACTCCGTACCATCGGTTCCGGCATCGAGCTGCATCGCCTTCGCCGCGGCCGCTGGCGCGTGATCTACGCGGTCGACGACTCGGCCAAGGCGATGTACGTTGGCGGTTCGGCGGCGACCTCCCTATCGATATAACGATTTGGAGGAGTTGCGACGCCAAATCACCTCATAGTCGATTCGCGCAGCGGTCGCCTACCCATCCACCTGCCCGTAAGTCGAAACGAACCTTCACCGCCACCCCCTACCCGAACCGCCCGCTCCGCCCATACCGCCCGCGCAGGTGGTCCAGCACCCCCCACCACACCGCCTCGGCATCGCGCCGCCGGGGGCGTGAGAGCCAGCGCAAAGGCTGTTTGGCGAGCAGCGCAAGCGTGGCAAGCCAGACCCAGGCGCGCCCGCGGACGCCGGCATGACGGCGCGCGAAGCGCAAGCGGTTGCGGACGTTGTAGTAGCGCCGGCGCGCCGGATCGCCAGCGGTGCCAGCGGAACCGGCGTGGAGCACGCGGGCGGTCGGGGCGTAGAGCGTGCGCCACCCTTTGCGCCGCGCGCGCAGACCCCAATCCACGTCCTCGAAGTACAAGTAGCACGCCTCGTCGAACCCACCGACCGCCTCGATCGCGCCGCGCCGCAGCAGGCTCGCCGCGCCGCTGGGGTAGTCAACCACGTCCAGCACGCCGTGCTGACCCGCGTCGACCTCGCCCGAACCGCGCAGCCAGGCCCAGCCGCGCCCGAGGTCGACGATGCCGCCGGCGCCGTTGAGGATCTGCGGCCGGTCCAGGTATGCCAGCTTGGCGGTCGCGGCGCCTGCGCCGGGATCGCCCGCCAGCGCGGCGGCCAGGGCGGCGACCGCGCCGGGCTGGAGGAGGCTGTCGTCGTTGGCCAGGAGAACGGCATCCGCCCCACGCTCCAAAGCCCGGGCGATGCCCTGGTTGACGGCAGCCGGGTAGCCGCGGTTGTCGGGATTGGCGACGCGATCGAGCGGCGGATCGCCGTCCCATCCGGCGAGCCATTCGACTGTGCCGTCGGTCGAGCCGTTGTCGACCACGACGACCCGCTCGACCTGGCCGACGAGGCAGGCCAGCACGCCCGCGATCCGGTCCCGCGCGTTCCAGGTCGGGATGACGGCGATGACGCGCATCGGGGCAGGGAAGCGCGGGTCGGAAGGCATGGGAGGTGTGGCGACGGGCCCGTCGTGCTGCCTTCGATGCATGCTCGCCATTCCGTCATCCACCCTTGGCCCCTTGCCACAGGCCCAGGACCCGCGCCCGGTCCGCCGGACCGACCTCGCCGCTCGCGACGAGCAGTGCCGCGTCGGCCGCCAGCCCGGCGAGCCCGGCCAGGCCGACACCGAGGAGGCTCACGGGTAACATACCCAAGCATGCCCACGCCGCAGCAGCTCCACAGAGCACCGCGACGATGACCCGCCAGCTCACCATCGCCAGCACCGACCAGCCGGTGCCGAAGCCTCGCGCGAAGAGCGCCAAGGTCGCCGCCCCGCCGGCCGCGAGCCCGAGCGCCAGGCCCAGCGCGACGCCGTACAGGCCGGCGGGGCGGATCAGGGCGGCGGCGACCGCCAGCGACACCCCCACCGTGGTCATCCCCCCGGCCGTGCTGATCCGCGGCTGCCCCCCGGCCTGGGCGACCAGGAAGGCCGGCAGCGCGAGCAGCGCCACGCACCAGCCCGCGCCGAGCAGTTGGAGCGCCATCGGCAGTTCGGCATAGCCCGGCCCCAACCAAGCCTGTACGAAAGGTCCGGCCAGGACGAGGAAGACCGCGTAGACCGGCAGCACCACCCAGGCGTTGTAGCGCGCGGCGCCGTGGTAGAGCACGAGCAGCGTGGCGAAGTCGCCGGGGCCGGTTACGGACGGTTGACCCATCTCCCGGTTCAGGTCGCTCGCCGGCGTCGCGACCGCCGCCGCCCGGATCTGCGCTACCGCCGGGAACAGCGCCGTCGACAAGGCCATGAACACCCCGCCGAGCTGGCCGGTGACGCGCGCCGCCAGCTCGTAGAGCGCCACCGCGTCTAGCCCGGCGCCGCGGCTGAGCATGACCTTCGCCGCCGGCTCGACCAGCGCCGTGGCCAGCGACACGGCTTGGATGTGCCGGCCGAAGTCCAGGAGGGCCATCACATCCGCCCGAACCAGGCCGGGCCGGGCACCGGCGATCGCGGGTGCGTGGCGGTGGAGCAGCCAGGCGTAGCAAAGCCCGGCGATCAGCGCCGCCGCCAGGTTCTTCCAGACCAGGCCCGGCAGGCCCCAGCCCAGCCCGAGCACCACCACGACGCCGAGCGGCGACAGCGTGCGTTGGACGACGGCGTCGACCGTGTTGGTCAGGTCGAGGCGACCGGCGCCGTCCAGCGCAGCCTGGAACGGGGCAAACGCACCCTCCACCGCCGCTACCAGCGCCGTCCCGACGATGACGTACACCGCGTCGGCCTGGAGGGGCGGCGGGATCTGGAGGACTCGCGCCACGAGCGGTCGGCTGGCCAGCGCGATGATCGCGACGGCCAGCAGCCCCAAGACCAGCGCCAGGCCCCGCCCCGTCGCCAGCATCGCCCGCGCCCCCTCCGGCCGCCCGGCGCCCAGAGCCGAGGCGACCCGGTAGGTCAGCGCCCGGTTCAGGCCCAGGTCCAACAGGCGCAGCACACCCAGCGTCGCACCGGCCAGCGCCCAGACGCCGAACTGCGCCTGACCGAGCTGGCGCAGGGCGAAGGGGGTGACCGCCAGCGCCAGCAGCGCGCCGACGGCATAGCGCCCGGCTCCGGTCAGCGCGTTGCGGGCGAGGTGGGGCGGCCTCAGCGCTTACTCCGCGCCGGGTAGCGCGACCAACCAGGCCCTCAGAGCTGTCGTGGTCGGATCGTCCCCGGCCGAGCGGGCGAGCGCGTCCAGCAGCGCCCGCGCGCCCGCCATGTCGCCGGAGCGAGCGAGGGCCATCAGGCGGACTTGGTCGACCCGCAGCGTATCGATGGGCCCGGCGGGTGCGGCTTCCACCACCTGCCGCACCGTCGCCGGATCGCTGGCCAGCGCTTCCTGGAGCACCGCGTCGGCGCCGGCCACGTCGCCCTGCGCCAGCGCCGCCCGCATCGCGCCCGCCGCCGCGTCGAAGTTGCCGGCGTGGAGATGGAAGGCATCGGCGTAGGCGACCTCGGCCGCTTCGAGCTGGCCCATCCGCTCCAGCACCCCGCCGTACTCGTAGAGCGCGCCGGGGCTGCGGGGGTAGACCGCCAGCGCCTGCTCGAAGTGCAGCGCCGCCTCGCGCCACCACTGGCTGGCGCTGCCCGTCGCCGGATTCGCGATGCTCGCCGCGGATCGACTCGCGCTATCCGCCGCAGCCATGTCGCCGCGATCGCGGTACAGCGCGCCGAGGCCCTGGGCGTAGTGGTCGTCCGGCGCCAGCGACCAGGCGCGCTCGAGCGCGGCGCGGGCGATCTCGAAGGCCAGGCCGCGCTCGGTTTCCGGGAGCGACGTGTTGTTCAGGTCCGGCTGCAGCACGCCGACCAGGTAGGCCTGGTAGGCCGGCTGCTCCGGCCACAGGCCGAGGGCGGCCTCGAACTGCCCGCGCGCGCCGGCGCGGTCCTGGGCGACCTCGGCTTCCTGGCCGGCGCGGATGTGGCGGTCGGCCTGCACCGGCCGCAGCGCCAGCCACCAGGCGCCGATCACGACCAGGAGGCCGAGCGACGCATAGCTGATCCACCGCCAGGCAGC
>CAZCJG010000152.1:0-10756 GCA_964498575.1 uncultured Anaerolineales bacterium | reverse complement strand
ATTCGCCAGGCAGGGGGGGCTGAACGCTTATTGTCGGCAGTCGACGCGTACGCTGGCGCGTCGATTCCATCGATCCACTCAACGCCCCCCGTCGGCTACCGGCAGGTACACCCAGGCTACCGGCGTCAGCGGCGGCAGGGCGGCCGTCCGGGTGGGGGTGGGCGAGACGGGCGTAGGGGTTGCGGGTCTCGGCGTCGGCGAGGCCGCGGTGGGTGTGATCTCGGCGCCGCCCGCGCAGGCGTTGGCCGCGCGCGGTGAGGGACTGGCGCAGCGGCCCCAGGCGGTGGCGCCGTCGGTGGTCCTGCCCCAGCTCACGTCGGACTCCTGCGGGCCGAACGCCACGCTGTCGACGGTCGCGGCCTCGGTCGAGAGATAGACCACCTCGCCCGCCTTGTCCAGCTTGAAGTCCGCGTGGTCCGGCCCCTGGTTGGGATCGTTGTCGCACCACACCAGGTAGTAGGCGCCGGGCGCCAGGACCTCGTCGGGGAAGGCGTAGATCTGCGGCTCGTCGGCCTTGTCCGACAGGAAGTAGTCGCCCAGGTGGATCGGCCGGCTGCCGCGGTTGTAGACTTCGACCCAGTCGGCGAACTGGCCGGCGGGATCGGTGATGCCGGTCTTGTTGTCCGCCAGCACCTCGTTGATCACCAGGTCACCCGCCTGTTGCGTCGGCAGGGGCTGGCCATGCACTGTGTAGCGCCAGGGTGCGGTCCAGCTCGCCGCCGGGAAGAACGCTGCCTTCCCGTCGGCGAAGCTCGCCCGGAAGTAGTAGCTCACCTCGGCGCCGCGCGGCTGGGCGGGGATGGCCGCGAAGTAGGTCACGTCGCCCGGCATGAAGGGCACGCTGACGGGCACGCCGCCGTCGACCTGATACACCAAGTCCAGCCCGGTGGGCCAGGCCGAGCCCTCGAAGCGCGCCGCGATGCGCACCTCGTCGCCCTCCGCCGGCGCCTCGGGATCGCGGCGATGCTCGGCGAGGACGGCGTCGGGCGCCCGGAGCTCGTCCCGCGCCGCCAGCCAGGCCCCGCGGTCCCTTGCGACCGCCAGGAGGCCCGGGATCGCGCGGCCGACGTTGACGTCCTCCCACACGTTGCGGCTGAAGTTGTCCACTCCGTACAGCAGGTTGGGGTCGGTGCGCACGGACTCGCGGATCAGGTCGTGATAGGCGGTGACGCGCGCCTCGGCGTCCTCCAGGCCGAACGCCCCGGCTACCAACGCCCGATAGTGCGCCAGGTAGTCCGCACGGAGCTCCGGCACGGCGAGCAGGCGGCGGATCAGCGGGCGGGCGGCCGCCTGGCTGCCGGTGGCCATCAGGAAGGGATCGGTCCGCGCCACCGCCTGGCGATCAGCGGGGTTGATCCCGGCGCCGGGGAAGACGCCGAAGCTCTCGTTGACGTCCCAGCTCAGGATGTGGAAGCGCCCGTCACGTTCGGTCCACACCAGGAAGTAGTTGTGGCCGGCGTAGTAGCTGTCGTAGTTGGTGAACAGGTTCTGCGCCGCGATGTACCACAGCGCGCCGTCGACGTCGAGCACCTTGTGGATCGCCTCCGGAAACGCTTCGTCGGTCACGCCGCCCTGGCTGACCGGCGCGTCCAGCACGCGGAGCATGTCGCGCAGCTTTTCGTAGCCGCCATCGCCCGCCGCCTCGGTCTTGAGCTCGTAGACCCGCTGGTAGGCCGCGAGATCCTCGCCCAGCCAGCGCAGCTCCGGCCGGCCGCCGCGGCCAGGTTGGTTGGGCTGGTCGAGCGAGAGGCTGATATCAGGCGGGCGGGGGCCGTGGGACCGGTTGGCAGGGTCGGATGACTGCGCCCCGTCGCCGAGCGGTCGCGTCGGCGTCGGGCGCGGGGTCGGTCCCGGGCCGGGGCCCATACCGCCCTCGCCCGGCGGATCGCCCTTGAACAGGATCGTGTCGCCGCCGTCGAACCACTCGTCCAGGAAGGTGCCCTCGATTTGCTGGACCAGGTTGTAGACGCCGAAGTAGGCGCCGTCGATGTGCACGCGCACGAAGGCTGTCTTCGGCATCGGCAGGAAGGGGCGCAGGGTCTGGGTGGTCAGGACCTCGCGCGCCAGGGTGGGGTCGGCGAACCCGGTGTTGAGGTTGAGCGTGTCGTAGCCCCGCAGGTCCTGCCCGGCGACCTTCGCATCCAGCGTCAGGTTCAGCGGCTTCTTGCGCCCCGGCCCGCGCGACGAGCTGTTGCCCTTCAGGCGCAGGCCGACGTCGCGGTAGGTCTCGCCGTCCACGACCAGGTCCGCGTACACGAAGCCGGTCTCGCCGACCTGGCCCAGGCGCTGCTCCCAGTCGGCGTCGTGGAAGGTGAGGTGGAAGTCCCGCACGATGGCCGGGTCGAACAGCT
The DNA here is from genome assembly GCA_964498575.1 of uncultured Anaerolineales bacterium. Classification (GTDB taxonomy): domain Bacteria; phylum Chloroflexota; class Anaerolineae; order Epilineales; family Epilineaceae; genus CAZCJG01. The sequence continues at coordinate 8,405 of CAZCJG010000152.1, read as the reverse complement.
CGGGCTCCGTGGCCGCGGCGACCTCGGCGCGGGTCGCCGGCCGCGTGGATGGACCGCCGCTCAGGCCGGAAAGCGCCAGCCCGGCGAGCGTGGCGAGGACGAGGTTGATCAGCGACAGGCGAGACATGGCAGGTTGGCCTCCGGTCGATCGGCGCGGGGCCGCGCTCAGCGCTTGAACAGCGGGAAGTTATCCAGCCCCAGCGGCAGGAACTGCGTCGTCACGAAGCGCACCTCGAACAGCCAGGGCCACCACTTGCCGGTGATCAGAAAGGTCTGCGCCTCCGCATCCCAGGCGATGCCGTTGAGGACATCCGCCCGCAGGTCCTCCGCGGGCGTCAGCAGGCCGGAGGCGTCGATCACCGCCGTCACCCGCCCGGTCGCCTTGTCGATGCGCACGATGTCGTCGGTGAGCCAGACGTTGGCGTAGACCTCGCTCCCGACGCATTCGAGCTCGTTCAGGTGGCTGAGCGGCTCCGCCACCTCCGACAACAGGTCCTCCGCCCGCGGGTCGACCCACGTCACCTTGAGCGTGCGCCGGATGGCGAAGGTGTCGGGGTCGCGGAAGTAGAGCGTGCTCGAGCCGTCGCTCATGACCAGCGACTCGCCGTCGTAGCACAGGCCCCAGCCCTCGGTGATATAGGTGAGCTCGCCGAGCTTTTCGAAGGAGTGGAGGTCGTACTCGAAGGCGAGGCCGTTCTTCCACGTCAACTGGATCAAGCGCTCGTCGACCCGCGCCAGGCCCTCGGCGAAGATATCGAGATCGTCGAGGTCGACGCGCTGGCGCACCTCGCCGGTCAGCGGGTCCACCCGGCGCAGGGTGCTCTTGCCGAACTCGCCGGTGCTCTCGTAGAGCTCGTCCTGATACAGCAGCAGTCCCTGGGTGAAGGCGCTGGTATCGTGCGGGCGGGTCGAGAGGACCTGGACGTGCATCAGTGGGGGGACGGGCGGCGGGTCGGCGGCGCCGGCGGGCCGGGCGCGGGTGCCCGCGGTCGCGGCGACCAGGGCGCCGGCGGTCAGGGTGGCGAGCAGGCAGGCGACGGCGGGAATGCGCTTACTTCGGTTCAAGTTGCACCTCGTAGATCCAGGGCCAGAGCTTGCCGGTGATGATGAAGGTCTCCAGCGCCGGGTCCCAGGCGATGCCGTTGAGCACGTCGGCCCCGGCGGAGCGCTCGTCGGGGGTCAGCAGGCCCGCGGCGTCGATCACCGCGCCGATCGCGCCCGTGCCGGGGTCGATGCGCACGATGGTGTCGGTCTGCCAGACGTTGGCGTAGACCTGGTTGCCGACGCATTCGAGCTCGTTGAGCATGTCCTGCGGCTGGCCCGCCAGCGTCACCGGCACCTGGCCGATCGGCGCGAAGGTGTCGGGATCGCGGAAGAACAGCGTGCTCGACCCGTCGCTCATCACCAAGCGCTCACCGTCGTAGCACAGCCCCCAGCCCTCGGTCTCGTTCGTGTGCTCGCCCGTCTTCTCGAAGCTGGCGCGGTCGTACTCGAAGACCTTGTGGTTCTGCCAGGTGAGCTGGATCAAGCGGTCGTCGACTCGCGCCAGGCCCTCGGCGAAGAAATCGGCCGGCACGTCGATCTTCTGCCGCACCTCGCCCGTTCGCGGATCGACCCGCCGCAAGCTGGACTGGCCGTTGATCCCGGTGCTCTCGTACAGCTCGCCGTCGTGGAGGAACAGCCCCTGGGTGAAGGCGGTCGGATCGTGCGGGTGCTTGGCGAGGACCTTCAGCTTGAGCTGTTCGGGCGCGCTGCCGGCGGCGGTGGTCGGCAGCTCCGGACCGTCGTGCTCGGAGAAGTCGGGCGTAGCAACAGGGTTGAGCTCCGCCGCCTGCTCCGTTCCGGACCCTGCGCCGCCGTCCCCCGGGCGATCGCGCCCCGTGCACCCCGCCAGCCCGGCCACGAGCACGACCAGCCCGACGAGCGCGGCGATCGCGAGGCCCGTCCGCCGTGGCCGGGCGCTTACCGGAGGATCGGCCGGAGGTGGCGAGGCATTCGATTCGGGCATGTCGATGATCCTGTTGGCATGGCTGGCGTGGCCAGAAATCACGGCGCGGTGATTGGCGCGGTGATTATAGTCCGCTCCCCGCCGCGGGGCCCACGTCCGGCAAAGACCGAGGGCATAAACGCAGGGCATGAGCCGCACCACCACGCCGAACCGGCGGGGGCAGCGGCCGGGCAGCGACGCCAGGCGGTAGTAGCGCGGATCGTCGTCGGCGAGGAAGATCGGGCTTGTGGGCGGCAGCCGCGCCAGCACCGGCCGCAGGTCGTCCAGCGGCTCGATCCTGATGAGCCGGACATCCGGCCGCAGGCCTTCGACCCCCTGGAGGTAGCGCAAGGGCTCGTAGGGCGTGTGATCGGCGACCAGGACGCTGCCCGGCGGCAGGCTCCGCAGCGCCCGCACCGCGAAGACCTCGGCCCCGTCGTCGCCCTGGCTGGCGGGCCACAGGAAATAGCGGTTGGGCTCGCGTCCGGGCAGGACGCGGACGTCCAGCGGGTTGAGCCCGGCGCGAGCCAGGCCGCGCGACATGGCGAAATAGGTCAGGACGGGCAGGAGGACGATTGCGGCGACCGCCACCGGACCCACCCAGGCCGATCGCCGGGCCGAAGAACGCTGGAGCCGCTGCCAGCCGTTGGCGACGAAGAGCGCGAACGCGACATAGCTCGGCAGGTAGAAGACAAACCGATCGTTGACGCGATAGCTCAGCGCGAAGAGCACGCACGTGGCGTACAGGATCAGCACCGCGCGCCAGGCGTCGGACTTGCGGGGGATCTCGCTCAATCCATACAATCCCAACACACCCGCGAGGCCGACGAACTGCAAGCCGAGCAGCCCCAACCCCATCGCCGCATCGCGCGGCAGGCGCGACAGGGAGAAGTCGAACAAGGCGGGCGTGAAGTCCACGTCGACCCGCGTGAAGTGCCGCCACACGCCGACCCACAAGCCATCGCCCTGCGCCTGCCAGGCGACGACGGCGGCGAAGGGCAGCAGCCCAAGCATGAGCAGTCCCAGGAGCAGCACCCAGCCCCGCGCGCCCAGCCAGCCGCGCCGCCGCCACAGCAGGTAGGCGGCGGCGGGGACGAGCAGCACGGCCATCTGATGCCCCAGCAGGGTCAAGCCGAACAGCGCCGCGGCGAGCTGGATCGGCCGGGCTCGCTCCGGGCGCCAAGTGAACCACAACCACAGTTGCAGCGCCATCATCGCGGTGAACACCGTGTAGACCTCGGCGCGCACCGCGTGCATCCAGAACGTGTGGGCGACCGCCAGGCTCAGGCAGGCGACGAGCGCGCTGGACCCGCTCAACCCCAGGGCGCGGATCGCGAGCCACAACAGGCCGATCGTCGCGGCGCCCGCGACCGCCGACAGCAGGTTGACGCGATAGGCGAGGTTGCCCCACGGCAACTGCGTGAACCCCATCGCCAACCGCAACCACAGCCAGTGGCCGCCCGCGTCCCGCTTCAAGAGACCCTCGGCTGCCGAACGCTGGAAGAAGGCGCCATCGCCCCACAGGACCGTCGGCGCGAGCGTGGCGAGATAAAACGCCAGGACGCCGGCGAACAGCGCCAACGGCACCGCTCGCGCGGCCCGGCCCTCCGCCCCGCTCCCGATCCCCGCCCGGTGCCCACCTGCCCACCGCCCCATCTCCGGCGGATTGTACCGTGCGCCCCGGGCACCCGCAACCGGCCAGCTCGGCTCCTCTGGTAGGACGAGAGTTAATCGTGGAGTCCGCGCGAGTCTTGCCGGGTGCGACCGCCCGGCAGGATCGGAAGCCACGTTTTTTGCACCTGCGAACATTCGTGCTATGATCTGCCCGTTTTCCCTTCCACCCCCACCGCCGCATCCACCGCTTGCTCACGGGCTCCCCTTGGTTGACGCCAGGCCGGGCTGTCCCCGCGGGCTGGCGCAGCGGCATCAACACTGCAGAGAGGAACTGTCATGGCTGACGCACCCAATCACACCCAAGGCTCGTTCTGCTGGCACGAGATCGGCACGACCGACGCCGCCAAGGCCAAGGCCTTCTACACCGGGCTGTTCGGCTGGAACACCATGGACATGCCGATGGGGCCGAACCCCGAGGATATCTACACCCTGCTGCGCGTCGGCGATGGGGACGTCGCCGGCCTCTACGAGATGCGCGGCGAGCAGTTCGCGGGCGTCCCGCCGCACTGGATGACCTTCATCTGGGTCGACGACGTCGACGCCGCGGTCGCCAAGACGCGCGACATGGGCGGCAAGGTGATGACCGAGGCGATGGACATTCCCGGCATCGGCCGCTTCGCCGTGCTGCAGGACCCCACCGGCGCGGTCTTCTCGGTCTACAAGGGCGGCGGCCACAGCGGCGCGGCCAAGCTAGACGGGGCGCCCGGCTCGGTGAGCTGGAACGAGCTGATGACCCCCGACGCCGCCAAGGCCAAGGCCTTCTACACCGCGCTGATCGGCTGGACGGCCAAGGGCCAGGACATGGGCGGCTTCGAGTACACCATGTTCAGCCAGCCCGGGGCCGCGGAGTCGATCGGTGGCATGATGGAGGTGTCCGGGCCGGGGTGGGAAAGCCCGCCTCCCCCGCACTGGATGAGCTACGTCACGGTCACCGACACCGATGCCACTGTGGCCAAGGCCAAGGCGCTCGGCGGCGAGGTCATCCACGGGCCGGACGACATCCCCAACATCGGCCGCTTCGCCATTTTGAAGGATCCGACCGGCGCCGCGTTCTCGGTGATCGCCTACGCCATGCCGACAGGTTGACGCCCATCCGGGAGCGTGCTACAACCCACGCCGGCGATTCAATCCGGCGCGTCCGTTGACGCGAGGACCCGGGAGCGGCGCCAGCCGCCGCTCCCGGGTTCGCCCGCATCGGTTCAGGATCGCCCGACGATGGCATGGGGAGGGCATGATGAGCCGCACGTTCGTACCGGTCCGTTCGTTGGTGTTGGTGTCGGCCTTGCTGCTGACCGCCGGCTGGGGCATGGTTGGCCGGCAGATTCCCTGGGAGGCCGGCGGTGCAAGCACGCAGCCGCAGGGCCCGGGTGTGGCCGGCCCGGCGGGCGGGTCGCCGGCCACGCACGGGGTCGAGCCGCCCGGCCCGAATCGCATCGACACGACCGCGCAGGCCGCTCCCCTCAACCCCTTCGACCCCGCCCCGGCGATGACCCTGCCGACGACCGCGGGCGCGCTGAAGATCGGCGGCCAGGCGGGGAACGAGAGCTACGTCCTGCTCGGCTACAGCGCGGACTCGCCGGTGGCCCAGGCGATCTGGCAGTCCCAGCCCAGCGCGCTGATCGCCAGCTCGCCGCGCGACGTGCACTACGTCTTCATGTCCTACGGCGCGACGCCCGAGCTCGTGCAGTCCGACATCGCCGGCATGCGCCAGCGGGTCGAGGCGGCGATCGCGGCGCTGCCGGACGCGGCGGAGCGCGCGCACTGGTCGGCGCATTTCCACTACGTCACCGAGAACCCGCTGACGCTGGACGACCCGGCCGCCGACCTGCTCGCCGACTGGGGATCGATCCTCGCCCGCGTCAACGCCCAGTGGCGCGACGGCGCGGGGCAGGCGCAGGCGATCGACACGCTCGGCACGACCGACACCGGCTGGGCGACCTCGCTGGCCGACAGCGGGCCGGTCACCGCCCAGCTCACGGATTACGGCAACCTCGCCTGCAACAGCGATGGCGGGCCGACCAACGCGATCACCGAGACGATCGCGCTGGTCGAGCGCGGGGTCTGCCCTTTTGCCGAGAAAGGGGCGAACATCGCCCGGCACGGCGGGGTCGGGATGCTGATGTTTACCGATACCCGGCCCAAGGGGCGCCTGCTCGGCGCCTGCGCCGACTGCGATATCGCCGCGGTGATGATCGATCGCGATCCCGGCCTGAAGCTGCGTGAGGCGCTGGCCGCCGGCTATGCGGTGAGCACCACGCTGTCCGTGGCGTCCGTGCTCGGCGCCGACGGCCTGGCGGTGGACCACAAGGGGCGCGTGCGCGAGTTCGGCACGATCCCCTTCCCCTTCCCGCAGTTCACCGATCCGCCGCTGGACAACCTCATGCTGGTGGCCAAGGAAGCGCAGTACTTCAACTACGAGCACCGGCTGGACAGTCGGCTGGCCGAGGAAAGCGCCGCCGACAAGGTCACCGTCCTGCCGGTCTACCAGGGCGTGTGGGCGGACGATCCCGGCTGGACCGGCCGGCGCGCCTATGCCGACGTCGACTTCCCGGACGCGGCGACGATGGCGACCTTCGACACGCTCGAGGTCGACTTCGGCTACAACTGTCCCGACAACCGCAAGGCGCAATGTCCCGCCTGGGACTACCTGGTCTACCTGTACAAATGCGACAAGGACAATCCGGACGTCTGCAACACCGAGTTCGGGCGCTGGATCACGCCCTATTGGAGCGGCGGGCGCTGGGTGACCGACCTCTCGCCGATGTTGGCCCTGGTCAACGAGGGCGGCCGGCAGCGCTTCGGCTTCTGGACCGTGCAGCGCTACAAGCTGGACATGACGTTCAGGCTGTCCAACCGCGGCAAGGGGCTGGTGCCCAAGCGGGCGGTGCCGCTGCTCTTCGGCGCACCCTTCTGGAAGGACTACAACAAGCACTACCACCCGATGGAGTTCGAGGTGCCGGACTGGGCCGAGAAGGTCGAGGTGGTCGCCCTGATCACCGGCCACGGGGGCAACGACGACGAGGGCTGCGGCGAGTTCTGCAACCATACCCACCACTTTTCGATCAACGGCGGCGCGGAGCACGTCCGCGAACACCCGACCGCCAGCACCCTGATGGGCTGCGCGGACCGAGTCCACGAGGGCGTCGTGCCCAACCAGGCCGGCACGTGGATCTTCGGCCGCGCCGGCTGGTGCCCGGGGCTGGACGTGCCGTTCTGGACCTTCGACATCACGCCCGAGCTGCGCAAGGGGCAGATCAACGAGCTAACCTACAAGGGCCTGTTCAAGGGCCAGGAATACCGCTCGACCGCGAACGGCGACCCCAACACGCCGCCGCAGGGCGGCTACGACGCGCGGATCGAGATGACCTCGTGGCTGGTGTACTACGCCAAGCCGGGAGTCCAGGCCGGCCCGGTCGACCCGCCGCGGGCGCGCATCCCGGGCAAGGTGTTCGTGCCGGTGGTGCACAACGGCCAAGGGGAATAGTCGCCACCGTGTCACAACTCGCCGGTGGGCCGGTGTTGTTTGGGTGAAGCGCCGCCTGTTCGAGGCGCTCGCGATCAGCAGCCGTGGCAACCATGCATGGTCTCATCGAGGAATCGCTTCCCATGACTGCCGGCCCACCCCGCGGTGTGGCACACGACGCGACCCGTGTGGAGGGGAGGGCGGATAGTACCGCCTTCGACGCGTTGTTCCACCAACACTGGAGCGGCGTCTACGGCGTGCTCTATCGCCTGCTGGGGGACGGCGCGGAGGCGGAGGATCTGGCGCTGGAGACGTTTTGGCGGTTCTGGGACCGCCCGCCGGCGCGGTCGGACAACGTCGCGGGCTGGTTGTATCGGGTGGCGATGAACCTGGGCTACAACGCGCTGCGGGCGGCCCGGCGGAGGTCGGGCTACGAGGCGCGCGCGGGGCTGGCCGACGCGCTGGTGGCCGCGCCCGTCGATCCCGCCGCCGCCGCCGAAGAGACCGCCGAGCGGGTCGAGTCACGGGCGCGGGTTCAGGCGATCCTGCACGAGCTGCCGCCGCGCGATGCCCGGCTCCTGCTCTTGCGCTACGCCGGGCTGTCGTACCAGGAGATCGCGGCGGCCATCGAGGTCGCGCCCGGCTCGGTCGGGACGCTGCTGGCGCGCGCGGAGCGGGCCTTCGAGCGGCGGGCGTCTGAACAGCAGGCATCTGAACAGCAGGCGTGCGAATAACCGATGGGAGGGGAAAACGTGAACGACATGCATCTGAGCGAAAGTCAAATCCATGCTTATCGAGATCAGGCGCCCAGCGAGGACGAGCGGTCCGAGATCGACGCCCATCTGGCGCGCTGCGCCACGTGTCGGGACGCCCTTACGGCCGCCGTCGCCCGCGCTCAAGCGGTCGCGGCGAGCCTCGGGGCGCTGGCGCCACCCTCCGCCGAGATCCCGTCGAGCCAGTCCGCGTTGGCGGCGCTCCGGGCACGCCAGGCGGCCGCGGTCCGGCCGGCGGCTCCGGCCGAGCCGGTGCCGCCATCGTGGCGGGCCTCGTCGGCCCGCCCATCCCTTGCCGAACGAATCCTTGGAAAGGTCAGGTTACCCAAGATGTCCCCTCAAACGTCATCGTCCAACGCATGGCTGGGCACGCCACGCGCGCGCCGGCTGGCCATGGCGGCCGCGGTCGTCGCGGTCGTCGCCGCCCTGTTCGCGCTCCAGCCGTTCCGCGCCCTGGCGGGCCAGCTCCTCGGGCTGTTCCGTGTCCAGAAAGTGATGGTGCTGCCGG
>CAZCJG010000151.1:0-10839 GCA_964498575.1 uncultured Anaerolineales bacterium | reverse complement strand
CGAGACCACCACGATCGAGATCCCGCCGCTGGACGCCGTGGTCCTGGTCCAGCAAGACACCGTCGCCGGCCACAGCCGGCCGGGCGCGGTCGTGCGCCTCGCCGTGGCGCGGGATGCGACCCGGGTCGGCCTCCAGGTCGAGACCACGGCCGACGCGAGCGGCAACTTCGCCTACAGCTTCGGCGGCCGGCTGGACATCCACTACGGTGACTTCATCCAGCTTTCGACCGAGGTCGACGGCCACGTCGTCCAGGCCGCGGTCATCGCGCCGGGCCTGCTCCTGGACCTCGATCAGGCCGTCCTGCTCGGCTCGCTGGCGCCGGACGCCCGGGCCGGCGTCACGCTCACCCGCGCCGGTCGGACGCTCGGCGAGCTGACGGCCCGGGCCGATGCCGGCGGCTACATGGCAGCCCGCTTCACCGACGCGGGCGGCGAGCCGCTGGTCATCCTGCCGGGCGACGTCGTCACCGTCACGCCCGAGGGCGCGGCGGCCGAGGTCCTGACCCTGACCGTGCCCGAGCTGGCGATCACCTGGGACCTCGTCGCCGACACCATCGGCGGGCGCGCCACGCCGGCCGGAGCGCTGACCCTGCTGGCGCTGGACGCCTACCCGCGCCAGGGCACGCTGGGCTTCGCCCAGGCCTGGCCGGAGCTGGCCGGGGACGGGCGTTACAGCGCCGAGTTCGTGCCCGGCGTCGACGTCCGGCCGGGCAGCCGTTTCGCCGCGGTCTACCGCCCGCCGGTCGGCCACTACGTCCAGCGCACGCGCACCGTGCCCATCCTCAATGCCGAGCACGGCGGGCCGAAGCTGTGCGGCTTCGCCGACGTGCGCGCCGACGTGACGGCGAGCTTGCTCGGCGCGGCGGACGCCCCGCTCGCGGCGGCCTCCGCCCGCGCTCGCTTCGACGGCTATTTCAGCGCCCTGTGGCGTGCCGGAAGCGGCGGCGAGACGGGCGAGCCGGTGACGACCGCGAGCGACCAGACCGTTCGCGCCCGGCTCGGCGCGTCCGGTGCGTCCGCTGCCGACCTCACCTTGCCGGCGCTAAGCCTGCGGCTGGATTGGCAGACCGGGGAGCTGACGGGCAACGGACCGGCCGGCCAGCCCTTCTTCGTCGCCCCCGCGCAGCCCTGCGCGCAGCAACAGCAGTCCGATGGAATCGACATCCGGATCGGCGGCTTCGGCCTCGGCGGGCGGGTCCAGGCGGATGGGACGTTGCGGGGCTTCGTGCCGGACTTCCTGCTGGCGCCAGGCAGCGGCGTCGAGGTGTCGCTGTACACCGACAGCGACCACCGCGTCTTCCACGACATCTACCGCGCGCTCGGCCGCGTCTTCGTCCGCACGCCCCGAGTCACCGGCCAGGCCAACGCGCTCCAGCCCGTCACGGTGATCCTGCGCGACGCGGGCGGCGCCGAGCGCGGGCGCTTCCAGGCGACGGCCGATGCCGGCGGCGCCTTCGCGGGCGAGCTGCGGAGCTCCGGCGGACCGGCGGGCAGCCCGGTGTCCAGCCGGCCCGGCGACGTCGTGGTGCTCCAGGCGGGCGGCGACGAGGTCGCGATCCCGGTCGAGGACATCTCCTTCGACTGGTCGCCCGGCGCGAACCCGGTGCTCGGCCGGGCGCCGGCGGGGCGGACGGTCGCCTTGCTGCTCCGGCTGGCCGACGGCCGGGTGTTCCAGATTCCGCGGATCGCGGACGCGAACGGGTCCTTCCGCTTCACCGCCGCCGACGTGCCGCCGCGGGCGGACTGGTCGCTGGGGGACGTGGCGGGGCTGCGCATCGTGCTGGCGACACCGAATGGCCATCAGATCATCGACCAGACGCCAAGCTTCGAGGCCGCGCCCGAGCCGGAAGGCCGGCGGCTGTTCCTGCCGGCGGCCTACAACCAGGTCGCGGCGCGCGGCCTGGCGGGTGCTTCGGAGGGCGAGATCCCGGCATCTTCGGTGGGAGACGTGTCGGTTGCCCCCGCGCGAGCCATGATGGTTGCTCCGGACCATGCAGTTCGAGTCACCGCCATCGATCCCGCCCGCGCCCGCGAACGCTGGCCGGCGCTCCTGGCCATGCGCGGGCAGCGGTTGGGCGCGCCCATGCTATCATCCCCCTCCCGTGCGCAGCCACCACATCCACCTGTTGCCCTATCTCGCCCTGGTCGCGGCGGTCTTCGCGCTGGGCTTTTCGGCGATCTTCGTCAAATGGGCGGCCGTGCCGGGGCCGGTGTCGGGCTTCTACCGGGTGGCGGTGGCGGCGGCGGTGATGGCCTTGCCCTTCGCGGCCGAGCAGCGCCGCCGTGGCCCGCTGTCCCGGCGCCACGCGATCTGGGCGGCCATCGCCGGGCTGTTCTTCGCCGCTGACCTGGCCGCCTGGAACACCTCGCTCAACTACACCTCCGCCACCAACGCCACGCTGCTGGGCAACAGCGCGCCGCTGTGGGTGGCGCTGGGGGCGGTGGTCTTCTTCCGCGAGCGCCTGGCGCCGCTCTTCTGGCTGGGCCTGGCGCTGGCGCTGTGCGGCATGGTCGTCATCGTCGGCATGGACGCCCTGGCCCAGCCGGGGCTGGGCTGGGCCGATATGCTGGCGCTGGTGGCGGGATTCTTCTACGCGGGCTTCTTCCTGGTCGCCCAGCACGCACGGCTCGGCCTCAGCGCGCTGTCCGCGTTTTGGCTGGCGGCGGCCTCTGGCGCGGTGGCCCTGTGGCTGCTGACCCGGCTCTTGGGCCAGCCGCTGCTCGGCTACGCGCCGGAGCAGTACGCCGCGATGCTGGGCCTGGCGCTGGTCACCCAGGTCGGCGGCTACCTGGCGATCAACTACTCCCTCGGCCATCTGCCGGCGTCGATCGTCTCGCCGACCCTGCTCGGCCAGCCCGTGGTGACCGCCCTGCTCGCGGTGCCGCTGCTCGGCGAGGCGATCTCCGGCTGGCAGGTCGCCGGCGGGACGATGGTGCTGGCCGGCATCGCGCTGGTCCATCGCTCGCGCGGCCGGCCGGCAGTCGGGACCGACGGGGACGCGGTGCCGCCCCCGCCGCCACCCACCGGGTCATCCTTGCCTTTTTCTCGCGGCGGGTCATAATCTCCCTGCCCCGGCGGGTTCAGGCAAGGGGTGCCCGCGTCCAGAAAGGCACTGGGCCGAGCGGAGCCCCTCCCGTCCCGCCTCGGGCCAGTTGATTCATGGACATGCACGATCCTGAAACCTTGATCGAGGAGGAGATCGGCGGCACCACGCTGGTGCGGCGCGAGATCAAGGGGCCGCCTCGCCGCTGGAAGTCGTGGTTCATCGGACGCCCGCTGGCCACGGCCGACGCACCGCACCAGACCATCGGCAAGGCGGTGGGCCTGGCGGTCTTCGCCTCGGACGCCCTGTCGTCGACCGCTTATGCGACCCAGGAGATCCTGGTCATCCTGGCCACCGCCGGCACCATCGCCTTCGGCTACGCCTTCCCGATCGCGATGGCCATCGTGGCCTTGCTGGCGATCGTGACGCTGTCGTATGAGCAGACGATCCACGCCTATCCCGGCGGGGGCGGCGCCTACATCGTCGCGCGCGACAACCTCGGCGAGCTGCCGGCACAGACCGCCGGCGCCGCGCTCCTCACCGACTACATCCTGACCGTCTCGGTGTCGGTCTCCTCCGGCGTCGCGCAGCTCGTCAGCGCCTTCCCCGAGCTGGGCGACCTGCGCGTGCCGCTCGCGGTGGTGATGGTCTTCCTGATCATGCTGATCAACCTGCGCGGCGTCAAGGAGTCGGGCGCCGCCTTCGCCGTGCCGACCTACTTCTTCATCGCGATGATGTTCGTCACCGTCGGCATGGGCCTCGCCAAGTACGTGGCCGGCACCCTGGGCACGGTGACCGATCCGCCGGAGCTCGAGATCCCGGTGATCCAGGGCGTCTCGTTGTTCCTGCTCTTGCACGCCTTCTCCAGCGGGACGACCGCGCTGACCGGTGTCGAGGCGATCTCCAACGGCATCACCGCCTTCCGCGAGCCGCGCAGCCGCAACGCCGGCCTCACCCTGGTCGCGATGTCCGTGATCCTCGGCGTCTTGTTCCTCGGCATCACCTTCCTGTCGGGCCAGATCCACGCGATCCCCTCCGAGCACGAGACCGTGATCTCGCAGCTCGCGCGCACGATCTACGACGGGCGCAGCCTGCTCTACCTCGCCACCATCGCCGCGACGACCGTCATCCTGATCATGGCCGCCAACACCGCCTTCGCCGACTTCCCGCGCCTGTCCGCGCTGATGGCCGCCGACGGCTTCCTGCCGCGCCAGCTCACCTACCGCGGCAGCCGGCTGGTGTTCTCGCGCGGCATCATGGTGCTGGCGATCATCGCCTCGCTGCTGATCATCGCGTTCCGGGCCAGCGTCACCGCCTTGATCCCGCTCTACGCCATCGGCGTCTTCCTGTCGTTCACGCTGTCGCAGTCCGGCATGGCGCGCCGCTGGCGCAAGATCGGCCACCTCGGCCCGGGCGAGGAGCGCCGCGAACGTGGCTCGATCCTGCGGCCCGACCCCGGCTGGCGGCACAAGGCGGTGGTCAACGGCTTCGGCGCCGTCTGCACGGCCATCGTCACCATGGTCTTCGCCGTCACCAAGTTCGAGGACGGCGCCTGGCTGATCATCATCGTGCTGCCGATCCTGATCGCCATCTTCTACGGCATCCACCGCCACTACCGCGCGCTGGCCCGGCGCCTGTCGCTCGAACGCTACGGCGCGCCGCCGCGCACGACCCGCCATCGGGTGATCCTGCCGATATCCAACGTCCACCGCGGCACGATGGCCGCGCTGCAGTACGCCAAGACGCTGTCCAGCGACATCACGGCCGTGCACGTGTCGATCGACGAGGCTGACGCCGCCAAGCTGCGCCGTAAATGGGATGCCTGGGGCGAAGGGGTGCGACTGGTGATCCTGGAGTCGCCCTACCGCCTGCTGATCGAGCCGCTGCTCGACTACATCGCGGAAGTCGAGAAGGTGCGCCAGCCGGGCGAGACGCTCACCATCGTGGTGCCGGAGTTCGTGCCCAGCCACTATTGGAACAACCTGCTGCATACCCAGACCGCGTGGATGCTCCGGCGCGCGCTGCTGTACAAGCCGGACATCGTGATCACCAGCGTGCCGTATCAGGTGGAGTAGGAGGAAGCCTTGAACATGATCGTCGTCGGCTGCGGCCGCCTGGGGGCCGAGCTGGCCTACGGGTTATTCCGGCGCGGCCACAACGTGGTGGCGATCGACCGGCGCGACAGCGAGTTCGCCAACCTACCGCCGGACTTTCGCGGCCGGACCCTGGAAGGCGACGTGCTGACCCGCGACATGCTCGTCCGGGCCGGCCTCAAGTCCGCCGACGGCGTGGCGGTGGTGACCAACTCGGACGCGGTCAACGCCCTGGTCGGCCATCTCGCCCGCGTCGAGTACCATGTGCCCAACGTCGTGATCCGCAACTACAACCCGCGCTGGCTGGCGCTGGTGCAGTCCTTCGGCATCCAGGTGATCAGCTCGTCGAGCTGGGGCGCCCAGCGCATCGAGGAGCTGCTGGACGGCTCGGTCCACACCGTCTTCTCGGCCGGCAACGGCGAGGTCGAGGTCTACGAGTTCCGCGTGCCCGAGGCCTGGCAGGACCGCAGCGCGGGCGAGCTCCTGGCCGAGGCGGGCGGCGAGTGCCTGCCGGTGGCGCTGACCCGCGCCGGGGTTGCCGCCTTGCTCGGCGCCGACCAGCACCTGGAGACCGGCGACGTGCTGCACCTGGCGGCCACCCGGCTGGGCGCGGACGAGCTCCGCAAGCGTCTTTCACCGCCCGAGGAGGCTTGAGATGCGCGTCGTGATCGCGGGTGGGGGCCGCACGGCGGTCTACCTGGCCACCCTGCTGCTGGAACAGGGGCACTACGTCCAGGTCGTGGAGCACCGGCCGGAGGTGTTGGAGCGCCTGCACCTCGAGTTGCCGACCGAGGTGATCGTCGAGGGCAACGCGATGGACGCGGACATCGTCGAGCATGCCGGGATCCGCGTAGCGGACGTTTTCGTCGCCTGCATGCCCGAGGATGCCGACAACCTGCTGCTGTGCTTCCTCGTCCGCACGCGCTACGAGGTCGGGCGGACGATCGGGTGGATCAACAACCCGCGCCATGCCTGGCTGTTCGACCGGAAGTTCCACGTCGACGTCGCGCTGAACCAGGCCGAGATCCTGGCCAAGCTGGTCGAGGAGGAGATGTCGCTGGGCGACATGATGATCCTGCTCAAGCTCCAGCGCGGCCGCTTCTCGCTGGTCGAGGAGATCATCCCCGAAGGCGCGCAGGTCGCCGGGATGGCGCTCAAGGACATCGCCATGCCCGCCAACTCGGTGATCACCGCCGTGCTGCGCGACGGCGAGATGATCATCCCCAAGGGCGAGACCGAGCTGCACGTCGGCGACGAGGTGCTCGCCATCGTCGATCCGCAGGCGGCCGAGGCGCTGGCGTTGCTGTTCGGGTTCCCGAAGACGGGCTGACGCCGGTCCCATCGCGGCACTCCGACGCGATCATCGGCAGCGCGTCAGGTCCCGCCCCAGCTCCGCCATCGCGTCCACGAGATCCGCCGCCGTCGTGGCCACCTGCCGGCCCGCCGGTCCGCCGGCCAGGCCCGCCATGAACGCGGCGTCGGCGGACGGACCGATCGCCACGGTGCGGATGGCGACGCCTTCACCCGCCAGCGCCTGCGCGCGCGCTTGCGCACGGAACCGCGTGAGGCCGTCCGGCGTCCCCGCCGCGAGCAGGATGATCACATCGGAGCCGGCAGCGGCCTCCGCCGGCGCGGCCTCCCGCCCCGCGCCCAGCGCCTGGCGCGCCAGCTCCAGCCCAAGGTCCACCCGCCCGCCGGTCGTGGGATCGAGGCTCCCCGGCTGGCTCCGCACGTCGGCGGCGACCCGGCTCCGCAGGTCGGCGGCCACTTGGCCGCCCCATGCTTCCAGGAGCGCGGCAGGCTGCTGGCCCGACATCAGGAACTCGCCCTGTTGGTCGAAACGCCCCAGGCCGACCTCGGTCTCGCGCAGGTCGGCCGCCCCGAGGAAGGCTTGGATCGCGGTGCCGACGATCGTCATCCCATCGGCGCCGACAACATCAAAGGGATCGGCCATGTCGGCCGAGGTGTCGGCGACGAGGATCACGCGCCGGGGAGCCGGGCACGGCGCCGCGGCCAGGGCCGGCGGGGGCGATGGACTCTCGTCGGGTGGATCGCCATTGCCGCGGTCCGGTCCCGTGTCGGGGTCTGGTTCACCGCCGCGATCCGGCCCGGTCACGCCATCCGGCCCGGTGCCGCTGAACAGCCCGGCCCGGCCGCGCAGGATCGCGATGCGGCCGCCGACGACGTTGACGTCGCTCTCGCCGACCCAGTCCTCGCCCGCCCAGGGCAGGGCGATGCGGCCCAGCGGGAAGAGGGTGCCGCCACTGGTCGTCAGCATGGTGTCCAGGTGGCCGGCGCCCGCGGCGTAGACCAGGGTGTCGTAGAGGCCAAGCCGCCCGGCGACGATGCCGGTGTAGGTGGGACGCTGGGTGAGCTGGTCCGGCGGCGCGAAGTCGGCGATCGCGACGCTGCCGAAGCTGCCGGAGAGGAAGGCGCGGCGATAGGCGACGGCCAGCTTGGCGTAGGCCTGGCTGAAGTCCAGCGCGGCCACCCGGCGCGGCCGGGCCGGGTCCGCCGTGTCCAGCACGTACAAGGCGCCCGAGGTCAGCGCGGTGTAGCCCGTGGCATACAGGTAGCCGTCCTCCAGCGCCAGCGTGGTGATGCCGGAGAGGCCGGCACTCTCGCCCGCGGAGAGCAGGCGCATCGCGCGCGGATCGGCGACCTCGGCGACCGCCAGGCGCCGGTCCTCCGTCGCCAGATACAGGTAGCCCGCCCGATACGCCATGTTGGAGCCCGGGTTGCAGGCCGGCGCGGCGGCGAGCTGGCCGAGGATCTCCGGGCGCTCGGGCAAGGCGACGTCGATGGCGATCAGGCCGTCGCGCGCGGTGCACGCGAAGGCCACGCCGCCGGCCGTGAGCGCGCTGCGGAACGCCACCTCGCGCCGGTCCGGGCCGAGCGCACTCGGGTCCGGCCGCGAGGGATGGAAGGCGACCAGCATGCCATCGGGCGCGGCCACCGCCTGCAAGGCGCCGACGACGCGCGGGGTGGCGGGCTCCGTCAGGTCGAGCACGTAGAAACCGGCGGACTCCGCCGAAGCATAGGCCCGCTCGCCCGCCAGGTGGGTGTGGAGGATCGGCGGCGCGATCGGCACCGCCGGGCGGCCGACATGGGCAAGGTCGTGGGCGCGAAGCGCCAGGACGCCCCCGCGTTCCAGCGCCACCGCCGCCACCTCGCCCGCGGTAGCGATCGCCGCCTCGTCCGAAGCGCCGGCCTCCACCCAGGCCTCGTCGACCAGCCACAGGTCGCCCGGCGTGCCGGCGTCGAAGGCGCGCACCCGCCGGCCGGCCTGGTCGACCACGATCACGCGATCGCCCGCCACGGCGATGGCGCGCGGCTCGGCGGCCAGCCCGGGCAGCACGGCGGACGGCGCGGCCGATCGAGCGGCCCAGATCTCGACCGTGCCATCTTCGAGCAGCGCGTAGGCCTCCGTGCCGCGCGCTGCGCCATCCTCCAGCTCGCGGGTGGCGACCGCGCGCACGGGCCGGCGGTTCCGCGCGCTGACGCCGGCGGGGGTGGGGTCGTCCAGGTCCATGCTGTACAGCCCCCAGGGCCGGGCGATCCAGACCAGCCCGTCGCGACCGACGGCGACATCCGCCGCCCAGGGGCGGCGCGTGGTCGAGGCGCCGGTGGGGACCTGGGTGATCACGCGCGGCTTGGTCGGATCCTTGACGTCGACCAGCAGCACGCCGTGCTCGGTGGCGAGGATGAGGTAGCCGTAAGCGACGGCGACCGCCCCGATCTCGCTCGCGGGCAGCGGCAGGCCCGCGCCGATCGGGCGCGGCGACCGCGGTGCCCGGACGTCGAAGGTCAGCAGCCGCGCGTCTCCGTTGCCGCCGGTCGCGCGGGTGGCGACGAACAGGTAGCCGTCGTCGACCGCCAGATCCTCGGCGACGTCGGGCAAGGCGATCGCCGTCCCCAGCTCGATCGGGCGCAGCGGGTCCGACAGGTCCAGCGGTACCAGCGACGCGCCGATCCCGGCAAAGCCGACGCCGTCACCAAGCGCGATCGCGGTCGCCGCCCCGCCGGCCTGGGCGAAGCTCTCGCGGCTGCCCGCGGCGCTGGCGGGGCGCGGCGCCGGCAGCGCCGCGCCGGCGCAGACGAGGACGAGGATCCCGGTGGTCAGGGCAACGGACATCGGGGCGCGTTCAGACCGTGCGTTCATGGATGACCTCCTTGGGGCGTGAGGCCCGCGGCGCGAGCGGGCGTTCCAGCGGCGTCGCCCGGCCTGCCGGTGGCGTTGCTCGACTTGCCGGTGGCGTCGTCCGGCAAGAGTCCGGCGGCAAAAGCAGGCGCGGCGCTGGAGGCGTCGGGCGTATTGTGCGCCGGTTCAAGCGTGAAATCAACTCCGGTGGGCGGGCGCTCCGGGACGACGTCGACCACCGTGGCGTCGCCGCGCAAGGCGGCCGCGGCGAACCAGCGGCTGGTGTAACCCTCCGCCGTGGCCTGGAACACATAGGCGCCCGGCCGCAGGCGCAGGCGGTAGGTCCCGTCGGCATCGGTGCGCTGGACGTAGAAGCCGGGCGAGCCGAGCCGGTAGGCGTTGACCTCGGCGCCGGCGATGGGGCGGCCGGCGGGAGTCGTGACCTTGCCGGTGATGTCCACCCCCTCCCCGGCCTCGCTGCGCTCGGCCACCCCTGTACCCCCACGCGCCAACGGCAGGCGCGTCGGGGACCCCACCCCTCCCCCGCTGAGCGGGAGAGGGGATTCACGGGTCGGGGAAGGTTGGGGTGAGAGGGAGCGGGGGGTGGGGAAGGGAAAGGTGAGCGTGTTGATGGTTGATGGAGGGGTGGGGGAGGAAGCGGCGGTGCTTGGGAGGGGAGTGGGTGCGGTGGCAGGGGTTGCAGACCCGGTGGGCCAGACGGACTTCGTCGTGGTCGTTTCAGGGTTGCCAGGTGCAGAAGCTGCAACTGAGCTTGTGGCGGCTTGATCCGCCTCACTTCCAGCTCGCTTACCCCAGCCATCCCCCACGGATGAATCCCCTCTCCCGCGCAGCGGGGGAGGGGTGGCCGAGCGCAGCGAGGCCGGGGAGGGGGCGGGCCTCGGCGGACCAGACGTCAGGGCCAACCAAGCCAGGATCGCCGCGCCCACCAGCGCCGCCAGCAGCAGCGGGGCGTGAGGCACCTGGGCGAGCAGGCCGCCGGCCGGAGCCGGATAGAGCGACAGCTCGACGCGGTTGAGCTCGGCCTGGATCGCCGCGCTGCGCGCCGCGTCCATCGGCGGCAGGTCGCCGAGAGCGGCGGCGCCCGCGACCAAGGGCGCGAGGGCCTCGCGCTCGGCGGGGTCCGGCCAGGCGGCGAGGACCTGGTCGGCGGGCGTGCCGGCTTCGATCTCGGCCAGGCAGGCCTCGAGGGCTTCGTCAATCGGGCGGCTCATCGCGCCATGCTCCGGTTCATCGGCGATGCTCCCGATCGGTGGCGTCGCCAGCCTCGGTCTCGATCCCGCGGCGGATCGCCAAGATGGCGCGGTACTGGTGCTGCCGGGCCGCGCTTTCGGTGCAGCCGACAAGCTCCGCGACCTCGCGCAGCGACAGGCCGGCGGCGAAGCGCAGCGCCAGGACTTCTTGCTGGGTCGGGTTGAGCCGGCCGGCGAGCAAGGCCTCGACATGCAGGCGGGTGTCCACACGATCCTGATCGACGTGATCCGCCGTGGCCTCGGCGATGGCGCGCGAGGTGCCGGGTCGGTCGGGGTCGTCCCCGGTGGTG
>CAZCJG010000150.1:0-10841 GCA_964498575.1 uncultured Anaerolineales bacterium | reverse complement strand
AGGAACAGCCAGTACGACAGCGCGTTCAGGCGCGGGAAGGCCATGTCCAGCGCGCCGACCATCAGCGGCGCGAGGAAGTTGCCGACGCCGACGAACATCGGGATGATGAACAGGAAGATCATCGTCGTCCCGTGCATCGTCAGCACCTGGTTGTAGACCTCGGGCCGCATCACCTGGTAGCCCGGCCGGGCCAGCTCGGAGCGAATCAGGAGCGCCAGGATGCCGCCGAAAAGGAAGTAGACCCAGGCGGTGCCGATGTACAGGATGCCGATCTTCTTGTGGTCGACCGTCGCCACCCAGTTCAGCCAGCCGCTCTGCCAGCGGCCGGCGGTGGGCGGCAAGGTGCCGGCATGGGTGGTCATTTCAGGCTCCGCAGGTAGGCAACGACCGCCGTGATCTCGTCCGGCGTCAGGCCGACGTCCGGCATCACCGCGCTGGGCTTCAGGTCGTCGGGATGGTCGACCCAGCGCGCCAGGTTGGCCGGATTGTTCTCGAACACGCCGCCGGCCAGGAGCGGGCGCGAGGCGACGTGCGTCAGGTCCGGGCCGGTCCGGCCGACCATCTTGGGCACGCCGTCGATGACGTGGCAGCCGCTGCAGGCCTTCTCGGCGATGATCGCCTGGCCGCGCGCTTCCGGCGAGCCGGGCGCGGGCTGGGCCGCCGGCCGGTCCTGCTCCGCCAGCCACGCGTCGAACGCTTCCTGGCTGACGGCGACCACCGCCAGCCGCATGCCGGCGTGCTGCGCGCCGCACAGCTCGGCGCACTGGCCCTCGAAGCGGCCCTCGCGCTCGGGCACGAACCACAGGTGGTTCTGGCCGGCGCCGCCGTCGCGCGTGCCGGGCACCGCGTCGACCTTGCCGGCGAGCTGCGGTACCCAGAAGCTGTGGATCACGTCGGTGCTGTCCAGGTTCACCCGGATCGCCCGGCCGACCGGCACCACCAGCTCGGTGGCGGTGCGGACCTCGGCGTCGGGGTACTCGAACTCCCACCACCACTGGTGGCCGATGGCGTTGACCACCAGGGCGTCGTCCGGCACCCGGCCCGCCTCGACCAAGGGGCCGTAGCTGACCACCGCCAGGATGACGACGATGATCGTCGGCGCGATCGTCCAGGCGATCTCGGCCGGCGCCGAGCCGTGGATCTGCTCGGGCTCGGCGTCGCCCTCGCGGTGGCGGAAGCGGATGATCGCATAGAGGATCAGCCCCTCGACCAGGAGGAACACCGTCAGCCCGAGGTAGAAGATGATATCGTAGAGCAGCTTCAGCGACTCCGCGTTCGGCGAGGCCGGATCGAGGATGCTGGTGGTCTCGGCCCGCACGGCGGCCGGCGCCAGGGCCAAGGCGAGGGCGATGGCCAGCGCAGCCGCCACGGGCGGCGCGCGCCGTGGGAGAAGCGTGAGGGGTAGGTCGGGCATCTTATGCATAGATCGTTGGTGGCAGCAGCCGGTGGGCCGCAGGTCGGGCACCCGTGGATGCGGCGGCGGACGCGAGCGGAAAAGCTCAGGGGCAAGCTCGCATCGGCGGACAGGTACCCGGCAGGCACGAATCACCGCGCGGGACCACGCTCGGCAGCAGCATTTTACCCGAGGAAGGCCAGCCGTCAAGCCTCGGGCGGGCGCGAAACGGCGTTAGGCGGTCGGAATCCGGTCCGAATAACGCGATGGGAGCGAACCTACTTGACACCCCCAAACCCGCTATGGTATGCTCCCGCGCCGTAACCCCCGGCCAGCGGGCCGGGGGCTTTCGGTAGCATGATCTGGCGGTGAAACGGCCCTGGTGCCGCGCCGGAGCGATCCGACGAGGCACGACCGGGCCCGGCCGGCCAGATCATCGGGGGATGACGGCAGGCAAGCATGGCTTGGTGGTATGCGCGATTGCTGTTCCACGGCGACCGGCTGGTCGACGCCGGTTTGCATGACGCCCTGCCGCCGGCCACCGAGGTCGTCGCCCCGGACGCCGCCCCGCCGCCCGCCGGCGCCGAGGCTTTCACCAGCGTATGCGTGTCGGGCTACGCGCTGTACGGCCGGCTGCGCGGCTACTACGCCCTGGGCGTCGGGCACTTCGGGCTGGACCCGGCGACAGGGCGCGCCTTCGCTACCGAGGCCGCGCTCTGCCACACCGAGCCGGTCGCCAGCCTCAGCCCGCGCCAGCGGTCGATCGTCGGCGCATGGCTCCAGGAGCACAGCCCGGAAGCCTGGGCCAGCTCGCTCGAGCGCTTCCAGCAAGCACTGGTGACCGCCCCGTTGGCGGCTGCTTCCCTCGCGACCGAGCTGGCTGCTTCCCCCGCGCCCGATCCCCCCGCGCCCGACTCCCCCGCCCAAACGATGGCTGAACCGCCACCGGCGGGCGTTCATGCCCCATCCGTTGGAGTCCTCCATGCCCCATAGGTCGCTCGGCTCTACGACCATGCCCCGCCTGTTTGCAGCCATACAGCGTCGCTTTGCCGCCCCTCGCCGGAGGTCCGTGCTCCTGGCGGGCCTGGTAGCGCCGGCGGCGGTCCTGATCCTCGCCCTGCCGGCCTTGGCGCAGGGCGCGCCGGAGCTGCCGGAGGGTTACCGGACGATCTTCGGCCTCAGCCCGCGCGTGGTGGTGTGGGTGATCGCCCAGCTCCAGCTCCTCTTCGCGGCCTTCCTGCTCGGCGTGCCGATTTTCGCCCTGATCGCCGAGATCGTCGGCTGGCGCAGCGGCGACCAGAAGTACGACAAGCTGGCCAAGGAGTTCACCAGCCTCTTGCCGGTCACCTCGGCCATCACCGCGCTGTTCGGCGGCCTGCTCGCCTTCACCCTGCTCTACGGCTACCCGAGGGTGATGACCTACCTGTCGGGCGTGTTCGGGCCGTCGATGGTGGTCTTCGGCCTGCTCTTCTTCGCCGAGGTCTTCACCCTCTACGTCTACTACTACGGCTGGGACCGGATGAAGCAGCGCAAGGGCCTGCACATCGGGCTGGGCTTCCTGCTCAACATCGTCGGCACCCTGCTGATGGTGATCCCCAACGCCTGGGTCACCTTCATGATGAGCCCGGCCCGCAACACGGTGGTGGACAAGCTGGTCGATAGCCAGACCCAGGCCTGGCTGGGGACGGCCTGGCAGGCGATGAACAACCCGCTGTGGATGCCGCTCAACATCCACCGCTTCATCGGCAACATCATGTTCGGCGGCTTCGTCGTCGGCGCCTACGCCGCGGTGCGCTTCCTGACCAGCACCGATGCCGCCTCGCGCGCCTACTATGACTGGATGGGCTACGTCGGCAACCTGGTCGGCATCATCGCGCTGATCCCGCTGCCCTTCGCCGGCTACTACATGGGCCGCGAGATCTACTCCTACAGCCCGGTGATGGGCAACACGATGATGGGCGGCATCTTCTCCTGGCCCTTCGTCATCCAGGGCGTGATGGTCGGCCTCCTCTTCATCATGGCCAACTTCTACCTGTGGAACGGGATGGGCCGGGCGATCGGCTCCGAGCGCTACATCAAGTACATCAAGGGGATCAACGTCATCCTGTTCATCTGCTTCGCGATCTGGCTGACGCCGCACAACCTGCCCCTGTCCGGGGCGGAGCAGGCGGCGCTCGGCGGCCAGTATCACCCGACCCTGCAGTTCTTCGGGCTGATGGCGGCCAAGAACGCGGCGATCAACTTCATCCTGATCAGCACCTTCGTCAGCTTCATGCTCTACCGCCGCGCCGACAAGAAGGCGCCGGCCTCGATCCGCGCCCAGGGCGCCGGCGCCAAGCTCGGCCTGGTCCTGGTCTGCGGCCTGGTCGTGCTGGTCCTGGCCTACTTCGCCAACCGGATCTGGGGGATGGATCCGGTGGTCGATCTGCAGGGGCTGGACCCGGCGACGGTGGCGCCCGCGGCGGTGGCGCGCTGGCGGGCGATCATGATGCCGCCGATCTACCTTGCGGGCGGGATGATCGTCGCGGCGATCGTGGCGACCGTGCTGGCGCTGCTCGACCGCGGCGTGATCGGGCAGGTGCTGTACGTGGTGTGCGGGGTGATCGCGTCGGTCTTCGTGCTCGGGCCCTACGGCTTCGTCGCGATGACCGCGCTCAGCCCCTTCCTGCGCGACATCGCGGTGGTCCAGTGGGTGATCACGATGAGCGTCCTGGTCCTGGTCACCGCCATCGACATCCCGATGTGGCGCCGCGCCGAGTCCTTCGGCGGCTTGCGCTGGGGCCGGATCGCGCCGCGCGCGCAGTACGCCCTGCTCGGCCTGGCGGTGACGGCGGTGATGACGATGGCCTGGATGGGCGTGATCCGCTCCGGCCTGCGCGAGGACTGGCACATCAACGGCATCCTGCGCGACACCTCGCCCTGGGCCGCCACACCGCGCATCGACTCGATGATGTTCGTCGTCGCCGGCATCGTGCTCTTGTTCCTGGTCCTGGTCGCGGTGGTCTTCGCGCTGAGCAGCCTGTCCAAGGGCAAGGACGACGCAGGCGCGGCCACGGCCGGCAAGCTGCTGTTGGCCTCGGCCGAGGGGGTGGAAGAATGACACAAAACTCCGAAACATACCCATCCGAACCCCCGGCGTCCACTGGGTCCACCACGTCCACGCTGCCCACCCCGCCCACCGCGTCCACACCCGCGCCGGCCATGTCGCCGCGGGCGGGCTTGCGCAACGCGGTGCTGTTCACCTTGGGGATGATCGGCTTCTACGTGCTGATCGGGGTCTATGTGCAACAGCTCGTCGGCGGCGGCGAGGCGGCGCCGGCCGCGGCGGCCGGCATCGGGCCCGAGGCGGGCGAGCAGATCTTCTGGGGCAAGGGCAAGTGCAGCACCTGCCACAGCATCGGCGACCGCGGCAGCGCGGTGCGCTGCCCCAACCTGGGCGACATCGCGGTGACGGCGGCGACGCGCGATCCCGCCAAATACAAGACCGCCACCGAGTACCTGGTGGCGAGCTTGAAGGAGCCATCGGAGTATGTCGTCGACGGCTTCAGCGGCGACACCATGCCCAAGGTCTACCAGCCGCCGATCAGCCTGAGCCCCGACGAGGTGACCTCGGTGATCTCTTACCTGCAAACCCAGGGCGGCGCGGCGGATGTCGCGGCGATCCACCTGCCGCCGGAGATCGCGGCGGCGGCCGCGGGGGGCGGCGGGGCGGCGGCGCCGGCCTGGGCGCCGTACATGGAGGGCGACGCGAAGAGTGGGGAGACGCTGTTCTTCTCCGGCCGCGACGGCAAGGGGGCGATCGGCGCGGCGCCCTACTGCGCCACCTGCCACATGAAGGGCGGCAAGGGCAACAAGGTCGGCCCGGAGCTCGACGAGATCGTCGCCACCCGCGGCGCGGCCTACGTGATCAAGAGCATCCTGGACCCGAAGGCGGAGATCGTCGCCAACTATCCGGACGTGATGCCGACGGTGTTCGCCACCGAGCTGAGCGTGCGGGAGCTGCACGATATCGTCGCCTTCCTGTCGCAGTAGTGAGATCGATCGTCGATTCCCGTCGTTGTGGGGATCGCACAGCAACGAGGACCGGGCAAGGAGGACGCCGGTGACACAGGACGTGATACAGGAATCGGGCCGCAGTCGCAAGTGGCCGCGCATCAACGGGTTTTGGCGCGTGGTCGGCGTCGTAGTGGTGGTCTACCTCTTCCTGCGGGTGGCGTTCAGCTACCTCAGCCAGTGGATCATGGGGGCGGAGAACCCGCTGCCGGTGCCGCGGGTGCTGCTGTCGATCTACATGATCCTGGCGATCATGGCCATCCTGGTCCAGGTCGCGATCAACGACCAGACCTTGCGCGACTTTCTCGATCCGCTGGCCGACCTCCTGCGCGGCCCGCCCAAGGGCGACCCGCGCGCCGCTGACGGGCGCTACCGGCTGCTGCGCATCGCGACGCTGGCGATCCTGCCGGTCCTGGTCGGCTGGACGGTCTACCAGCAGCTCGTGCCCAAGGTCGCCAGCGCGGCGACCTCACGCCAGCAGCATCCGACGATCCCCGAGTCCTACGTCTCCCTGGAGAACCCCTTCCGCACCAAGTCCGAGGCCGAGCAGAAGCAGGCGATCGCCGAGGGCATCGTCCTGTACCAGACCAACTGCCGGCCCTGCCACGGCACGCCGGCGCGCGGCGACGGGCCGATGGCGCCGGGCTTCAAGCCGCGGCCGATCGCCTTCACCGACGTCGGCACGATCGAGACGATTGTCGAGAGCTACCTGATGTGGCGCGTCGAGAAGGGCGGGATCGGCCTGCCCGCGGCCGCCACGCCCTGGAACTCCGCGATGCCGCCCTGGGAGGGCGAGCTGACGCGCGACGAGATCTGGAAGATCATCATGGCCGAGTTCCACATCGCCGGCAAGGAGCCGCGCATCCCGGAGGGGCACGAATGAGCGCGCCCGGAGGCTGTCTCAAGCTTTTCGCGCGCAGGCTCGGGCCGTGCTTGGTGCGCAGCACCATCCTCTGGCTCGCCGCGGGCCTCAGCTTGTGGGTTTCGCAGAGCCTGTGGGACGCGGTATCGGCCGCGCCGCCGCCGCGTCCCGCCCTCGGCCCGCCGGCGCAAGCCGACGCTGATCTGGCGCAAGGCGAGGCGATCTACCTGGATCGCTGCGCCTTCTGCCACGGCGAGGCGGGCGACGGCAACGGGCCGGTGGCCGACTACCTGCTGCCGCGGCCGCGCGACTTTACCGGCGCGGTGTTCAAGCTGCACAGCTCGATCCACGACACGCTGGCCAGCGACGCCGACCTGACCCGGACGATCCGCGACGGCATCCCGGGCACGGCGATGCCGGCCTGGGGCGAGGTGCTGTCGGATGCCGAGGTCGCCGCGGTGCTGGCCTATATCAAGTCCTTCGACGCGCGCGACTGGGCGGACGAGGCGCTGGCGGCCGACACGCTGGACACGACGAGCCCGCCGAACGTCGACCAGGCCTTGATCGACCGCGGGCGCGAGCTGTTCATCAGCGACGATGCCAACTGCGTGTCCTGCCACGGCCAGGCCGGGCGCGGCGACGGCCCTTCGGCGGTCAGCAAGGACGAGCCGATGGTCGACGACTGGGGCCAGCCGATCTACCCGCGCGACCTGACCGAGACCTGGAACTTCAAGGGCGGGCACGAGCTGGCGGACATCTACACCCGCATCACCACCGGCCTGACCGGCTCGCCGATGCCGAGCCACCTGGACGCGCTGCCCGAGGACGCCGACCGCTGGGCGCTGGCGGCCTACGTGCAGTCGCTGGGCGAGACCCTGTCCGACGGGGACGTGCTGACCGCCAACCGCGTGTCCGGGGCGCTGCCGACCACGGCGGACGACCCGGCCTGGGACGCGGCGCCGATCCTGCGCCTGCCGCTCTCCGGCCAGGTGGTCTTCCCGCCGCGCTGGCAGAACCAGAGCGTCGACGCCGCGGCGGTGCAGGCGCTGTACAACGACGACGAGGTGGCCTTCCGGCTGACCTGGGACGATCGGACGAGCGACACCGAGGACTCGGGCGATCCGCCGAACCTGCCGGAGGGGACGGCGACCTACGTCGACAAGGTGGCCGAGTACCACGTCGACCACCCGGCCTACAGCGACAAGATCGAGCTGCAGTTCCCGGCCCGGCCGGAGCCGGGTCCGGCGCGGCCCTACTTCCTGTACGGCACGCAAGCCAAGCCGGTGGTCCTGTGGCGCTGGGACGCGGCGGACGACAAGGCGGCGGTGCTGAGCCAGGCCGGCTTCAGCCAGGCGGCCGAGCCGCTGGCCGGCGGGCCGGCCTTGGCGAGCGCCAGCAGCTTCGCCGACGGGCGCCACCAGGTGGTGCTGACCCGCCCGCGCCAGGCGCCGGACGGCCAGGTCGCCTTCCCCGCCGGCGCGCCGATCCCCTTCGCCATCCACGCCTGGGACGGCGGAAATGGCGAGACCAGTTGGGTCGATACGGACGGCAAGGCGCATCACCTGATGTCGGCCTCGGCCTGGTACTCGGTCGTGCTCAAGCCCGACACGCCGCCGACGGTCTACCTGTGGACCCTGGTCGCGATCGGGCTGGTCGCCGGCGGCGAATGGGCGCTGGGGCGCTGGCTGCGCCGGCGGGCGGCGAAGGAGGGGTCGGCGGAATCATAAAGCTTGGACCCGCCGCAGCGCCTCGATCGTGCTGCAGCGGCTATCGATAGACGTGCCATCATCAAGATTCCTATCCGAATTCCACACTCTACCGTCGCGGCCCTGTCGGCCGCGACCCACGACCTTTCAGGAGGAGAGACAAATGAAGGATTTCACACGACTCGCGCTGATCTGCGCCCTGGCGCTGGGCCTAGTGGCCTGCGGTGGCGGGGGCGGCGGAGGCGGGGACGATGCGGCGGCGCCCGACACGGGCGGCGCCGAGCAGCCGGCGGGCGATAGCGGCGGCGGCGAGCCCGCGGCCGAGAGCCCGGTCGATCCGGCCACCGCCGGCTCGATCGCGGGCAAGGTGACGTTCACCGGCACCGCACCGGCCAACGAGCCGATCGACATGGAGGGCGAGCCGGACTGCGCCAGCCAGTACCCCGATGGGGCGACCCAGGAGACCTACGTGGTCGGCCCGGGCGGCGAGCTGGCCAACGCCTTCGTCTACGTCAAGGAAGGGCTGGGCGACATGACCTTCCCGGTCCCGACGACGCCGGTGACGCTGGACCAGCACGGCTGCCGCTACCACCCGCACGTCCTGGGCGTGCAGGTGGGCCAGCCGCTGGAGATCGTCAACAGCGACCCGGTCGGCCACAACATCCACCCGGTGCCGGCTGAGAACCGCGGCTTCAACCTCTCGCAGCCGAAGGAGGGCATGAAGTCCGAGAAGACCTTCACCCAGCCCGAGGTGATGATCCCGGTCGGCTGCGACGTGCACAACTGGATGAACGCCTGGATCGGCGTGCTCGACCACCCCTACTTCGCGGTGACCGGCGAGGACGGCAGCTTCGAGCTGCCCAACCTGCCGCCCGGCACCTATACCCTGGCCGTCTGGCACTCGGAGCTGGGCGAGAAGACCCAGGAGGTGACCGTCGATGCTTCGGGCGCGGTGACGGCGGACTTTACGTACCAGTAGGCATTCGGCCAAGAGGAAACCGGGCAAGGTCGGGGGCTCCCGTCAATCCAGCCCCCGAGCTTGCTCCCCCACCCTCTCGGCAGCAAGGTCCACTGCGTTCACCAGGTCCACTCCGCCCACCACAGCTCACCACCGCCCAACCACAAGGGGGAACTTTCGGATGCACCAACCCAGCACCGGCGGGGGCAGCCCATGAACGGGTTCTCGCCGCCGAACATCTCGACCTTTGGGGCTGAGATCGACCAGCTCTACACGGTGATCCTCATCCTGACCAGCATCGCCTTCTTCTTGACCGAGGGTGTGCTGCTCTACGCCCTCATCCGCTTCCGCGCCCGCGAAGGCGGCCGTTCGACCTACGTCCACAGCAACCAGAAGCTCGAGCTCGGCTGGTCGATCATCCCGGGGCTGATCCTGTTCGGCCTGGCGGTCTACCAGTACGGCGCCTGGAACACGATCAAGCGCGACTTCCCGCTGCCCGAAGAGTCGGTGCAGGTCGAGCTCTCGCCGCGCCAGTTCCTGTGGGCGGCGCGCTACCCGGGCGCGGACAACCAGCTCGGCACCGACGACGACATCGAGGCGCCGAACAACGTGATCCACGTGCCGGTGGACGAGCCGGTTCTCGTGTACCTGCGCTCGCAGGATGTGATCCACAGCTTCTTCGTGCCGGCGCTGCGCCTGAAGCAGGACGCGCTGCCGGGCAAGGTCATCCGCGCCTGGTTCGAGGCGACCCAGGTGGGCGAATACGACGTGGCCTGCGCCGAGCTGTGCGGCCCGCAGCACTACACGATGAACGCGACGCTGACGGTCGAGTCGCGCGCGGACTTCGAGGAATGGCTGGCCAAGCGGCAGGCCGCGCAGGCGGAGGGCGAGCACCAGGTGGCCGACGCCGACCAACCGAGGGGAGGACGATGACATGAGCGCACAAGCGATGACCGCGCAGGCGGCGGGCGCGCCGGCCCACGGGGCGGAGCACGGGCACCAGGAGCTGAGCTTCGTCCGCCGCTACATCTTCTCGACCGACCACAAGGTGATTGGGAAGCAGTTCCTGTTCTCGAGCCTGTTCTTCTTCGTCATGGGCGGGCTGGCGGCGCTGCTCATCCGCACCCAGCTCGCCTGGCCCTTCGAGCCGATCCCGGTGGTCGGCCAGTGGATCTTCCCCGAGAGCGACGGGGTGATGCCGGATAGCTCGTACGTGGCGATCATGACGATGCATGGCACCTTGATGATCTTCTTCATGATCATCCCGATCCTGTCGGGCGCCTTCGGCAACTTCCTGATCCCGCTGATGATCGGCGCCGACGACATGGCCTTCCCCAAGCTCAACATGGCGAGCTATTGGGTGATGTGGCCGGCCTTCGTCCTGATCCTGCTCAGCTTCTTCGTCGAGACCGGCACGGCGGCGGCGGGCTGGACCAGCTACGCGCCGCTCTCGTCGGTGCCGCCGGTCGGCTTCCTGCGCGACGGCACCGCGGTCGACAGTTGGGCGCCGGGCTCGGGGATGGGCCAGACGCTGTGGATCATCAGCCTGATCTTCGTCGGCACGGGGTCGATCATGGGCGCGATCAACTACATCACGACGATCTCGACGATGCGCGCGCCGGGCCTGTCGATGTTCCGCCTGCCGCTGACGGTGTGGGCGCTGTTCATCACCGCGATCCTGCAGCTCCTGGCCACGCCGGTGCTGACCGCGGCCTTGATCATGCTGCTCCTGGATCGCTCGCTCGGCACGGTCTTCTTCACCGCCACGCCGGGCGAGCCGCTCTTGTGGCAGCACATCTTTTGGTTCTACTCCCACCCGGCGGTGTACATCATGATCCTGCCGGCGATGGGCATGGTGTCGGACGTGAT
>CAZCJG010000149.1:0-10851 GCA_964498575.1 uncultured Anaerolineales bacterium | reverse complement strand
CCAGCGCCAGCCCGGCGCCGAGCAGGGCGCCGGCGAGCGCGAGCAGCGCGGCGACGCAGATCGGCAGCGCGCCGGGATATCGACCCAGCGGCTCCGCCAGCGCCGCGCCGTCGCCGAAGGTCACCAGCGCCAGCTCGGTGATGCGCACATCCACCCGCCCGACCAGCGCCAGCGCCGCCGCGCGCGCCCGCTCGATCGTACCGCCGATCCCCGCGATGCCCGGCGCCTGGGCCATCGAGCGCGAAGCGTCGAAGACGATCGCGAGCTGCGCCGCCACGCGCTGCTCCGGGCAGCGGCCGTCGACGCGCAGCGTCACCTCGACCGGTGCGCCGAGCGGGATGCGGCGCGGCGCGGCGGTCTTATCCGGCCGGGCGATGCAGGCGCCGGCGGCCGGCGGCGGCGCGGCGGGCGCCGGAGCGGCCTCGAAGATCCACAGTCCGGCGTCGTCGATCAGCGCCACGGACGACCACAGCGGCGGCTGCGCTTCGGTAACCACATGGGTGCGCACGAAGTTGATGTAGACCCGCTCGTCGACATCGACCGCGATGTCCAGCGCCTGGGCCGCGCGGTCCGGCATTTGCCAGGCGGCGACGAGGCGCCCGTCCGGCCGGTAGCGGAAGGCCCAGCCGCCCTGCCCGAGCACGAACACGTCGCCCGAGGGGCCGACCGCCAGGGACCGCGGGCCGTCGTGCACCGGCCAGGCGCCGAGCTCCGCGCCGTCCAGGCCGCGGACCACGATCCGCACGCCGCCCGGGTCCGCCAGGTAGACCCGGCCCGCATCGGTCGCCAGGGCCAGGTCCACCGGAAGGGTCATGGGATCGCCCGCACCGCCCGACCCGGGTGCCAGGGGCCAGCGATGGAGCAGCGTCCCGTCCCGATCGAACACCAGCACCGCGCCCGCGCCGCTGTCCAGCGCCGCCACTCGGCCCGCGTCGGCCGACACCGCGGCCAGGCGCGTCGGGGCGTCGGGATCGTCCGATAGGAGCAGCGGCGCCACCGACCAGGCCGGCAAGAGGTCGTCCGGCCGGCGCTGGAGCAGGCCCGGATCGACGGTGTACACGTCCTCCCCGTCGATGGCCACGTCCTGGGCCGACCAGGCGTCCAGCCCGCTGCACAGGCCGAGCTGGGAGCCGAGGTGCGCCCGCGCCACCGGCAGGCCCGCGCGCGTCCAGCGCTGCACCGTCTGGCCGCCGCGGAGGAAGGGGCGGATATGGTGCACCGGCGCCGGGCCGGCGCGATCGGTGTCGTAGCGCCCCTGCAGCACGGCCACGCCCTGCGCCGCGGCGACCCGCAGCGGGTAGGCCGGTCCCTCGAGCTCCGGCTGGTCCAGCCCCGCGACGACGCGGCCGCCGGCCGGGCGGGCGGCGGGCGCGTCGATCAGGATCACGCCCTGGGTGTAGCAGTGGGTCATGCCGACCAGCACGCGGCCGTCGGCCGGCACGTCGAGGTGGAACATCGCGCCCGAGACCGCGCCGGCGCCGGCGATCGGGCCGACGTACATCGGCTCCGCCTCGCCCAGGGCGAAGACCTCGACGTCGCGCGCGACGAAGACGCCCGCCGGGCCGACGGCCAGGTCCTCGGCGTCGGAGAAGGGCACCGTCCGGCGGTAGCTGTGGTCGGGATCGAAGATCATCACGCCTTCGATCGCGCCCGCCGGCGTCTGGTCCGCCCTGTCCACCCGCGCCGGGTCGGTCCCGTCCACCCGCGCCGGGCTCGCCACCCGCCACGAGGGCCGCGGCGTCGGCGTCGCTCCGGGGCCCGGCCCGCCGAAGTTGGCCGGGATGCGGTTGACGACGTAGAGAGTGCCATCCGCGGCGACGTCCAGGCTGTCCGGGAAGACCAGCTCCGGCGGGCTGAGGCTGGCGACCAAGTGGCCGCCCTGGTCGAGCACGTCGACCGCGCGCAGCGGCCCGTTGGCGTCCGGCGTCGGCAGCGGCGTGCCGCCCGGCCCCGCGCCGCCCGCCGCGGTGAAGACGCGCGACAGGTAGATCCGCCCATCCGGCCGGATCGCCAGGTCGCGATAGGCATAGGGGCCGATCGAGCGCAGCTCGATCTGGGCCAGCCGGCGGCCGTCCGGCGCCAGACGATCGATCCGCATCCGGTAGTAGCGCAGGTCGGGCGTCGGCCGCAGGCTCGAGCTGAGCACGTACAGGTTCCCGTCGAAGCCGACATCCAGCCGCTGCACCCCCCAAGGCTCGTCCACCGGATCGAAGGACCGGACGGCGAACACCGTGCGCGCCCGCCCGTCCCGCTCCAGCACGTGCACCGTGCGCTGGCGGCTGTCCAGCACGTAGATCGGCCCGGCCGGATCGTCCGGCGGCGAGCTGAGGTCCGCGACCTGCCCGAAGCGCCCGGCCTCCGGCCGCCAAGGCTCGTCCGACCAGGTATCGGCCAGGTGGTAGATCAGCCCGCCGGGCGGCAGGTCGGCCGCCGTATCCCCCGGCGAGGCCAGCGCGCGCGGCGGGGCCGGGGGAACCCCGCCCTCCGCGCCGACCAGGCAAGCTACGGCGAGCACGCCGAGGCTAATTCCGGCAACACGCCAGGCTGCTGGGAACAAACGCCGGGGCGTCCAGCCGGTGCGCCGAACGATCCAGAGCAGGCGCTGGGGACATCGTGTGGGGGTCATCCGCCAACCTCGCTGGGGGAACAGGGTGTTGAGCTATGGTGGTCTAAACGATATTGCCCCGGCTGTTGTGACCATTGGCCAGGTCATCGTGTGGGCTGTGGCAGCTTGTGGCGCATCGGGCTCGGCGCGCTGGGCCAAGCCGCGGTCAATGATGGGCCTATGCGGGGGGTTTGTCAACAAGCCTGCCGATCCATCCGGACCGGCGGCAATCAGGGGAACTTGACGAGCCCGGCCGATGGGAGTCACAATGAGCCAGCCCTTGATCGACCTCAGCCCCTCCCTCGCCGCCTTCGCGCGCGACGCCTATCCGCGCTTCGTGCGCGAGCTCGGGGACTTCGTCAACATCGAGTCCGAGTCCGGCGACGCCGAGGGGAGCGCCGCGATCGCCGCCCTGCTTGACCGACGGCTCACCGCCGTCGGCGCGGTGGTCGAGATCCACGCGAATCCCCTGGGCAGCCACGTGATCGCCCGCCTGGCCGGGCGCGGCGAGCTGCGCCTGGTGCTGCTGATGCACACCGACACGGTCTACCCGCGCGGATCGCTGGCGCGCCGGCCCTTCCGGGTCGACGAGCGCGGGCGGGCCAGCGGGCCGGGCGCGGGCGACTCCAAGGCCTCGGCGGTCTTCGCGCTCTACGTCGCCGAGGCGCTGCAAGCGCTGACCGATCACCCCTACCGCGAGGTTTGCCTGTACTTCGACGCCGAGGAGGAGACCGGATCGGCCGACGAGGTCGCCATCGTCGAGGCGCTGGCGCGATCGAGCGATGTCGCGATCGTGCTGGACACGGCGCGGCCGGGCTGGGGCATTGTGACGCGGCGCAAGGGCCTGGCGCGCTACGACCTGCGCGTCCGCGGCATCCCCGGCCACGCCGGCAACGCCCCGCAGGCCACCGCCAGCGCGGTGATGGAGCTGGCCGATCAGCTCGTCCGACTGCGCGCGCTGGCCAGCCCCGCGCCGGGCGATCCCGTCGCCTTCACCCGCGCGGCGCTGGCCGCGCGGGGCATTGCCGACCACGGGCAGCTCATCCCGGAGATTTCGATCAACGCCGGCGTGATCGGCACCAGCAACACCAAGGTCAACGTCGTCCCGGCCGACGCCTGGGCCGAGGTCGAGGTGCGCGCCTTCACGCGAGCGGACCTCGAGCGGGTCGATGCGGCGCTCCGGGCTCAGGTCCA
The DNA here is from genome assembly GCA_964498575.1 of uncultured Anaerolineales bacterium. Lineage (GTDB taxonomy): Bacteria > Chloroflexota > Anaerolineae > Epilineales > Epilineaceae > CAZCJG01. The sequence goes on along the minus strand of CAZCJG010000149.1, from coordinate 7,052 downwards.
GGCTCCGCGGACACCCGGCACGGTGGTCGAGGCCAGCGGCGGGATCGGCTATCCACCGCTGGAGCTCGGGCCGGAAGCCGCGCGGATGGTGGGGATCTACAAGGAGATCGTGCGCCGGACCTATGGCGCGGAGGTCGTCGAATGGTCCGCCGGCGGCGTGACCGTCGGCAACTTCACCGCCGCGCACGTGCCCACGCTCGACGCGCTGGCGATCGAGATGGAGCACGAGCACGACCTGATGCGCGAATCCGCCGACCTCACGACCTTCGCGCCGCGCCTGGTGGCGCTGGTGCGCTTGATCGAGGTACTGTGCGGGTCGAAGTCACCGGAGCCGTCCGAGCCGGCCTAACGCCCCACGTCGCCTAACGCCCCATCCCGCTCCATGGCAGGAACACCCGCGGTCCCTCGACAATGCGCAGGACATACACGCCGCTGCGGGCATCGACCAGGTAAGCATAGTCCCCGGCCACGGTGACATTCGCGTTGTTCGCGAGGTCGCCGCCGGCCTCGTAAAAAGCCGCGGTGTCGAAGCGCGCCTCGGCATGGGGGAAGACGGGCGTCGACACGTCGAACACCCGCAGCTCGAGCGGGGCCCTGAGTGCCGCGTTCTCCGAATCGGGGCGCTGGGCCACGAACGCATGGTGATCGCGCAGGGCCGCAGCGCGGAGGTTGGCCCCGCCGCTCGGCAGGACGCCGGCTTCCACGGGGTTGCGCGGCTCGGCCAGGTCCAGGACGATGAAGCCGGTGCGCCCGGCGGCCAGGTAAGCCCGGCCCGCGCCGACCGCCAGGCCGGGCGCCTCCGGATTGCCGCGCGGCAGGTAGTACGCCCCGCCGGCGCGCGGCTGGTGCGGGTCGGTGAGTTCGACGAGGCGCAGCCCGACCGCGCTCAGCACGTACAGCCAGCCATCCTGCGCTACCAGCCGCTCCGACCAGCCGAACCGCGACGGATTGTGCGGCAGGCTTCCGACGACCGCGGGCGCGCGCGGGTCGGTCACGTCCAGCACCTGCAGGACGGCGCGCTCCTCGGCGTCCTCGGCCGTCACCAAGACCGACTCGACGATCAGATGGCCGCCGTGCGCGACCATGTGGCGCTGGCCGCCCCTCAGATTGATCGCGCCGACCTCGCGCGGCCGGGCCGGGTTGGCGACGTCGACGACGCGCACGCTGCCGTCGAGGGTCGTCTTGACATAGGCGTGGCTGCCGATCAGCGCGAGCTCCCGTGCGCCCGGCACGCTGTAGGCGCCGACCTTGCGCGGGCGCGCGGGGTCGGCGACGTCGAAGATTTGCAGTCCGGTGATGGCGTCGGCGACGAAGGCGTGCGCCCCGGCCAGGGCGACGGTTTGGGGCCGCGGCGTGCTGATCAGGGCGCCGGCCTCGCGGGGGAAGCTCGCCTCCGCCACGTCGACCACGCGCAGGCCCTGCCCGCCCGCCGCGACGAAGGCGCGCGCGCCGACGACGACCAGGTGTGTTCCCTCGCCCGGCAGGTCGACCTCGCCGATCGCCGTCGCTTCGTCCAACGGCCCCTCGCTGTCGAACACCGCCAGGCCCTCTTCGCCGAGGCCGTAGATCCAGCGGCCATCAGCCACCACGTCGACCAGCTCGCGGGATCCGAACCAGGTCGCCGCCCAGGTCGGCGCCTGAGGATTGTGGATGTCGATCTTCAAGACGACGTTGAAGGTCGCCAGGTACAGCCATGACCCGCGCACGAGCAAGCCGCGCCCCCCGATGCTCTCACCGCCGTCGCAGACATCTTCTCCCCCGCCGCTCGGCGCCGCGCCGATCGGCAGGTTCAGCCCGCAAGCGACGAGCCGGGGCGCCCGCGGGTCGCCGACGTCGACCACGAACAGGTTCGACGACGAGACCGCGAACACGAAGCGGCCGGCCGCCGCGACCGACCAGATCGGCATTCCATCGGACCGATACGCGCCGACGAGCAGCGGCGCGCGCGGGTTGGACACGTCGAGGATCAGCACGCCGTGATTGGTCGCCAGGAAAAGCCGCGGCAGCGCGACGGCGATGTCCAGCGCCACCAGCGGGGCGCCGGGATCCTCCGGCTCGCCACCGCCGTCGGCGACGCCCTCATCCGCCGCCTGCGTTCCCGGCTCGACCGGCAGCGCGGCGAGCGCTTGATCGAGGTCGCGGGTCGTCGCCAGCACCTGTGGCCGGGCCGGGTCGGCGATGTCGAGCAGCGCCAGGCCACCGCGGGCGCCGCGCGTGCTGTCGAAGGTCGGGAAGAACCGCCGGTCGATGGTGGCGACGTAAGCGATCGACCCGTCGATCGCGATGTCCCACACCACGCCGGGCAGGATCGCGCTCTCGCCGAGGACCGCGGGCGCGCGACCTTGCGTGGGATCGAGCACGACCAGCTTCGGCCCGACGCCGGCGTAGACCAGGCCGCGCGCTTCCGCCACCGCCAAGGTCGGGCCGCCGATATGCGCGACCGGCGCCAGGGCGACCTGTGCGGGCGGCGCGGCGGCGTGGGGCGCGGCCTGGGCGTGGGGAAATGGAGCGCTCGCGCGCCCGGCGAGCGGCACGATGATCACCGCGGCGATCCCGAGCACGGTGCCGGCGGCTACGCGGGCGTGGCGCCGGGCGCAGTCGGACCGGGGTCGATGGCGTCGGGTGGGGAGTGGTGGCATGGTGACCTCGACTTTGTGACCTCGACTTCGCTAGCACGGACTCATCGGCCCGGCATCCGGTCCGGCCGCGGCGTTGCCGGATCGCCGCGCTCCGCCGTCGGCGTGGGCACCGCTTCGGCCAGGTTCAGCGCCAGCGGCAGGAAGACCCCGGGCGGACCGAGCGGGCGCAGCGTGATCAGCTCGCCGTCCGGCCCCTCGGCCAGCCCGATGCCGTCCACGAACAGCGGGCTGCCGAAGGACTCCGTCCCCCAAACGAAGCGCGGCGCACCGGACGCCAGGTCCAGCACCTCCATCCCCACCCTGCCCAGCGTGAAGTTCTGTTGCAGCACCGAGTGGAACTCCGCGTTGAAGAAGGCCAGGTAGGCGTAGCGCCCGTGCTGGGTCAGGCCGGTGCGGCCGAAGCTCGACAGCGGGAACTCGGAAACCACCCGCGGCGCGCGGGGATCGGAGACGTCGATCCCTACGAGCAGTTCGCGTCCTTCGAGGACTAGATAAGCTATGTCTTGGCCAAGGGCCAGCTCTCCAGCCCTCCCGCCGCCCTGATCGGTAAGGCGCGTCAGCGACAGTCGGCTCGGATCGGCGGGGTCGTGGACGTCGAGGATCTCCAGCGCGGCGGTGCTGGGGGTGTCGTAGCTCAGGTAGAGCCGATCCGCCTGGACGGCGACCTGGCGCGGGACGCTGACAGTCCGGACCGCCGCCACCTCGCGCGGCCGCGCCGGATTCGCCGCGTCGATCACGCGCAGCCCGGGGCCGGCGACGAGGTAAGCCTGGTGATCGGGACCAACCGCCACCGCGGTCGCGGCGAACGGCGTCTCGAAAAACCCCAGCCGGTCGGGCCGGCGCGGATCGGCCACGTCGATCACGGCCAGGCCGGGGCGGCGGGCGGCACCCGGTCCCTCGCCTGCCCGGTAGGCCAGGTGGACCCGATTGCCGGCCAGCGCCAGCGCGGTGACCTCGTCGTCCGCCGGGGAGGCGTAAGCGCCCAGGAGTCGCGGCCGGCTCGGATCGCGCAAGTCGATGATCATCACTCCGGTGCGGGTGGCGGCGTAGGCCAGGCCGCCCCTCGCCGCGTAGCCGCGCGCGGGCTCGGGCAGCAGGAAGCGCCCGGTGAACCGCCCGTCGCCCGGCCGGCCGAGATCGACCGCCGCCAGGCCCCCGGCGCCGAGCGCCAGATAGGCCCGGCCGTCGCGGATGGCGACCGCGCTCAGCAGCTCGCCCGGCAGCTCGAAGCGGCGTGCGACGAGCGGCGCCGCCGGGTCGGCGAGATCCAGGTCGATGATCGCGACGGGCCGGTCCGGCGCGTCGAAGCGGCGTCCGGATGCGATCACGTACAGGTGGCCGGGCACCGCCGCCGGCCGGAGCGTGGCATCGTCCACGCCCGCCAACCGCTGCCTTCCCACCGGTACGGGCTGGCCGGGATCGCGGAGGTCGAAGATGTCCAACATCGGCGTGCTGCCGTCGTCGTGGGAGATGTCCAGCACGTAAGCATGGGTCCCGATCACCGACATTCCCATGATGCTGCCCTCTACCTGGAAGTCGGCGGTGGTGATCGGCTGGCCGGGATCGGCTAGCGACATAACCAGACCCACGTTGCTGAAGAAGCCCGACGTGGCGTAGAGACGGTCACGGTCCACATCGACCGTCACCACCCCGTCGGGCTGCTCGCGGGCGAGCATGGGCCGGGCCGGGTCATGCAGGTCGACGATGGCCAAGCGACTGCCAAGCGCCGCATAGAGGTAGTCTCCCGCCAGCGCGAGGTCGAAAATCCTTCCTCTGCTCAGCGCCAGCGTGGCCAGCACCCGCGGCCGCGCCGGGTCCGCCACATCCAGGCTGACCAGGCTCGGCGGGTCCCAGATGCCGGCATAGGCGTAGTGCCCCGACAACTCGATCGCGCGCACCGTCCCCGGCAGCGTCGCCGAGGCGCCCAGCGGCGTCCATTCGCCGGGCCTGGAGACGTCGAAGACGGCCAACTGCCGCCCAAGGCCGGCAAACGCCAGCCCGCGATCGATCGCGACGGCGGTCGCCCGCCCGCCGAACCGCCCCAGCTCGGCGAAGCTCGCGCCGAGATCGGGCGCTGTGGACGGCGGGTCGGACTGCGGTGTATCGGTCCGTGGCATTTCGGTTCGTGGCGTATCGGGCTGCGGTGTATCGGTCGACGCCCAGTCCGTGGGCAATCGGGCGGTCTGCGCCTGGACGAGGGATTGGGCGCTGGCAGGCCGAGGTCCCGGCGGCGCGCCGGCGCCGGACGGCCAGGCGAGCGCGGCGGCTGCCAGGAGGAGCAGGCTGAGCGGACGACCGCGGCTCATCGGCGTTCCAGGCGGGGCAGCCAGACGCTGGAGGTCGGCCGGGGCGCGAGCACGTACAGCCCGTGGTCGCCGGCCGCGGCGTAGACGTAGCCGTCGTCGGTGACCGCGGCCGCCTGGGCGAACCCGGCGACCGGCCCGGCGATCCCCGCCGGCGCCAGCCGCCCGGCGGTGTCCCAGCCGACGGGTCGGATGCCGGCCGCGCCGACCGCGGCGATCACGTGATCCCCGACCCCGGTCAGCCCGAGCACCGGACCGATTGGGAAGTAGTCCTCGATCCCCGGCCGGGTCGGGTCGTGGACGTCGAAGGCGCGCAGGCCGCCGGGCGCGTAGCCGACGTAGACGCGGCCCTCGCCGGCCGCCAGCGCCATTGCGTCGTCCGGCGTGTCGTAGCGCGCGAGGGCGAGCGGGGCCGCGGGATCGGCCAGGCTGAAAATCCGCAGGCCGGCCCGCCGCGCCGCGATGAACAGGTGGTCGGCCAGCGCCAGCGCCATCGGCTCGTCGCCCAGGTCCTCCACGGCGTTGACGAAGCGCGGCTGGGCGGGATCGCGCACATCGGTGATCCGCAAACCCGAGCGCCCGCCCGCGACATAGGCCATGCCGCCCGCCACCACCAGGTCGGTCGCCTCGTCCGGCACCTTGAACAGGCTCCGCGCGACGGGGTGCGCGGGGTTCCCGACGTCGACGACGAAGACCCCGGCGCGCCCGCAGGCCACGTAGGCCAGCGGCGCTTGCACGACGATCGCCTGCGCGTCCGGCAGCGCCAGCCAGCCCAGCGGGCGGGGCCGGCCACGGTCCGCGAGATCCAGCACCCACAAGCCCCCACTGCCGGCCGCGACATACAATCGGTCACCGACCGCGACGGCGTCCCGCACCTGGGTCAAGTCGGGCCGCGCCGCGACCAGCCGCGGGGCCATCGGGTCCGCGACGTCGTAAACCCACAGCCCGGCCTCGCCCGCCGCGAGCCAAAGCCGCGTACCGGAAGCCGCCACGCCCGTCACCGTGGCCAGCGCCGGTCGGACCTGGCTCAGCGTCACAGGCTTGGTCGGATCGCCGAGGTCCAGCACGTGCACGGCGGCCGTGCCGGCGACGAAGGCCAGGTTCCCCGCCACGGCCATCGCGGCACCGGGCGCGATGGCGAGCGGCAGCCGCGCGAGCCAGCGCAGCACGACCTCACCTCCGGCGGCGCCCTCCACCGGCTCGATGGCCATGACGTCGACCACCTGAGCGAAGCCGTTGACGACCACCAGGTGCGACCCGATCACGCCGAGCCCGTTCCCTCCGATATGCTGCCCGCCCAGCGGCGTGGCCTGGCTGGGATCCGTGGCGTCCCAAACCAGCAATCGCGCCCTCTCCAGCACGAAGGCGCGAGTGCCCTGGATCTCTAGGGCGAAGGCGGGATCCGGCCGCTTGACGGCCAGGCGCGGCCGGCTCGGCTGCCGCGCGTCGACGATCAGCGTTCCGCCACCCCCCGCCGCCACCCACAGCCAGCCGCCGGCCGCCGCGAGGTCCATCGGCGTACCGGCGAGCGCAAGCGCCCCAACCGCCCGTGGCCGGGCCGGGTCGGCCAGGTCCAGCGCCTGCACGCTGAAGCTCGACGCGTCCGTGCTCCGGCACAGCACCCAGGCATGGCCGCGATCGATCAGGATCGTGGTAACAAGACCCGCGAGCAGCTCGGACTGGCCGCGCTGGATTGGCCGGGCGGGGTCGGCCAGGTCCCACACGGTCAGCCGCGGCCCGGTGCCGACGTAGGCCAAGTTCCCTTGCACGGCGACCGCCAGGGTTGCGCCGCCGATCTGGTCGACCGGGAACAGCCCGAGGCCGGCGCCGGCGGGGGAGCCAAGGCTGCCGGCGCCGCCGCTCAGGCCGATGCTCAACGCCAGGGCGAGGATGGTGTTCAATGGGCTTGCCTTTGCGTCACGCGCCGCGGGCGCGGGCGGGCGACGGGCCGACCGCGAGCCGGATTGTAGCGGCGGCGACGGGCGGTGACAAAGCGCACCGGGCTACCCCACTCAGGGCGATCTCAAGCAGGCGCGCGATGGGACCGCGGGCTTCCAGCCCGCATGGACGTCCCTGCGGGCTGGAAGCCCGCGGTCCCAGGAGGGTCCCC
>CAZCJG010000148.1:0-10922 GCA_964498575.1 uncultured Anaerolineales bacterium | reverse complement strand
CGGTAGCTCCACCAGGATGAACCTGCACTCCGCCACGATCCGCGCCGCCGCTCCCTGCCCGACTTCGAGCGATAGCTTGTAGGCGCCCCGGTCGTGCTGCGCCGGCGATAGCACGTAGGGATCGACGTCGAGCCATTGCCCGCGACCGATCGTCCCCGAATCGATCAGTGTGGCCGGGGCGCCCTGCTCGTCGCGCGCCAAGAGCACGCGAGCGTAGGCGCTGCCCGACCCATCCACCCGCTCCCGGCTGCGCAGCGTCTCGCCATGCCAGTAGATCACCGGCGCAATCGGGCTGCCGCAGCCGCGTTCCGTACGCACCTGCCCGGTGTCCACCGGTCGCGGCGTGAAGCTCGCCGCGAAGTCGAGCTGGCCGGGATCATCCCATTTGTAGGCCGACACCATAATCAGGTAGGATGTTCCGGCGGTAGCCTCGAAGCTCAGCCGCGAACGGGTGTTGTCGCAACTGTCGTCGTCACAGGGGTTCGGCGCGCCGAGGTTGTCGCAGCTCGCGCTCGCCCAGACGTTGAGGATGGTATCGTAGGCCGAGCCACAGGTGTTGAGCTCGAGCGTGCCGTTCTCCGGCGCCGTCCAGCGGTACCACACCGAGCGCGAGCGCACTTGATCGCCACAGGAGACCGGCTCGCTATGCAAGTCGATTGTGGCGGCGGAGGTGTCTTGCACCCGGCGGAAGGGCCACGGGCCGCTAGTGGGGATGACCGTGGCGTCGGTGCAATGGTCATTGTCGGGTGGCGCCGCCGCGTCGTAGGTGAGCTCCAGCTCCGGCTTGGGCAGGATCTTGTCGCCGATCTCCTTGGGCTGGAAGAAGCGCACGTTGACTTCGTTCTCGTTGATCGCCTTTAAACGAAAACCGAAGTTCGTGCCGGGATCCGCCAGCCAGTGGCGCACCGTCGCCGTCACATCCCATTCGTAGGTGGTCTGTGCCACGGGGATGCCGAGGACGACGCAAGGCCCGGCCGCGCCCGGCATGTTCGACCAGGTGAGGCCGGTCTCGGTCCAGCCCGAGGTCACTCGGCACACCTCGACGTCGGTGGTGGCCGCGCCCTGAGCGTCCTCCTGCAGGAACAGCTTGAGCCGGGCGGAGGCCAGCTCGGCATTCGACGGCAGGCTCGACACGTCGAAGTGCAGGTAGCTGCGGTGGATGCTCCACGTGCTCGCGCCCGGCACGGTGCCGACCGCAAGCCAGACCGCCGCGCCGAAGTTCTCGCCCGCGTCCGTCCCGAGGGCGTAGGTGTCGGCATCCGAGGTGAACGTCGTCGTCTCCTGCAAGCGCTCCGCGGCCGGCGGCCGCTCTGGCGCGGCGGGATGTCCTGTCGAGCCGACCCCGGCGCTGCCTGAGCCTGGCGCTACGCCGGCGGGGCTGTGTGCGGCTACGGGCAGGTGGGCGGCGCTGGCCACCCAGTGCGTCGCCCCGCCGATGGCGAGGATGGTCAGGCTAAAGATCATCCAGCTTGCGATTGGCTTGAGATTTCGCGGTTTCATCATATGCCTCCATGACACGGTTGCCGGAGCGCCGGCTGATACAGCCGAGCCGGACGGGTCGCTACCGCCCGCCCCAGTAGACCTCGGGCGCGCACAACACGCGGATCACGACGTCGCGGTAGATCGCCGCGAGCGCCTCGGCTTCCGGCGCCGCCCAGAAGCGCCGCGAGTCCGAGGCCATCGCGCGCAGCACCGGCTCGTTCATGTGCGGGCCGATGCCGATGACATACACCAGCATCCCCGCGGCCCTGGCTTCCTTCGCCGCCTCGATGGCGGCTTCGGCCGGGACGGGATTGGCCTCGCCGTCGCTGAGCACGACCAGCGCGCGCACCGCGGCGGGGCGGCCCTGCGGCCGGTTGAGCTGGGCCGTGGCGCGGTAGACGCCCAGCTCGACGCGGCTGGAGCGCTCGATGGTGATGCGGCCGAGCGCCGCCTCCAGCGCGGCGCGGTCGGAGCTCAGCGCTTGGAGCAGGTAGGCCTGCTCGTTGAAGGCGATGATCGCGACCTGATCGCCGCCCGGGCGCAGCCGCAGGCCGTCCAGGAAGGCGCGCGCGGCGTCGATCGCGGCGTCGATCTTGGGCCTGCCGCCAGCGGTCAACTGCCGCATGCTCGTCGACGCATCGATCACCAGCGCGATGTCGCTGAAGCGGTCGATCGGCGGGCAGTCGGGGTCTTTGAGGAGGATTGGCAGGAAGACCGAGCCGGGTCTGGACGTTGCGGTCGGTGTCCGGGTCGGCGTCGGTGTCCGGGTCGGTGTCGGTGTCCGCGTCAGCGTGCGCGAGGCCGTCGGTGAGGCGGTGTGCGTCGGGGTGGGCGTGATAGCCTGAATTCGCACGATGATCAGGCCGCCTTGAACAGACGCGACATAGGCCATGTCGCCGACCACAGTCACGTTCCAGGCCTCTCCCGGTAGTGCTATGAATCCCAGCTCCCGCGGCGCCGCCGGATTCGAAATGTCGATGGCCCGCAGACCACCTGCCCCATCCGCCACATAGGCCCGGCTCCCGACCACCTCCACGCCGTAGGCTACCCCGGGCGTGACGACGAACCCCCGCTCCCGCGGTGCGGCCGGATTCGACACGTCGATCACCCGCAGACCGCCGCCCTGATCCGCCACGCAGGCCAGGTTACCGACCACATCTACACCAAAAGCCAGCACCGGCGTGTCCACGGACCCCAACTCCCGCGGCGCCGCCGGATTCGACACGTCGATCACCCGCAGCCCACTCTCCCCGGCGGCGACGTAGGCCAGACTTCCGACAACATGCACATCGTGGGCCGGCGAGGGCGTGATGATGAAGCCCAGCTCCCGCGGCGCGGCGGGATCGGAGACGTCGATCACCCGCAACCCGCCGGAGGTTGCGGCGGCGTAAGCCAGGCTCCCGACCACGTGGATGCCTCGGACGTTGCCCGGGATCTCCAAGGCGCCGATCTCCCGCGGCACAGCGGGGTTGGCGACATCGATCACCCTCAGTCCGCGATGCCAATCTCCGACATAGGCCAGACGTCCCACGACGCCCAGGCCCAGCGCGGCCCCCGGCGTGTTGATGGACCCCAGCACGCGCGGCGCGGCCGGATTCGACACATCGATCAGCCACAGCCCATCATCCGATGCTGCGACATAGGCCACGTTCCCGAGCACCTGTACGTCCAGCCCCGATGGCGGCATATCGATCCGCCCGACGATCTCGAGGCTGATCTGATTCTGGTCGTCGGCCTCCCCGGTCCATCCGTGGCTCGCTCGCGCCTTCGAGATCTCGCGCGAGCCCGCGGTGCCGCCGCCCGGCACCGACAGGACGGCCATCGCGACCAGAGTCAGCCCGACCGCGGACCAGCCACGGAAGTTACACCCTACCTTGACACCGTGTCGGTTGCTCATGAAGAGATCTCCGTGTCTCTGCCTACACAACGTGTTCGAGCGGACGGCCGCCGCGTCGATCGTCACGACGATACTCGAACTGGACGGCGAATGCCTGACCTCGAGCTGAGTTTGAGCTGAGCCTCCGATTCCGCGACCCGCCAGCCGCCACCGACCTCACGGTTCCTTCAGCACACGCGGCAGGTAGAGCGGCCGGCTCATCCGCTCGGCCGCCCCCGGCCAGAAGCCGCCGGCCAGGCCGATGCCGTTCCCGGTCAGCGCCGTAATGTCGGGCTGGCCGACCGTGCCGGTGAGGGCGAACGCGCCGCCCGACATCGCTTTGGAGCCTCCGTCGATCGTCCGCCAGCCCATCTCCAAGCCGGCCTGGCCCAAGGCGGACGGCACGATCACGGTGGCCAGCATCGCAAGGAGGAGCAGTCCCGGAAGGAAGCGGCGCCGTGTCATCGCGAACCTCCGCGCGGTGACGCCGCGCCCGGTCCGGCGGTCTCATGCTGCTCCGCTGCGCGCAGCGCCTCGCGCGCCGCCTCGACGCCCTTGCTGGCCGGCAGGCCGTAGGCGTCCGGCGCCAGGTAGTAGCCGCGCATGTCGTCCGGCTTGGCCTCCTCGACGACGATCGGGTGGGCGCGGGCGTAGGGGTCCCGCCGGATGCCGGTGACCTGCCACGAGACCTCGACGAAGGGCTTGTCGGTGCGGATCGTGAAGCGCCCACCGGCGATCTTGCGGCCGACGATTGCCTGCGCGAACTGGCCGATCACCGTCAACTGGTAGCGATAGTCGCGGTTGAGCGCCTCGAAGTAGTCCGGCAGCGTCACCACCGCCTCACCCCCCGCATCCGTCGTCACGTTCCCGTTGTAGACGTTCATCATGTCCGGGCTCTCGACGAAGGAGTGGGCGAGGATCTTGTTGGCCGGGTCGAGCGGGTGGTCGATCTTGAAGGATCCCGCCGATTTGCTGAGGTTGCCGGTGACAACGACATTTCCGACGAAGTAACCGGCGAACCCGTTCTGATTTTGAGCATTGCCGTAGACGGCCGAGGCACCGTCGCCGAACGCCACGCCATCCACCCCCGAGGAGTTGCGGGAGTGCCCCTCGCCGCGGACGCCGGAGTACTGATAGCCGACCATCCCGGCGTTCCCCGTAGGCTGGTGCACGCCGTGGACGCCATAGCCCTCGCCCGCGACAACGCCGAACACCCCATAGCCGAAGCTCGAGCCATCGTGATGGGCGTAGACCGCGGACCGGTTGCTCGCGCTGGTGCTGGCCTCGATGCCGTCTTCGCTCCCGTGGGATCTGACGCCGATGCGGCCGTTCGCGTACACGCCGGCGGCCGAGTTGCTGTATCCGCTGACGCCCATGTCCGAGTCGCTGATCCCGGCGACGCCCGTCGCGTCCCGCGCCCGGCCGGCAACGGCCGCGGTGGGATTGCCGCGCCCGCTGCCGCTCCACTGGACCCGAACGTCCAATGCCGCTTCGGACGCGCGGAGGCCGGATGACTCGAGGCTCAGGCCGCCGTAGGAACCACGCAGCACCTGCCCCCACGAGAACGTTCCCGCGGGGCCTTGCGCGCCCTGCGGCCCGGTGGGTCCTTGGGGACCTTGCGGTCCGGCCGGACCTTGCGGGCCGGTATCCCCTCTGGCACCGGTCGCGCCCGGGGATCCCGTGGCGCCTTGCGGTCCCGTCTCGCCCCGTGGCCCGCGCTCGCCTTGCGAGCCGGGCGGGCCCTGCAGGTTGGTCGGGTCGCCGACCCAGCGTCCACCCTCGTCGATCACCATCCGCCGGCCGATGCTGACCGAGCGCGGCGTGATGTCGCCGGTGGCGTTGGTGGCGGCCAGGGCATAGGGCGCGGCGGTGATGGCCTGGCGCGGGGCGAGGGTGATGTAGCCCCCGACCCCGGACGGGCAGCGCACGCCGACCTCTAGCCAGCGATCGCCGCCGTCGAACATGCCGTCGCCGAAGTCCAGCGTCGCGGCGACGAGGCCGCGCTCGACCCGCGCACCCTCGACGTCGTACCAGGTGCCGAGCTGCCGGCCTCCGCGCTCGGCGTCGAAGAGCCCGAAGCGCAGGTCGCAGTCGTCGGTGATCGGCGAGCCGTTGCGGGTCAACTGACCCTGGTAGGTGAAGGCGGAACCCAGAATGCCGCTCGCGTGCGCGGCGCCGCGCGGTTCGTCGGCCCGCGCGGAGCTCGACTGCACCAGCACAGCCAGGGCGAGGGCGCTTGCCGCGAGCACGATACGAATGGAACACGAGTGTTGCATGGCTTTGCCTCCTTGTCGCTACGGTCTCCTGCAGCTTTGGCCCAGCCTAACACGGGAGTCTTAGGAAATCCTTCGGAACCGGCGGGGATCAGAAACGGAGGCAAGCCGTCTCGACTCCGACCCGAGCACCGCCGGCGTGGCTTCGGCAGCTTCGAGGCGCTGGTGGCGTATCTGGCCGAAGCGCTGGCCGAAGAGTCGACCGCGGAGGGGCGGGCGGGTGAGGATTCATCGAGTGGGTGATCGAGATGACCGGGCCGCGCGATCGTCGCCACATCCGTCCATCATCACTTCCGAGGAGCGGCCATGATAGCGAATCGCCTCTGGGCTGAGGCGAAGTGATGCGCCGGGCGATGGTCGCACAGGCAGGTGAATTCGAGCTTGGAAATGCCGCGGTCACCCACCAAGATCGGCGTCGCACATCGGCGCGGTCGAAAAGCCTCGGCTCACGGACGGAAGGTAGGCCGCCCCGCCCTCCGCCCCACAGCGACGCCGGTCACTTGTCCAAGAAGATCCAGCGAGCCCACCCCGACCGTTTCCCATTCCGCGTCGGAATAGAGCCGGCAGAGGTCGATCACGTCGATCCGCCCGCCGCTCAACGCATAGAAGAGGTAGCGTCCGCGGGTGGCCAGGCCGCTCGGCCCACCCGGAAAGCCGAAGCCCGGGCCCACGTCATCCCCTCCCGATGAAGGCGCGCGCGGCGGCCGAGGCAAAGTTGCGCAGAATCAGCGCAGAGGGCTGGAGTCGCTGGCGATCGCTCGGTCCCCGATGCTAGAATTGCTGCCATGCATCAGCGCCGCACCGCAACCGCCGTGCTCGCCCTCCTCGCGCTCGCGGCGCTGGCGGCGGCATGTGAATCGAGCGAGACGATCGCGCCGATCTCGCCCAGCGGCATCGAGAACACGGTCGTCGCCGGCGGGGCGGGGGTCGTGCCGACCTCTACGGGCACGCCCGGCCCCTCGCCGACGCCGACGCCGCGGACCACGCGGGTCGTCCCGCTGCCCGCGGGCGAGGCGCTCCGGCTCGATCCGCATTTCGGCGCCGGCGTCTTCGCCGAGAACCTCGGTCCGGTGGCGATGATGGCCGTCGCGCCCAACGGCGACGTGTTGGCGACGGTGCCGGGGCGCAACACCATCCTCGCCTTGCCGGACCGCGACGGCGACGGGGTGGCCGACAGCGTCGAGACCTTCGCCGCCGAGGAAGGCCTGAACCAGCCCTACGGCATCGCCATCCGGCCCGGCTGGCTCTACGTCGCCAATACCGATGCCGTGGTCCGCTATCCCTATTCGCCTGGCGACCTCAAGGCCAAGGGCGGGCCGGAGCACCTGGTCGACCTGCCGGGCGAGGGCGCCGAGCGCGGGCGGGGCCTGGCCTTCGGGCGGGACGGCAAGCTGTACGTCTCGGTCGGCGCGAGCTGCAACGCCTGCCTGGAGAGCGACCCGCGCCGGGCGGCGGTGCTGCAGCTCGACGCCGACGGGCAGCAGCCCAAGCTGTGGAGCGCGGGCCTGCGCAGCAGCCTCGGCCTGGCCTTCCACCCGACCACGGGCGAGCTGTGGGCCACCGAGACCGGCCGCGAGGGCTTGGGCGACGACCGGCCGCCGGACGAGCTCAACCGCCTGGCGCCCGGCCACTACGGCTGGCCGAGCTGCTACGGCAACCAGGTGCCGGACCCCGAGCTGGGCAGCACCGAGATCTGCTCCGGCACCACCGCGCCCGCGCTGACCCTGCCGGCCCATTCGGTGCCAGCGGGGGCGGCGTTTTACACCGGGGACCAGCTCCCGGCCAGCTTCAAGGGCAGCCTGCTGGTCGCGCTGCACGGCTCGGGCGGGCGGCGCGGCATCCCCACCGGCTACAGCGTCGTGCGGATTCCCTTCGAGAAGGGGCAGCCGACCGGCGAGGTGTTCGACTTCGCCAGCGGCTGGCTGCGGCCGGACACCCGCCGCTGGGGCAGCCCGGTCGACGTCGAGGTGGCCCCCGACGGCGCGGTGCTGATCTCCGACGACGGCGGCGGCCGGATCTACCGCGTATCCTATGCCGCGCCGGCTACCGCGGAGCCGTGACGCCTTGACAGCCATGCTACCATGACGGGGAGCGCATCCGGCGCCTGATGCCGCGAGAAGAGGACGTCGCGAGCCGCGCTTGAACGCCGCTCCGCGACAACGTGACCTTTCCCGCCCCCTTGCCGACTGTTGCCTTGTGCGCCGGCCGCATGCCGCGCCGGCGCGTTTGAGGCTCCAAGCCCATAGCCAGAGGGAAGATCAACCGTGAGAAAGCGCCTGTTCTGTTGGATGCTCGTCGCCGGCGTCGCCGGGCTGGGCCTGCGCCTCGGCGAGCGCCCCGCCGAAGCCCAGCTCCCGTCGTGGTACGTCAACACCACCGAGGACCTGCCGATCGTGCAGGAGCAATGCCTGCCGCAGCAGATCTGCACGCTGCGCGCGGCCATCGAAAAAGCCCAGGCGCGCGGCGCGAGCGGCGGCGGTATCGTCCGGGTCTGCTACAACCCCGCCGACACCCCGAAGGGCAAGCCCTGCCGCGGCGCGGCCCAGCCGCTCAAGACCAGCGATCCCGGCTACGACCCCGCCTCCGGCAAGTGGGTGTTCGAGTTCGCGAAGGACATGCCGTATGCTTTCTCGGAGCCGGGCACCCAGCTCGACTTCACGCTGGACATCGACGGATGGGCCGGCCCCCAGGACAACAAGATCGTGATCCAGCCCGGCCCCGTCCAGATGAACCACGCGTTCATCCTCGAAGGCTCCGGCACGGTGCTGAAGGGCATCGAGATCCGTGGCGACCTCCAGGGCGCGGCGATCACCGTCCGTGACGCCTTTACCGGCAATCCGGTCTCGCACAACCAGCTCGGGCCGGGGCTGATCCTGGCCGGCATCCGGCCGGGCGTCGGCATCAAGCTGTCCGGGGCGGCGGTGGCGGATAACCGCGTCGTCGGCAATTGGTGCGGCATCACCGGCGACGGCACGAAAATCGCGCGCAACCAGGAGGACTGCGTCCAGATCACCGAGGGATCGGGCAACAACACCGTCGGCGGGCCCGATCCGGCGGATCGCAACATCTTCGCCGCCAGCCAGATCGGCGTCGGAGTGGCGGTCGAGGATGGGAGCACGGTCGGCAACACGATCCAGGGCAACTGGTTCGGGCTGGACGCGAAGGGCAGCCCGATCGGCAACACCGCCGGGGTCACCATCAAGACCGGGGCGCTGGAGACGCGCATCCTGGACAACGTGATCAGCGGCAACGAGCTCTCGGGGATCACCATCTTCAACAACAGCCAGCGCACCGAGATCCGCGGCAACACCATCGGCGAGAGCCCGGACCGCGCCACGTGCATCGGCAACGGCAACTACGGCATCGAGCTGAGCGGCTCGGCCAGCAACTCGGTGATCGAGCACAATCGGATCGCCTGCAACGGCAAGGGCGGCGTGCTGGTGACCGGCCAGGGCACGCGCGGCAACCGCATCTCGCAAAACAGCATCGCCAACAACAAGACCCACGAGGCGATCCGCGTCGGCCAGGGCGCCAACGGCGGCATCCGCACCCCGCAGATCAACGGCAGCATGAACACGCGAGTGACCGGCCAGGCCTGCCCCGGCTGCACGGTCGAGGTCTTCTCCGACCCCGACGAGGAGGCCGACGTCTTCGAGGGCAGCGTCCAGGCCGATCGCTCCAGCGGCCTGTTCATCTTCGACAAGCCGGAAGGCTTCGCCAACTTCTTCGTCAAGGTCACCGGCACCGATCCCAACAACAACACGTCCAGCCTGTCGGTCAAGCATGCCGTGGGCACCGGCCGCACGCCGACCGCGACCACCCGGCCGGCGACGGGCACACCAACACCCACGACGCCCGGCACGCCGGGGACGGTCGAGGCGACGCCGACCCAAGGCCCGACCATCCGCGACATCTACGTGCCTGTCACGCAGAAGAACCACCAGCGCTAGGGGCCCGCATCGATGTCGAGACTCACCCTCACGTCCGTCCGCGGGTCGCGTTTCGCCTGGCGCGGGGCCGTGGACCGGCCAGGGCGAAGCCCGTCCCTCCGCGCGCCGAGCCTCGCTGGCGCGCTCGTCTTCCTGCTCGCCGTCGGATTCGGGATGGTCGCGGGGCCGCCGCGGCGGGCCGCCGCCCAGGCGCCCGTCCTGCGCCCGCCCGGCTTCGGCCTGGTGCATGTGGACCTGATGGACCTGCATGTCGAACGCTTGCCGGGGGGCGGCACGCGCGAGCAGGAACGGTTGCCGGCCGCCGACATCGCCGACCGCTTCGCCAAGGCTATCGCGTCGGGATCCGGCTGGAACCGGTGGTCGCTGTACTGGGACATGATCGAGCAAGGCGACGGCTCGTGGCGCTGGGCGGCCGCCGACGGGATCGCCGATCGCGACGTGGCGGCCAGCCTCGGCACGGTCGCAATCCTCCAGGGCACGCCCGGCCGGTACGCCACCGGCGGCAGCCTGGCCGCCGCGGTGCCGAAGGTCGGCGGGCTGGCCTGGGCGCCGGACGTGTACGGCTCGCCATTGCGCGCGGGGGGGCTGGACCGCCTGCCCACGCCGATCCAGGCCTCCCCGCCGCGCGGCCTGGACCAGCCGATCTTCCGCCGCGCGAACGGCCAGGCGACCGACGACCCGACCCTGGCCGCGACGATCAATCCCGACAACCCCTGGGCGCGCTTCGTCGAAGCCGCCGTGCAGCGCTACCGCCCGGGCGGCGAGCTGGCCCGCGCGCGAGGCTGGCCGGCGGTCGCCGGCGTGCGGGTCTGGGAGGTCGGCAACGAGCCGAACCTAGCCTTCTTCTGGAGCGGCACACCGGCGCAGTTCGCGCGCTATCTCGAGGTCGCCTACCTGGTGATCAAGTGGCGCGATCCGGCGGCCACCGTCGTCCACGGCGGCATCGCCGACGATGCCGGCGCGAGCGCCTGGTACGGCCAGCTCGCCGACGCGCTCAAGGCCCGCGCCGCGGCGTCCGACCTGCCGGGGCGCTACAACTACTACTTCGACAAGGCCGGCTGGCACTGGTACACCTATCCCTCGCTGCTCCAGACCGGCCCGGTCAAGGCGCGCGCGCTCTTGTCGGATCGCGGGCTGCCGGTCAAGCCGATCTGGGTCACCGAGATGGGCGTGCCGATCTGGTCCGAGCACCCCGGCCCCTGCTGGGACCCGAACAGCCCCTGGCGTGCCAGCGCCGCCGAGCAGGCCGGCTACCTCTGGCAGGCCTTCGCCGAGGGCCTGGCGGCATCGGTGGAGGTGATGCTGCACTTCCAGCTCTACGACGACTGCGGCAACGGCCCG
>CAZCJG010000147.1:0-10964 GCA_964498575.1 uncultured Anaerolineales bacterium | reverse complement strand
ATGTTGCGGCCCGGCCGGCGGCTGGTGATGGTTACCGCCGGCATCGTGGTGCTGGAACGCCTGGACCATGCCCTGGCCCGCGGCGCGCGCATCCATGCCGAGGTGCTGGGCTACGGCGCCTCCAACGACGCCTACCACCTGATCGCGCCCGACCCGACCGGCGCCGGCGCCGTCCGCGCGATGCGCGCCGCGCTGACCAGCGCCCGCATCACGCCGTCCGCGGTCGACTACATCAACGCCCATGCCACCAGCACGACGCTTGGCGACGTCGCCGAGACCAAGGCCATCAAGGCCCTGTTCGGTGAGCGCGCCTACGCCATCCCCGTCAGCGCCACCAAGAGCATGATCGGCCACCTCTTCGGCGCGGCCGGCGCGGTCGAAGGCATCGCGACCATGCTCGCGCTGCGCGACGGCGTCCTGCCGCCGACGATCAACCTGGACAACCCCGACCCCGAATGCGACCTGGACTACGTGCCGAACGTCGCCCGCCGCCAGCCCATCGACATCGCGATCTCCAACTCCTTCGGCCTCGGCGGGCAGAACGCGGTGGCGGTGCTGGCGCGCTATCCCGGCGCCTAGCCCATCGGTCGTCGGGCGCCAGGTGCGGACCTTCACCCGCCGCGAGCTGACCCGCTTCGACGGCGACCGCGGCCCGGCCTACGTCGCCTATCGCGGCCTCGTCTACGACGTCAGCGCCAGCGGCGAATGGCGCGGCGGGCTGCACCGCTCGCTGCACTGGGCGGGGCAGGATCTGACCGAGTTCCTGGCCGAGGCGCCGCACGGAGTCGAAACACTGGAGCGATATCCGGTGGTGGGGGTGCTGGAAGCAGGATAGCCGCTCTGTCGCCCGTCCCAAGCTCAACGCGATTGACCAGCGCCGGCAAATACACCGCGCCGCCCGGCTCCACCGGGGGCGGCGTCTCGGCAACGATGACGTGCCCGCCGGCCACCGGCAGCTCGATCCGCACCCGCGTCACGTCGGCCAGCGACCAGTTGGCGCGGGGCGGGACGTCGGCGGGGGTGAACTTCAGGCCGCCCGAGGCGTCCAGGCTTCGCTCGAAAGTATAGGTCTTGCCCGCCGCGACGGTCAGGACGACCCGCACATCACGATCCGGCGGCCCAACCACGCTGATCTCCCGCCCCGCGTCGTAGTCGAAGTCCAGCGGCTCGACGGGGATCTCGACGGAGGTCTGGCTGCCCCCCGCGCCGCCGTCGAGCGCCAGGCGCACCACGTCGCCGGGCTGGATGAGCGCCCGCCGCCCGCCGGGGTCGTTCAAGCGGACGTCGTAGCGACTGTCCGAGCCGACCTGCGCCGCGGCCCGCCCGCGCTCGGTGCCGGCGGCATCCGCCAGGACCACGGCGAGCGAGGCGAGCGCCGGCGCGCGCCCGGCGACGCGGGCGGTGCGCAGGTAGATCTCGGCGTGCGGCTCGAAGAAGGTGCGGTGGATCCGATGGCCGCTGGCGGGATAGAAGGCCACGTCAAACCCCTCGCCCGGGACGTAGTCGTCCAGCCAGACGCTGAACGCGCCGTCGTCGTCGGTGAAGCCGCCGAAGGCGAGGCGCCAGTTGGCGTGGCGGTCGCAGCCGGTGGAGGGGAAGGTGGCGCTGTAATCGGTGTTGGGCGGGCCTTCGCCGTCGCCCAGCCGGTTGTCCCAGTTGAGCTCAAGGTCGAAGCGTGGGAGCACCAGGACGCTGGCCAGCGGCGTGCCACCCTCGAGGGGGATAATCGCCATCAGCGCCTGCCGGGCCCGGCTGGCAACCGGCTGGCCCGCGTTGTCGCGCAAGGTCGCCGTGAACCAGCCGTCGTCCCCGGCCTGGCTCGTCGCCGAAGCGGCGGTGGCGCCATCCACGTCGACCAGCCGCAGCGACAGCGCCGCGCCGCGCGGCGCGTAGCCACAGACCTCGGCGCCGCCGTGCTGTGCGCTCAGCACCGGCACGATGTCGCTGCGCGTCACCAGGTGACCGCTCGGCAGGCGGTACTCCGCGGCGATCCGCGTGCCGGCGCGGACGTCGTAGGCGGGCACGAAGTCCGCGCCGTACACACCGTCCGCGGCGATGGTCGCGAGGGCGATGCCCCCGCCGCCGAAGCCGCCGAAGCCCTCGAAGACCTGGCTGGCCCGCAGCGCCAGCGATCCGCCGGGCGTCGCGCGCCCGTGGACCCGGTCGGTCGCGGTGTCCGAGTCGATGGTCAGCTCGGGCACCGCCAGCGTCAGCGCCTCGCCGGCCGGCCCGCCGCCCGGACGGACGGTGATCACATCGCCGGGCTCGAGGTCGAGCGGCGCACCGTCGGGCCCGACAAGCTGCACCGAGAAGGTCGCGTCGCCGTGGGTGAACACGATCGCCACGGTGCGGAGGCCGCTCGAGCCGCGGACTTCGATTTCGATCGAAGCGTCGGGCGTCGACGAGCCGTCCAGCGTCGCCGTGTCGAGGTCCAGCCGCAGCCCCGGCACCGTCAGCGCGCGGCTGACGGCGTGGCCGCCGACCTCGGCGGTGACGACGACGGCGTCGTTGTACTGCACGTCGAAGTCCGCGCCGAAGGCATGGTCGAACACGCCGTCGGCGCCGGCGGTGAGCGTTGCCGAGGCCGACTCCGCGCCGAACGCGCGCCGCGCGCGGAGCGTCAGCGCCAGGCCGGGATCGGTGTGCCCGCTGATCCTGTCGTCGCCGACGAAGACCACGCCGTCCAGCGGCGGGACGGTGAAACGCAGCGTGTCGTCGCCGACCGTCGCTTCGACGATGTCGCCCGGTTCGGCGGGCACCTCCGTGCCGGTCTCGTCGTGGAACCAGACGAACCAGCGCGGCGCGTCCACGACGTCGACCGTGCCGCCCGGACCGACCAGGACCTCGCGCTCGTCGGCCGAGCTGCGATAGGTCCGATCCTCGGCGGACGCGACGACCGTCCCATCCGGAGCGCGCAGCCGCGCGTTCACCCGGCGGTCGGGCGGACCGTTGCCGGCCAGGTAGACCAGGCCCGTGCCGCCCAGGCGCTCGAAGCCGGAAAGCGTCATGCGTACCGCCGACCAGTCCGTGGTCACCCGGAAGCCCGCCATCGGCTCGATCGACGCATGGCCCCACAAGGGCGGCGCGATGTCGACCTCACCCGCGAAGTCCGCCCGGTAGCGCCCCTGGTCGTCCGCCCGCACGGTTTTCACGGCGGCGCCGGGACCCGGGCCGCCCATCACGCGGACGAGCGCGCCGGGGGAGGCCTCGCCGGAGATCGTGTCCGCCACGGGATCCGCCCGCGCGGTCAGCGCCGGCACGACGATCTCGATCGGGTCGCCGGTGGTCAGCTCGATCTCGACCCGATCGCCCGGCTCGATGTCGACGGCGACCTGGCCCCAGAACTCCGCCTGGAACAGGCCGAGGTCGTCGCCCTTGGCGCCCCAGGAGCGCGCCTTGAGCAGGCCCGCCGCGGAGTGCAGCGTCGCGGTGACGGGCCGGCCCGGATCGAGCATCCCGCCGACCCGGTTGCCGTGCAGGCCGATGTCGATCCGCCTCACCGCCGCGATGGCGCGGGTCCGCACCCCCGGCGCGGTGGCATGAATGGCGGCGACGCGCCAGCCGGGGTCGAGCGTCGCCCGACCCGCGAGGTCCACCTTGAAGCCGCCCGCCGCGTCCGCCGTCACCGGCTCGCGGATCGGCTCGCCCTCCGGCGGCCAGGCTTCGACCATCAGCGCCGCGCCGGCCGGACCGCGGCCGGATACCGTCTGGTTGCCGCGGTTGAGCGTCAGCTCAAGCTCCGGGACGGTGACGCTGAGGGTTCGCGGAGCCGCGCCGGGTCCGGCGGTGCTGGTCAGCCGCACGCTGTCGCCGGCCGCGATGGACGGTACGGTCCAGTAGCCCCACCTGTCCGGGATGGTCCAGTCCATGCCGCCCGTGACACGGAGCGCCGCGCGCCCCTTCTCGGTGCCGGCCGCATCGACCACCACCGCCTCCAGCCGCGCACCCGGCGTGCCGCGCCCGCGGATGCGATCCGCGCCGACCGTGACGTCCAGCGCCAGCGCCGCGAACGGGGCAGTGAAGCGATGGCCTTCGGGCGACCGATAGCGTACCCACCCGTAGTCGCCGGGCGCCAGATCGGCCACGCCGGCGAGCTCAGCCGTGAAGCGACCATCGGCATCGGCGACCAGGGTCCGCGTCAGCGTCTGCGCGGCATCCAACCCGTGATGCAGCTCGAGCTCGACCGCGCCATCCGCCGGCGCCGTGCCGCTGATGCGGTCGGCGACGGGATCGATCTCCGCGCCGAGGTCGGGGACGGTGACCGTGATGGCCGACTGGCCGTAGCGCGCCAGGCGCAGGCTGTCGCCGGGCTCGATCACGACGTCGCCGGGGAAGGCGCCGCCCACCGGCCAGAGCCACAGCCGGACGCGGCCGTCCGGTCCCGCGACGTCGGAGGCGGTGGCGCGCGGGCCGCTGGCGCCGACCAGCTCGGCCTGGACCTGCGTGTCGGGGATTGCCTCCCAGAGCAGCGTGTCGCTGTAGAGCACGACGTCGAGCGGCTGGGGTGGGGCCGGGAGTTGTGCGGTGACGGGCGAGGCGAGAAGGAGGGTGGGGATGATCAGGGTGAGAGAGATCAGGGTTCTTGGCATGCGGGGCTCCACACAACGGATTGCTAAGCGGATACGCGGATTGAGCGGATTGGACAGATTGGGTTGATCCGCGGCGGGTTGGGTTGAGCGGCGAGATGGCCGCGGGATGCTGGAGTGAGGGCAGGGGTTGTGAGCAGGGCCGGGCAGGGGCAAGGTTAGCAGGGACGCGGCGTGATAGCCAACGCGATGACCGACCCAAATCGACGCTTGACCGTGGACAACCAGCCCAAGTTGACGCGCGACCGTCCGCCTGCCGTCGCCAGCCCTACGGCCAACCCGCGCGTGTGCAACGGCGTGCATGGAGGGGTATCTGGCGTGCGTGCCGTGCGTCTCAGAGTCATCGCACCTTCGTGTCGTGATAGCCCCCCTCCCCTTAGCAATGTCAGCGCTCCAATGGCAGCGGCTCGTGTCGCCGCCGGCCCGGGTGGCCGCAACTTGGTCAAGTTCCACCCGGCGCGCGGCTCCCGTTGCCCTCATAGCCCTTAGTTCCAAGGAGTGCTCAGACATGCTCAAGCTTAACCTTGCTGCCTGGCTCATCGTGTTGCTGGCAGCCCTGTTCACCTTGTCCCTCGGCTTTGGAGCCTTTCCCAGCCCCCAGTCCGGCACTGCTGCCGTTTCGGATTCCAGTCGCCCGGATGCGTCCACCCTGCCGGTGGGCGAGTCGGACGATGCCACCGGTGCCGCGTTGAACGACTCCGCGGCAGAAGATGCCTCGGCCGGGCAGAACGACGGCGGCCCGGCCGCGGGCGACAGCCCGGCGGGCGGCGACAGCGCGCACGGCGACGAGGGGTATGCCGGCGCCGAGCGGCTGCGGTACTACCATCCGCAACTGACGGACGGCGCCGCGGTTGGGCCGCAAGGGGCCGAGCCGCCGTCGCCGGACGCCGCCGAAGACATCCCAGCGGGCGGTGGCGGAGATGGAGATATGGCTGGCGAGAATGCCACCGACGGATATGCCGCCGACGCGGCGGTGGACCCGATCGCGGCGCTGGCGGCCAACGCCGTGGTCCTGTCGCCCGTCGCCGACGCCTATGTGCGCGCGGGGGGGGATGCGGGCAGGAACTTCGGTGCCACGAAATCGCTCAAGGCGATGAAGGCCAGCCCGGGCAGCGACAACCCGCCGACGCAGACCTATCTGCGCTTCGAGGTCGGCGCCGTGGGCGCGATCGCCAAGGCCACCCTGCGCCTGTACTGCGACAACGATTCGCGCGACAGCTTCGACGTCGTCACCTCGTCCTCGGTCAACTGGGACGAGAAGACGCTGACCTGGAACAACAAGCCGGCGGCCGACGGCGCCAAGGTCGGGTCGGCCGGGTCGACCAAGCAGGGCGACTGGGTGGAGGTCGACGTCACCGCCGGCGTGCGCGCGTCCGGCGCGGTGTCCTTCGCCCTCCTACCGCGCTCGACCGATGCCTTCGGCGCGCTCTCGCGGGAGAGCTCCGACCGACAGCCGGAGTTGGTGTTGGAGACGGCGGCGAAGCCGCCGGTGGTCAATGGCGCCGGCACCTCGCCGATCTTCGCCGAGGCGGACGCCTACGTCCGCGCGTCCAAGCCGACCAGCAACTTCGGTGCGCAGCCCAAGGTCACCGTCGACACGGACGGCGGCGACGGCGATGCCTTGTACGGCTTCCTGCGCTTCCGGGTCGGCGACGCGGGCAACATCGCGCGCGCCACCCTGCGCCTGTTCGTCGTCGGCAGCTCGGACGACAGCGCCGAGATCCACTTCGTCTCGTCCAGCAACTGGAACGAGTCGACCATCACCTGGAACAGCAAGCCGACCATCGACGGCCCGGTGGCCAGCGTGATCGGAAATACCAAGTCCGGCAAGTGGGTGGACGTCGACGTCAGCAGCCTGGTCACGCCCAACAGCGTGCTCACGCTGGCGGTGGTGCCGAGCTCGAACGACAGTTTCGACTTCTCGTCGCGCGAGGGCGACAACGCCCCACGCCTGGTCCTGGAGACCGTCGCCGACGACGAGGTCAACCTGGACTGCACGCTGGTGGTGCCCGACAACCCGCTGTCGCCGGCGGGGCTGGCCACACCCTACGAGCTGGTCGCCACCGATCCGGAAGCGGGCGCCTGCCACCAGTACGCCGTCGACCAGCGCGGCTTCGCGGAAGCGGCGATCATCGATCCGGCGACCGGCCAGGTGTCGATCTACCATCCGCTGGTCATCGACAAGGGCACCGTGCCGGCGATCCCGCTCGTCGCGCCCGTGCTGCCGCGGAACGCGGTCGTCGGCATCTGGTACGGCTCCAATGCTGACTTCCTGCGGCAGCAGGGCGCCACGGATGACAGCCTGGACAGCGGCAAATGCGTGGGCGGGCTCAAGGGCGACTCGATGGGGCAATTCTCCCACTGCAACGCCGAGGCCTTCTTCAAGGCCGCCAACAAGGCGATCTCGGACGGCAAGCTGATCGTGCCGCCGCTCGGCACCGCCAACGACGGCCTGCCCTGCCCGACCGTGCGCGACTACTTCACCGTCGACCAGGACCAGAGCGACAACGTGCTCTCGACCTACCTTCTGACCAGCGACGGCCGCCTGGCGCAGAACACCGACGCCAACCGCGCCCGCCTGGGCACCGGCGCCAAGGTGATCGTCAACCCCAGCGACAACCGTGTGACCTCGGTGCTCTTGGACTCCGCCCTGGCCTGCACGCCGTGGAATGCGCCCAGCCTGGACAACCCCGGTGAGATGGTGCCGTCGCTCGTGCTCAACGAGCTCCTGGCCGCCAAGTGGCAGCAAGCGCCGGTCGCCACCGTGCCCTTGCTCGATCCCTTCGCGCTGCTCGAGGACGGCACGCCCAGCCTGACCAAGCTGAACCTGCATCGGGTCGGTGTGGGCCAGCCGCCGGTGAAGAGCCTGTCGGATGCCAACAGCCAGCAGCGCGATTACTGCCGCAACATGCGGTCGGTTCAGCCCGCGCGGCTCTTCCGCAACCAGACGCGCCTGTCGGCCCGGCCTTCGCCGTTCCCCGACATCGGCAACAGCGCCTTCACGTTCCTGGTGACGCGGTTCAACGTGTCGTGGGACAACCTCGGTTGCACCGACATCGTCGGCCAGCGCAGCCCGATCTCCCTCGTGCAGGACGCCAAGGGCATCACCATCGGCGCCACCCTCCGCCAGTAGGGTGGGCGGATCGATTTGACGCTTGGGTCGCATTGACAGGTTGGTCCACAGGTAATCGTGGCGTTCAGGAGAGGCATGTCGGGCGCAGCCGCCCGGCGATACGTCGCGGCGGCCGGTCGCGCCCGACATGCCTCACGCACCTGAACAAGGTGATCCACGGGTCTACCGCCAGCCTACTGATTTGAAGTCCCACGGAGGAATCAAGTGGTGATCTCGCCGAGAAAGGCCGACGGCGTCGTGCCGCCGTCTCTGTACTTGCTGCGCGCGGCAACGGTTGGCGTCTACATCGGGATTGTGCTTCTGTGTTTTACATCGTCATCGGGGCCGCGGGTGCTGTGGACCCTGGTGGTGCCGCTCTTGCCGCTCTTCGTCATCGTCGCCGGCTTCCACACCTGGCGGCTGGTCTGCCCGCTGGCGTGGCTGGCATCGCTGGGGCTGAGGCTCCAGGCGCTGGGCGATCGCGCGCGCCGCGCCCTGCGCTTGCGGCCGCGGCAAGCAGGCCGTCCGGTCCGCCGCGTACCGGCGTGGATGGAGGAGTGGTATTTCGCCGTCAGCTTGGGCTTCCTGATGCTGATGCTGGTCTGCCGGCTGGTGCTGATCAACGGCGACGGCCGCTGGCTGGGCCTGGTGCTGATCGGCCTGGCGGCGCTGGCGGCGGCGACGAACTTCGTCTTCAGCGGCAAGACCTGGTGCAACTTCCTGTGCCCGGTCGGGGTCGTCGAGCGCATCTTCACCGACCCGCAGCTCCGGGCGACCCCCAGCTCGCAGTGCGCGGCATGTTCGGCCTGCAAGAAGAACTGCCCCGACATCGATCAGGCGAACGCCTACTGGAAGGACGTCACGCGCCCCGGCCGGCGCCTGGCCTTCTACGCCTACCCGGGCGTCGTCCTGGCGTTCTACGCCTACTTCTGGCTGCGGGATGGGCGCTGGGATCGCTATCTCGACGGCTCCGCGCTGCGCATGGCGGCCGGGCGGAGCCTGGTCTTGGGTCCCGGCTTCTTCTTCCTCCCCCGAGTGCCGGCGGTCGCCGCGGCCGCCCTGACCTTGGGGGTCCTGGCCATCGCGAGCTACAGCCTGTTCGACCTGATCGAGAGCCTGCTCGCGCGCTGGCTGCCCGACACCGAGCGGCGTCGGCATCACATGTTGATGCTGGTCGGCTTTATCAGCCTGAACCTGTACTATGTCCTGGCCGTTCCGCCGATCCTCCGGGGTCTGCCGCTGGCGGCCCACGTGGTCGCGTTCATCGTCCCGGTGGTCGCCACCTGGGCGCTGGTCCGGCGCTGGCGGCAGAGCAGCGAGGGCTTCGCCCAGGCCCGCAGCGCGCGGCGCCTGGTCCCGCTGTGGCCGCTGGAAAGCCCGCCGCCGCGCGACCCGGCGGCGCTGCTGGCCTTCTTCAAGGGTCAGGAGGTGGCGCGCGCGGCGCAGCTCGACGCCTACCGCGAGGCGGTGCAGCTCGTGGTGGCGGAAGGCTCGGTGCGCTCGCGCGACCTGCGCTTGCTCGATCGACTCCGGTCTGATCTCAGCATCGGCGACAGGGACCACGTGAAGCTGGTGGCGGCGCTGCCGGACGAGGAGCGGCTGCTGCTGGAAGCCAAGCAGGCGGCGCGGCTGGAAAAGCAGCGCCAGCACGACGCGGAGCGGATCGAGGGGGCGGACGTGCAGCCGCCTCCCCCGGCCGAGCGCTCGACTCGCGTGGCGAAGCGGTCGCCGCGGTTGCCGCGGGCGCTGCTACGGCTTCGCCTGGCCTTCGGGTCCGCCTCCGCAAGGCTATTCGCGACACTGCCCCCTCGGTTTCTGTACGGCCTGCGCGTCCTGCGCACCTTTCTCAGGACCTGGGCGCGCGGACTGCGGCGCGCGCTGGGGTGATGTGGGGGCCGGGGCGGGGCAGACATTTCGGAGATTAGCGGGGCGCGTGATTTCACCTCCGCCGCGTCCTCCCGTACAATGGCGTTCCTTCAACCCGCCCGGCGGCCGCCTCGGCGCCGGGCGGGCGCGCCATCCCAGGGAGGAGAGACCACGAGATGTTGCTTCGCACCGCATCGCCCCTTCGCATCCTGCTCGCCACGTCGCTCGCGGCGGTCACGCTCGGCCTCGCGGCTTGCGGCCCGGGCGAGCCGACCCCGGCCGTAGAGGTGACAACGGAGCCCGCACCCGCCGAGACCATGCCGGCGGACGCGCCCGAGTCGGCCGGCGGTTTGCCCGACCTCGCCGGCCGCGAGGTGACCGTCGCCATCGAGAACGCCTACATCCCCTTCAACTTCATCGATCCGTCGACCAAGGAAGCCGTTGGCTGGGACTACGACTCGGTTCGCGAGATCTGCCGGCGCCTGAGCTGCACGCCGGTGTTCCAGGAGATCGCCTGGGACAACATGATCGCCGCCGTCGCCGCGGGCCAGTTCGACATGGCGGCCGACGGCATCACGATCACGCCGGAGCGCGCCGAGCAGGTCGACTTCTCGGACGGCTACATGAGCGTCGACCAGCGCGTCATGGTTCAAAAGGACAACAACACCATCACCGGCGCGGACGATCTGTCGGCCAATCCTGACCTCAAGGTCGGCACGCAGAAGGGCACGACCAACTACGAGGAGGCCGTCAAGCGCGTCGGCGAGGAGCGCGTCGTGGCCTTCGACACCTTCGGCGACGCGGTGCAGGCGCTGATCGCCGGCGACATCGACGCCGTGATCATCGACGACACCGCCGGCCAGGGCTATGTCGGCAAGAACGCCGATCAGGTGCGGCTGCTCGACGAGGTGCTGGTCGGCCAGCAGCTCGGCTTCATCTTCCCCAAGGGCTCCGAGCTGGTCGTGCCCTTCAACGCCGCCATCGCCGCGATGCGCGAGGATGGGACGCTCGACCAGCTCGCGGAGACGTGGTTCGGCCCGTCCTTCGTCGCTCCCGACATGTCGGGCGCTGACGCTGATGCCGACGCGGGGGAGCCGACGTCCGAGGCCATCCCCGCGGCGACCGCCACCACGCCCTGACGCCGGCGACCTCGGCCTTTCGATGAGACCGGAGACGTGCTTGTCCGGATGAGCCTGCTGGGTCCGGCGAGCGGCGACGACCGATCGGCGGGCGGGGAGCGGCCGGCGCGGTCTGGTGGAGGGCCGCCCGCGCCCCGCCCGGCGCCCGGCGCGATTCCCGCGCTGGGGGGGCTGCCGCGCCTGCCGTGGTGGGTGCTGATCCTGCTGCTCGCCGGGATCACGCTGGCCTTCAAGTTCGCGACGGACGCGACCTATACCGAG
>CAZCJG010000146.1:0-10973 GCA_964498575.1 uncultured Anaerolineales bacterium | reverse complement strand
GCGGGCGCCGGCCAGAATCCCCCGGCGCGGACCGCCACCGCCGGTGTGGACGGGCGCTACACGGTCAGCTTCGCCGGCGAGGTCGACCTCGCGCCGGGCAGCGCCGGCCAGGTGACCAGCACCGAGCGCCGCCAGGGGCTGGACGTCTCGGTCGCCCGCGCCTGGGGCGTCACCCGCCTGTCGGTGCGCCTGGGCGAGCCCGGCGTTGAGGGCGTCGCTTCGCCCGGCGATCCGGTCCGGCTGACCCTGCGCGACGCACTCGGCGTCCCCAAGGCCCAGGCGCTGGCCGAGGTCGCGCCCGGCGGGATCTTCGGCGGCGGGGGGACCTTCGCGGCCACCCTGGTGGATGCCGCGAACACGCCGGTCGACGTCGTCCCCACCCAGAAGCTTCAGTACCGCCGCGCGAGCGAGTCGATCGACCTGGACATCCCGCGCCTGACCGCGGAGGTCGATCCCACCGCCGACACCGTCCGCGGCCAGGCACCTCCGGGCGCCGCGCTGACCGTCACCGCCGGGCCTATCTTCGGCCAGCAGGCACGTGAGGTCACGGCGGACGCGAGCGGCGCCTACCTGGCGGAGTTCGCCGGCGTGGCGGACATCACGCCCGGCAGCCCGGTCTCGGTGCGCCTGACCACCGCCGGCGGGCACTGGATCACCCTGGCCACCGCCGCCGCCTCCATCCGGGTCTGGCCCGAGGCCGGGCGGGTCGACGGCACGGTCGCCGGCGGGGCGGAGGTGCGGATCGACGTGACCAACGCCGCCGGCGCCGCGCGCGCGAGCGCCAGCGCGACCGCCAGCTTCTTCGGCGGCTTCAACGTGCCCCTGGCGGATGCCGCGGGCCAGCCCTACTATCCGCAGGCGCGGGACCGCGTGCGGGTCGGCTTCGGGGACACGGCGCGCGACGTGGTGGTGCCGCCGCTGGGCATCGAATGGGACATCGCGGCCGACAAGGTGTTCGGCGAGACCACGCCCGGCGGGACGGTGACGGTGCGCGCCCAGCCGCCGGCCGGCCAGGGCAACGGCGCGGTCACCCGGTCCATGGAGGTGCCCGGCAGCGGCTACTACGAGCTGGTCTTCGCGCCGGACCAGGACCTGCGCGCGGGCAGCCGGCTGCAGATCACCTACACCTATCCCAACGGCGACCGCGTGCGCATCGACCGCGTGCTGCCGTACCTCGACATCCAGGTCGGCGGCAACGCGGTGTCGGGCTTCGCCCTGCCGCGGTCGCAGGTGCACGCGGCGGTCAAAGCAGCGGGGCGGACGGTCGCCAGCGGCAGCGGGCGCGCCGGCGACGACCAGGCCTTCGACCTGCGCGTCAGCGACCCGGTGCTGAACCGCCCGGCCCCGATCCAGGACGGGCAGTCGGTCGAGATCGAGTTCGAGGGGCGCCGGCTCGCCGTCCCGGTCGGTCCGCTGGCCGCGCGCTTCGTGACCGCCGGGACCTCCTTCGCGCTGCGCGGCACGGGGCCGATCTCGATGGCGCTGACCGCGCGCTTCGTCGGCTCGAACGGCAGGCCGTACACCGTCGGCGTGCAGACCGACGCCACCGGCGCCTTCTCGCGCACCTTGCCTACGGCCATCGACGGGCTGGCGGGGACCACCGCCGAGGTCAGCCATCTCAACGCGGACGGCCACCGCTTCTACGCGCTCGCCGTCCGCCCGCGCCTGGTCGCCTATGTCGGCACGCCGCGGGTAGACCTCGCCGCAATGCCGCTCGCCGCCGCCCGGCTCGCGCTCGCGCCCGCCGGCGGGGCCGCTGTCGCCCAGGCGAACGCGCAGACCGACACCGGCGGCAAGGCCGAAGCGACCCTGGCCGGCGCGGCGCCGGTGATCGCGGCCGGGCAAATCCTGTCAGCGGTGGTCGACCCGTCCGGCCCGAACCCCGAGGCCGCCGAGATGACCGTGGCGGACGTGGCGGTGCGATTGGACACCGCCGGCAACACCGTCACCGGCCGCGTCCCGCCGGGCCAGGGCTTCTTCGGGCGCTTCGCGACGGTGCGCGCCACCATCCGCGGCGAGGCGGCGCCGCGCTCGATCACGGTGCTGACCGACGAGGAAGGCGCTTTCACGCTGGATACGACCAACCCCGGCGGCTTCGCCCAGGGCTTCCAGCTTGCCTCGGCGGAGCGCATCGAAGTCGTCCACACCGCGCCCAGCGGGCATCAGACCGTGGCGATCGGCATCCCGCGGATCGCGATCTTCCTGCCGCGCGCGGTCAACCGGCAGTAGCAGCAGTCAGCCGGCCGCTTGGCTGAGCAGTAACGCGGAACCAACATCGACATGTCCACCCACAAGCTCTCGCCCTTCCACTGGGCCTTCGACAAGCTTTTCCCGGCGATCCGCTTCGTCTACGAGAAGCTCAGCGGGCACAACTGGTTCGACCAGATCACGCCGCACGGCGACATCGCCGAGGAGCTCTGGCTCGGGGGAGCACCGTCCAATGCGGAGGACTACGCGTTCCTGGTGGATCATGGCATCCGGGCGGTGGTCAACATCCGCGCCGAGCGGGCGGACGACGTGGACTTCTACGACCGGCACGACATCACCCACGTGCGCTACCACGTGCCGGACGTGCGCGTGCCGGAGGACGACGTGATCACCGCCGCGGTCGACTGGATCGCGGCCCAGGTCGCCGACGGCCGGGCGGTCCTCGTACACTGCGCCAAGGGCCGCGGCCGCTCGGCGACCCTGCTGTCGGCCTACTTGATGCGCGAGCGCGGGCTGAGCTTCGAGGAGGCGCGCGATCTCCTGCACTTCAAGCGCCAGCTCACCAAGCTCGAAGAGCGGCACCGGGTGCGGTTGGAGGGCTGGCTGGCGCGATCGGGGGCCGGTTCGACATGATGGCAGGGGCGAACCGCCGCACCTCCCGGGGGGTTCCCTGCCTCAACCGCTCAGTCCGCGGACGCCGGCTCCCCCCGTAGCGCCGCCAGCGCCTCCGCCGGCGGTAGCGCCGCGGGGCCGCGCCGCAGGTTCGCGTAGCGCAGCGCGTCGCGCAGCATCGCCACGATCGGCAGGGCGAAGAGCGGCGCCAGCGGGCCGAGCACGGGCACGAGCAGGATGCCGCCCACGAGCACGATGGCGAGCGAGGCCAGCGGCCGGAAGCCGAAGCCACGGCCGTGGACGTGCGGCCCGACGACGAAGTTGTCGACTCCCTGGATCGCGACGAGCGCCAGCAGGGTCCACAGCACCAGCCGCGGGTCGCCCTGCAGCGCGGCCGCGACCAGCGCCAGGAGCGCGCCGACCACGGTGCCGTAGATCGGGATCATCCCGAGCGCGCCGACCAGCGGCCCGAGCACGTACCACCAGCGGATGCCCAGCACGCCGAAGGCGATCGTCGCCAGGACGCCGATCGTCAGGCCGCTGAGGAGCTGGCCGCGCACGAAGGCGACCAGGTTGCGACCGACGATGGTCCGAACGACGGCGAAGCTGTGAGAAGCGGACATGAGGGGGCTCCGGGATCTGACGGTAACGCCGACGTTGTACAGGAGCCGCCGGCATTGTGCAAGCCGGCAGCACCATGGCGGATCGGGCGCGCCGGTCCGGACGCGCAGAACCGCGCCGGATCGTAGCGCCCCACCAGCCGGGCGACATTCGACCCGCAAGCTTCGCCGCCCGGCTTGCACGAAATTCCCACTTGACATCGAACAGGTGTTCTGATATACTAAACCAGAACACGTGTTCTGGTGCCCACAACAGAGCACGTGTTCTTTAGCTACCGAGACAGAACGGATGTTCCGCTTCGGACTCGACCTTCAGAACCATCTCATCGGCGATGGACTTTGGAGAGCCAAGGATGCAGCCGGAAGCCAGCGTCGCTTCCGTGGTGATGTCAGGAGGCCAATGCCATGACAGTGAATACGGGGTCGTTCGACCCCACACAGACGACGTACGCACCCGCTGCCGGCGGGATCGGCGATCGCTGGAAGCAGATCCTCCTCCTCGGAGCTGGGCTGATCGTCGTCGGCCAGGCGGTGCGCTGGCTGACCGGCTGGTCCGCGCCCAGCCGCTGGGCGCCGCAAGCGGCGCTGGCGGCGCCGGCACCCGAGCAGCCCTCGCTCAGCTTCGCGGCCCAGGGTCTGGGCACGGTGACGCGAGAGGCCGAGCTCCTCAGCATCCCCGCCGGTGGCGAGCTGCTGGCGGTGGTCCCGAAGGGCGCCCCGGTGACCGTCGGCGGCGTGGTCAGCGTTCCCGCCGGCCTGCGGACGCGCGACGTGTACTGGGTGCAGCTCGGCCAGTCCGGCAGCGGCGCGCCTTCGAGCGGTCCCAATGCCGGCCCCTTCGGCTTCCTGGCCGCGGACAGCGTCACGCTGAGCGCGGGCACGCCCTTGCGGCTCCCGCTGCGCGGCGTGCCGATCGAGGCGCTGCGCCAGCCGGCCTCGGCGATCAGTTATGCCGGGGACGCGGAGCAGCACGCCGCGGGCGGCACGGGCGACGCCGCGCTGTCCTCCGGCGGTCCGGCCGCCGGGCCGATGGGGGCGGGGGTGCCGGGCGACTTCGACATCGCCTGGCTGCCGGCGACGATCGGCGCCTGGCGGCCGCAGATCGTGGCGGCCGCCGCGGTGCACGGGGTCGATCCGGCGCTGATCGCGCTGGTCATGCTGGCCGAGTCCGGCGGCAACCCGCGCGCCCAGAGCCCGAGCGGGGCGGTCGGCCTGATGCAGGTGATGCCTGGTACGGGCGCCGGCATCGCCCAGGAGCGCGGCATCGCCGGCTATACGCCGGACGAGCTTTGGGAGCCGGCGACCAACATCGACTTCGGCGCCTACTACATCAGCCAGCAGCTCAAGGCCTTCGGCACGCGCGACGATCCCGACTGGCAGCAGTCGGTCGAGCTGGCGGCCGCGGCCTACAACGGCGGCCCGGGCAGCGTGCAGCGCCTGCTCGGGGGCGGCGCGCTGCCCAGCGAGAGCGCGCGCTACCGGCAGTGGGTCGGTGGCATGTGGCGCGAGCGCCACGAGGGGTCGTCGTCGACCTTCGACACCTGGTCCGCGGCCGGCGGCGCGGCCCTGGTCGCCGCGGCGGAGCGCGAGCTGGCCAGCCGCTAGCGACGATCCTCGCCGGCGACTCTCACCGGCGGTCCAGATCCATGCTGAACCTGTCTCCGCCGCCCATCCCAACAACAATCTTGTCACTCCCTCCTCATGCAAAGGGCGGCCCGCCAAACGCGGGCCGCCCTTTGCGCGCTCCGCACTTCAGCCGGTGGTCACGGCGCGTCCCCGGTCCCCGCGGCATTTTTGACATGGGCGTCGAAGAAGGCGAGGGACCGGGCCAGGGCGGTGGAGAGGTTCTTGGAGAGGTTGTGGTCGTCGCCGTCGTAGACGTACAGCTCGACCTCCCCGCCGGCGGCCTTGATTTGCTCGTCGAGGAGCTGCGAGAACTCGAGGGGGACGCTGTGGTCGGCGGTCCCGTGGTGCAGTTGGACCGGGCCGGAGAGGTCGGCGAGGAAGGCGTTGGACGAGATGCTGTCCCAGAACGCGGGGTTGTTGTCGGGCGAGCCGTAGCGGTTGAACAGGTCCCCGCGCCAGCCGCGCCCGCCCGCGGCCGGCGGAGTGGGCGTGGTGCCGGCCGGCGGGCGGCGCCAGCGGCTGAAGAGGTCCGGGTAGGAGGCGACCACGCCGGCCCAGATCACGCCGGCGCGAATCGTGTCGGTGACGACCATAGAGCGCAGGGTGATGTGCCCGCCCATCGAATGGCCCCACATCCCCACGCGGTCGGGATCGGCGTCGGGGTGGTGGCGGACCGAGGCCAGGCCGTTGAGGACGTCGATGGTGTAGCCGGGCGAGCCGTAGCCGCCGCCGGGATTGCCCTCGGAGCTGCCGTGGCCGCGGTAGTCGGACTTGAGCACGATGTAGCCGTTCCGGGCGAAAGCATCGACGTAGGCGACATAGCGCTCGGTGGTCCGGTACTGCGCCGGCGGGATGTAGCCGTGGTTGAACACGACGACCGGCCAGCCGGGGGGCGGCTTCTCGCCGTTCGGGATCGTCAGGAGCGCGTTGATCTTCAATCCTTCGGACGGATAGCTGACGACATAGCGCTGATAGTTCGCGCCCGGCGGCAGGGTTTGCTCGATCGTCAGGTCCCCACCGGGGTAGCGCTGCGTGCGCATGCCGGCGATGGCCAGCGGGTGCGGTGTCGGGGTCGGGGTGGGGGTGACCGTCGGCGTGGCAGTGGGGAGCGGCGTGGCGGTGGCGGTAGGGGTGGCGGTCGCCCGGCTGAGCCAGGTGGGGCCGTCCCCGCCGCAGCCGGCAAGCACGGCGGTCGCGAGCGCGGCGGCGAGGAGCGGGACTGCTGTGCGGAAGCGCCTTGGGCGATGGCTTGGCTGCGGGTCGATCGTCATCGTGGGCACTCCTCTTTGGGTCGAGATCCTGTTGGGTTGAGCTGCCGGTGTTGGGTCGAGCCGTCGGGTTCGGGGTTGCCGCAGAGTCTAGCACGGTAAAATGAGGGTGGCGTGAAGGCTGCGAATCGAGCGCTTACCGATCGGCTTCCGTAGAATTGTGCCATGAGCATTCCGCGGAAGCCGCTGGGCATCAAGAACTACGGCCACATCCCCCATCTGCCGGGCAGCCGGATGGGGCCGGCCGACCACACCTGCGATCCGGGCCAGGCGCGCATCGCGACCGAGCGCGTGCGCGACCGGCACGACCAGGTGCTCGTCCAGGAGAAGCTCGACGGGTCCAACTGCGGCATCGCGCGGCTGGACGGGCGGATTTTCGCCCTGTCGCGCGCCGGTTACGAGGCCTGGAGCTCGCCCTACGAGCAGCACCACCATTTCGGCGCCTGGGTGGTAAGCCAGATCCCGCGCTTCCTCGACGTGCTGCGCGACGGCGAGCGCCTGGTGGGCGAGTGGTTGATGCAGGCGCATGGCACGCGCTACGCGCTGGCGCACGAGCCTTTCGTCGTGTTCGACCTGATGGTCGGCACCACCCGCCTGCCCTACGACGCACTGGTCGCGCGCCTGGCGCCGGGCGGCCTGACCCTGCCCAAGCTTCTGCACCGGGGTGGACCGCTGAGCATCGCCGGCGCGCTGGCGCTCCTCGGCGAGTTCGGGCACCACGGCGCGCTGGACCCGGTGGAGGGCGCGGTCTGGCGCATCGAGCGCAACGCCCTGGTCGACCCCGGCCGCGGCGGCGAGCGACGCTGGGGGGTCGACTTCATCGTCAAGTACGTCCACCCAGACAAGGTCGACGGCGCCTACCTGCCGGAGCTCAGCGGCAGGGCGCCGGTGTGGAACTGGTATCCCGAGCGCGAGGCTCGACCTTGACCCTTCTCGATCCGACAGCCTGATCCGTCAGGCCCGACGTCGACCCTTTTCTATCTGACACATTACACAAGGATTTCTCCGATGGTGTGCCACAGGCGTCGATTCCACCGGGTTGATCTCGCGACGTCCCCGGACTATGATTCCGCCCAAGCCTTCCGCCGATGACCGCCGCGCCAACGCTCACCTCGCCCCCTGCTGATAGCCCGGCCCGCCTGGGCCTGTTTTCCACGCTCACCGGCGCCGGCTCGCGCCTGCTGGTGGCGGAGATCGCGCGCAAGCTGCGGGATGGCGAGATCCCCGGCGTTTCGCTGGCCTTCGTCTTCGTCAACCGCGAGGCCGGCGAGTTCGCGGATACCGACGCGGCGGTGGAGGCCATCGCGCCGGAGCTGGGCGCCCCGATCATCCGCGCCTCGGCGCTGCGCTTCGGGTCGGAAGCGCGCAAGGCGGCGCGCGCGGCGGCGGCGTCCGGCGACGAGGAACCGCTGTGGGCCTGGCGCGACGCCTTATACGCCAGTTGTCGCGAACGGCTGCCCGCCACGGACCTCGACCTGCTGTTGGGCGACATGTGGATCTGGGGTCGGCGCCAGTGCGCGGAGCGGCGCGGGGTCAACCTGCACCCGGCGCTGCCGTCGGGGCCGCTGGGCAAGATGTGGTTCGACGTGATCTGGGACCTTGTCGCGGCCGGGGCGACGCAGTCCGGCGTGATGCTGCACCGCGTCACGCCCGAGGTCGACGAGGGCCCGGTGGTCAGCCTCTGCCGCTACAGCTTGCGCGGGCCGGCGCTGGACCCGCTCTGGTCCATGCTGCCGGCCGATCCCGCCGAGCGCGCGGCACTCGTCGCGGCCCAGCGTGCCCTGCGCCGCGAGTCGACCCACCCGCTGTTCCACGCGCTGCGCGCCGCCGGTCTGGCGCGCGAGCTGCCGCTGATGCTGGAGACCATCCGCGCGGTGGGCGCGGGGCGCATCGCGCTGGCGGGCGCGGGCGTGCGCGACGCGGCGGGCCGCGAGATCACGGGCGGGCTCGACCTGACGGCGGAGGTCGAGGGCGGCTTGATCCGCCCGCCTTGAGAGCTGATCCGTCCGCCTTGAGATTTCGACAACGTGGAGGATGCCATGGATTTCAACAGCCTGCTTGCCGTCCTGCTGGCGATCGTCGTGCTGGCCGTGATCGTCGTGCTGGCGCGCCAGCGCAAGGTCAACGTCGAAGCCAAGGTGCCCGGCGCCGAGTTCAGACTTTCGGGGGAGGACCAACCGCCGGCACCGGCGCCGACACCGGCCGATGCCGGCGCGTCGGTAGCGTCCACCGTCCCTGTCGCCGGCCCCGTGACCGCGACGATCACGGGCTCGCCAGGCGCCCAGCAGGCGGTCGGCTCCGGCAACACGCAGTCCCAAAGCGGCAACGTCAACCTTTCGAGCAGGGGTGACACATCCGTCGGTGACATCGGCACAGGGGCGCGCCCGGATGCTCGGTAGAGGGCACAGGACGGCGGTGCGGGACGGCGGCGGGGGTGGGGGTGGGCGGCGGGAGTCCGTGAATCGTGCGCGGATCGATACGTTCAGCATGAGGTGAGGGCATGACGCTGGGACGGGCGGACATCGAAGCCGAGGCGCGGCAGCTCCGCGAGCAGATCGCCACGCTGGCCGAGCTGGTACGGCAGGGCGTGCCGGTGGCCGAGCAGAAGGCGGATGTCGAGCGCCAGCTCGCCGAGATCGAGGCGTCGATCACCGGCAGCCCGGGCGCCCAGCAGGTCATTGGCGATAACAACATCACCATCTACGTGCAGGCGGCGGTCGATCCTTCCGCCCAGGCCGAGGTTCGCCGGCAGTTCGACGACTACCTGGCGTCGGTGTGGGAGCGACTGATCAACGTGCCGCTCCTGGCAATCAGCCGGCGCGGGGCCAGCGACAAGCACGTGCCGCTGACGGCCGTCTACACGCCGCCGGATGTGACGGCGACCGTGACGGTCGATGCCCAGCAGGGTGAGCTTGCTCGACGTGCTCGGGTGGAACAGCCGGAGGAGCTGAAGATCCCACCCGACGACATGACCGATCGTTCTCGCGTGCAGGGGCTGCAGGGCGATGCGGACTATCTGCGGACCCTCGCGGCGCGCGTGGAGGCGGAAAGCGAAACGGCGCGAGCGGGCGATCGCCCGCCGCCGGGGATCTCGGACCGCGAAGCCGGCTACTACCGCCGCGTGACCACGTTGGAAGCGGCGGCCGCGGCGCCTGCTGGCACGGTTGGGCGACGATCGACGGGGGGTTGGCCTGACGGCGGAGGGGTTGCCGGACATCCTGTGGGTGCCGATCCCGGCCGGTACGTTCATCATGGGCAGCGACAAGGGATGGGAACCCGACCAAGATCCGCAGGCATGGGACGACGAGACGCCGCGCAAGTCCATCGACCTTCCCGCCTTCAACATCGCACGCTTTCCCATTACCTTGGCCCAGTTCCGGCCCTTCGTCGAGGGCGATGGATACACCAACCGGGCCTGCTGGACCGAGGCCGGTTGGCAGGAGAAGGACAGGCGTTCGGAGCCAGACTATTGGCAAGACTCGCGTTGGGCCATCGACAACCACCCGGTCGTTGGCGTCTCCTGGTACGAGGCGGACGCATATTGCCGCTGGCTCACGGCGTGCCTACGGGAAGCGGGGAAGCTCGGGACCGACCTGGAGGTCCGACTACCATCCGAGGCTGAATGGGAAAAGGCAGCGCGAGGTACCGATGGGCGGATCTACCCGTGGGGAAACACCTTCGACCCCGCGCGATGCAACGCTCATGAGACCGCGATCGGGCGGACAACCGCGGTCGGGATGTTCCTGTTGCCGGAGGGCAGCCCGTGGGAGAAGCAAGATAACGGGCCGCCTCTGGACATGAGCGGCAACGTGTGGGAGTGGTGCGCGACGATGTGGGCCGATCGCTACGTGCACGTGCAAGCTGACAACGACCGGGAAGGCGATCGCCGGCGTGTGTTGCGCGGGGGGTCGTGGGGCAGCAGCCTAGGCGATGCTCGCACGGCGTGCCGCTACCAGTATCATCCGAACTCCCGTTCGCTCTTCGTCGGTTTTCGGTGTGTCGTGGGGTCCCTCATCTCTGAGTAGTACTGGCCTCTGGTGCCGCGTAGCGGCATAGGTGGGGCGCGTAGCGACCCGCCGTTGACGTTGCCATTGGGCGATTAAAATCTGGTGGTGAGGTTTCAGGTCGAGGGTCCGGCGTCGTTGTCCCCGTCCACCAACACCGCGCGATAACGCGGCGGCGCCGGCTCGCGCCAGGGCGGCGCCGGGCTGGGGATCGGCACGTTGAGCACGTGCTCGCGCAATCCCCAGGTATCGGCGTAGCGGACGTGGTTGATCCAACCCTGCACGCTGGCGTCGAATTCGGCGAAGGAGATGCGGCCGGCGCGATACTCGTCCAGGCGGGTGGCGAGGCGCCGGGTGAAGTTGACGACGTTACGCGTCTTGACGCGGCGGTGCGTCGGGAAGACGACGAAGCCCAGCCAGGGGATGCCTGCGGAGACCGGCACGACCTGGGCGGCGTGTTCGTGGATTGTAAGGCGCAGCCCGGCCAGGCGCTCGACGATGGCGCGCTTCCAGTCCCAGAGCTGGCGCTTGCTGTCGCCATTCATTCAGTCTGATCAGGGTTGTTGCGGGCGCCGGCCCCCACCCCCCGGCCCCCTCCCCCAAAACGGCTGGGGGAGGGGGCCGGGGGGTGGGGG
>CAZCJG010000145.1:0-11011 GCA_964498575.1 uncultured Anaerolineales bacterium | reverse complement strand
CCTTAGCCGCGGTTTCCAACCGCCTGGCTGGTGGCCGAACTAATGACCGTGGCCCTCCGGATCACCTTGACGTTGCGACAACGAGCCGAAGGCCAACATCGAGCGCGTCAAGGCTCCTCAAGTGCCCATAGCGATCGTCCCACAGGCCGCTGGCCAAGTCGCGAGATACCTTGGAAACAACGCGATCGACAACGTTGGTTGGCAAGCGCGCGAAACCAGATGTCGCCGCTCGCGCGTTCGCGTCGAGCACACGCTCCGGGTGAGCCCAGAACGAACCGAGCATCCAATCAGGTGTGTCGCATGGAATCGGTACCTTATCGATTCGCACATCACCGCCGAGCCATTCCGCTAGCTGTTCCGGGTGCGGGAAGATCTGAAGGTCCAACGTGGCTACTTCCGGCAGGTAATCGGCCATCAGCCACATCGCACCACTGACGGTCGCATCATAGGTCAGGATTACAACAGCTCCTCGCGCCACGCGCCGAAGCTCCCGGATGCCTTTCTCACGCTCCTCATCCCAATGGTGAACGCTAAGTACTGCCATTGCCGCGTCTACGGAGCGATCACGAAGGGGAATGCTGCCTGCGGACGCACGGATTGCGGGCGCGAGATCGCGCGAGCGCTGCGCCGCCATCACGTCGCTGGGTTCAATTGCGATCACATGTCGATCCGGTGGTTCGTACGCACCGGTACCGGCCCCGACGTTGACGACCGTCCGAGCATTGGCTAACGCCGCGTGGATCTGCGCACGGAAGCGAGGATCCTCGCGCCGGGTCTGGGAATAGCCATTTCCAATTGTGTCGTAACGAGTCACAGGTCAGCTCACCCCGTCACGAAAATTGACTCAACTGATTTGTCCGTCGAACGATTCGGTTCAGCGGCGGGCCGCGCAGCAGACCGTGCGCTGCAACCAGTGGTTAGGCGCGTGTCTGCTCAACCCCGTATCGCATTGCATCTACAAGGGTATCAACGTCTACGTTTTCTAGCGTCCTGAACTTGATGCAATACCCTGTCACGCTTGCCTTGCCGAGCTTTTTCCCATAAGTCTCGGCTAAGTACTTCTTCTCTTTAATTCCCATAATGTAGACGGAGATTCCTGTTGTGTTTGCACTAATTCCGATCTGATAGAACTCTCTAGTTCTTCCATCGGCATATGTTATGGTCCGCACTCCATAACCTATATTCGGATTAGAAACCGTCCGTCCGCTTTCGTCTTGCCCATTAAGAAACCACAGTTTACAGTCCGGCATGATTCCCAGAATGATGTCGTGAAGCTCTTGCATGTCACTTCGTTTTGGCTCTGGCTGAGCTGCGATGTGGTTCTTGATTTGGTCTTGTACGTTCATATGGAGCTCTTACACTTGGTCACTGCCCGCTGAGCCCGAGATCCTAACTCATTAGTATGTTGACCCCCCGTGGCATAGCCCGGGTCTCTCCGCGCTATGCTGACCGAGGGGTCAGCGTGGGTTCTCTCCACGCGCCGATTTACCCCGACCCTCTCGATCAGCCTAAACCGAACGGACGGGCCTCGCTTCAGAGCAATCTCGAACTCGACCGCAGTATACGACGGACCCACATAACAGTCAACCCGGCCTTGCCGACGGGGCGCGGCAAACAGATGTTCATTTAGATCCGAGCCACGACCCCACCCCGCCCAATCTGTCCAATCCGCTCAATCCGCGTATCCGCTTGGCAATCCGTTGTGTGGTAACCCCGCTACGGCGCCACCCCCCGCTCCGCCTTCGGCACGAACACCGCCCATCGCGGCGGCAGGGGCGTCGTCGTGGCCGGCCTGGGCGTGGCGGTCGGCATCGGCCGGAACGGCTCCAGCACGGAGACCATCGGCACCGGGAACGCCGCCGTCACGGCACGATCCAGGCTGTCCCACATCGTCACGCGCGCGCCCAAGCTGGTCGGGTGCGTGCCCAGGGCGGTCGGCCGCAGGCGATAGGTGACGGTGATCGGCGCCGGAGAGCCGGTGGTCCAGACGAGTTGGTCGCCCGCCGGGCTGATGTCGGCGGGCGGAATCACGCTGCCCGGGACGAGCGCCATGTTGGCGGGGAGGGTGTCGGTGATGATCCAACGG
Organism: uncultured Anaerolineales bacterium; assembly: GCA_964498575.1. GTDB lineage: Bacteria > Chloroflexota > Anaerolineae > Epilineales > Epilineaceae > CAZCJG01. Next base: position 8,925 of record CAZCJG010000145.1, on the reverse strand, counting down.
CGCGGGCGCACCCAATCGTGGATGCTTACGGCACCGGCGATGCGATCCAACGTATCCAGCAAGGCCGGGTGCTCGTCCGCCTTGACGAAGTAGCGCGCGCTGGAGGCGGCCTCCATGAGGCACTGGGTGCCGCAGGCGTCGCTCGAGCAAGCCGTGACGACCACGACGCCCTGCGCCTTGGCCTGGCGGGCGGCGGTGAGGACCGGCGGGCAGCCGGCATTGTTCGAGCCGTCGGACATGATCACCATGACCTCGTTCAACAGCCCGGCGCCCGCGCGCCCGGCGGCGAGCACCGCGAGACCCTCGCGGATGCCGCAGTCTACACAACTCGGCCCGACGGCGGCGACCCGTGCGACGCAGCTCTTGGCCTGGTCGGGCGATGGCGTGAGTCTGCACAGCGTGCGCGCGCTGCCGTTGAACTCGATGACGCCGAATTGAACCGGCGTGGTGGACTGCTGCGCCAGCCGATCGATCGCTTCGCGGGCCGTCGCCTTGTTGCGCCTGCTCGGCTCGCCGGTCATCGAGCCTGAGCCGTCCAGCACGAAGACGACGTGCAGCGGCACCGGCTCGTACGGACAGGTGTAGTCGACGCCGAGCGTGATGGCCGTGGTCTCGCCCAGGAGCATGACCCGGGGCTGGGCCGAAGCGTCGGCGCTCAGGATGCAGGGGCTGGGCTCGGTGCTCTGGGCGAGGGGCGCGGCGGCGGCGGGGAGGCCCAGCCGCATCACAACCGCTAGGGCCATGCCTCCCGCGGCGGCGGCCAGCAGTATGGCGGCAACAACAAGGTGAGGGCGCATCGCTCGCTCCTTCGATGTCGGGCAAGGGCTCTGGAACTACCGCCCGGCGCGTCGGCGGTTCGACGATAAAGACACAACATCCGATGCGGAGTTACACTTCATCTGGATACCTGGTCGCAAGTCCGATACTGACGCCTTCAACATCGACTCCATGGCGCCAGCGGATCAATCGCCGGGAGGCCGGCCTCGCCTGAGCGCCTTCCACAGCGCGTCGACCGCGATCACCGCGGGCGCGGAGGCCAGGATCAGCGGCCAGGACCAGGCCGGCGGCACGCTTTGCCCGAGCAGGGCGGCGATCGGCGGGATCAGCAGCACCGCGAATGCGAAGGCCATCTCAGCCGAGGCGGTGGCCAGCAACAGGCGGTTCGAGGTCCAGCCGAGCCGCCAAGGCGGGCGGTTGACGCTGCGGCAGGCCCAGGCGTTGGCGTGTTGGGCGACGACGACCGTCATGAAGGCCGCGCCCGAGGCCGCCGCCAGCGAGGTGGCGCCGGGAGCGGGGCCGCCGAGCCACCAGCCGCCGGCGACGAGCACGGCGGTGAAGATCGCCATCTCGAACAGCGCCTCGGTCGGCCCGAGGATGCCGAAAGCGCGCAGGGCGGCGGTGCGGTCGAGCAAGCGGCCGGAAACGGGTGGGCGGTCGAGCACCTGCGAGCGCGGGGCTTCCGCGCCCAGGGCGGAGGCGGTGGCAGTGTCCGTGCCGATGTCGATCGCCAGGATCTGCAGCACCGACAGGGCGAGCGGGAAGCTGCCGCCGGACAGAGCCCAGAAAAGGTAGGGCGTCAGCTCGGCGACGTTGTCGGTGAGGTGGTAGGTGAGGAAGCGACGGATGTTGAAGAAGGTCGCCCGGCCGTGCTCGATGGCGGCGACGATGGTGGCGAAGTTGTCGTCCATCAGCACCAGGTCGGCCGCCTCGCGCGCGACGTCGGTGCCCGAGCGGCCCATGGCGACCCCGATGTCGGCCTCGTGGAGCGCCGGACCGTCGTTGACGCCGTCGCCGGTCATCGCCAGCACGTGGCCGCGGGCGCGCAGGGCGCGCGCGATGCGCAGCTTGTCCTCGGGCGTGATCCGCGCCAGCACCACGCCGTCGAAATCGACCAGCGCCCCGAGCGCCGCCTCGTCCGCCGGCAGGTCCGCCCCGACGATCGCCGCGCTGTCGGCCCCGGCCAAGCCGACCTCGCGCGCGATGGCCAGCGCGGTCGCGGGATGGTCGCCGGTCAGCATCGCCACGCGGATGCCGGCGTGCCGGCAGGCATCGATCGCGGCTCGCGCCTCGGTGCGCGGCGGGTCGGCGAAGGCGGCGAGGCCGAGCAGCTCGAAGCCGTCGCGCGGCTCGGTGGGCGGATTTCCGTCTGCATCCGCCGGGTCATGGGCTTCACCAGTCGGGTCACTGCCTTCGCCGTGTGGCCGGGATCGCACGGCGATCGCCAGGACCCGCAGGCCATGGTCCGCATAGGCTTGCGCGACGGCGGCGGCGTCGCCGGGATCGGCGCAGATGGCGAGGACGGCTTCGACGGCGCCTTTCAGCACCAGCGTACCGTCCTCCAGCGCGACGGTCATCTGCTTGCGCACCGAGTCGAAGGGCAGGCGCCAGCGGTCCGGGACCGCCGCCCGGTCCGCGTCGATGTCGAAGCCCACCCGGCGCGCGAAGGCGTCCAGCGCCGCCTCCATCGGATCGCCGCGCGCGCGCCAGCCTTCGCCATCCGGGATCGCGCGCCCGGTCGAGCAGCGCGCCCCGGCGCGGGCGAGGCGCCGGAAGGCCTCGGGATCGGCGCCGGGTCCGTAGCGCAGCTCGGCGGTCGGTTCGTAGCCATGGCCGGTGATCGCCAATGTGCCGGCCGGCGTCCAGGCCTCGACGACCGCCATCTCGTTGCGCGTCAAGGTGCCGGTCTTGTCGGTGCAGATGAAGGTGGTCGAGCCCAGCGTCTCCACCGCGTCGAGCCTGCGCACCAGCGCGTTTTGCCGCGCCATGCGCTGGGCGCCGAGCGAGAGCGACAGGGTGACGGTGGGCAAGAGGCCCTCGGGGACCAGCGCGACGATCACGCCGATAGCGAAGACCAGCGCCTTGGCGAAGCCCATCCCGAGCAAGGTCGAGAGGCCGAGGAAGGCGACCCCGACGCCGACGGCGACCAGGGCGATCGTGTGGACCACGCGGCGCAGCTCGCCGGTCAGCGGACTTTCCGGCTTGTGGGTCGCCACCGTCAGGCGCGAGATCGCCGCCAGGCGCGTCCCGGAGCCGGTGGCGGTCACCACCGCCTCGCCCTCGCCGTCGACGACGAAGGTCCCGGCGTGGATCGGCTCGCCGGTCGCGACCGCCGCTGCCACGCTCTCGCCCGTCAGCATCGAGCGGTCGACGCGCAGGCCGGCGGAGGCGAGGAGCTCGGCGTCGGCGGGGACGCGGTCGCCGGCGGCGAGGATCAGCAGGTCGCCGCGCACCACGCCGGCGGCATCCACCTCGATGATCTCGCCGTCGCGCCGCAGCGTGACCTGCTGGGGCAGGAGCTGGCGCAGGCGCTCGGCTGCCCGGTCCGCCCGGCGCTCCTGCGCGAAGGCGAAGGCGGCGTTGACCAGGATCACGACGAAGATCGCCACGCCGAGCGCCGCCATGTCCGCCACGACGGCCAGGGCGCCCGCGATCCACAACATCACGGCAAAGAAATGGAAGAGCTGGGCGGCGAGCTGCCGCGCGATTGACGGCTTCGGGGGCGGCGGGAGCGCGTTCGGGCCGTCCTGGGCCAGGCGCCGGGCGGCCTCGGCCACGCTCAGCCCGAGCCGGCCGTCCGGCAGCGCCCCCGGCGGGTGGATAGCTGCGGCGCCGCCGCGCTGTGGCGTCCATGGGCCTGCCGTCATCATCGCCCCAGGCACGTGATGAGCACCACGATCATGAGCATGGCGGGAGCATAGGTGCGACGGGGCTGACAGGTCAAACGCTCGGATGTCAGCGGTTCCTCCTTCTGGCCTCAAATCGCCGGAAATTCGAGTTGCCCCTGCCCGCGCCGTCCGTTATAATGGCCCCCACTCGCCAATCCAGCGACATCCCGATCGTCATCCCGTCGGCCCGACCCCAGAGGAGTCCCCGTGATGCGCATCTCCCCCCGCTACGCCCGCTGGCCGCTGGTCCTCGGCCTGGCCACCGCGGCCGCGCTCTTCGCCATGCCGCTTACCGAAACCCTGCGCGCCGAGGGCGCCCGGCGGACCTGGACGAAGTCCTACAGGGAGATCGCCCCGCTCGAAGTGGCGGCGATGATCCGAGAAGGCAAGAAGGTCGTGTTCGTCGACGTGCGCGAGCCGGAGGAGTTCGCCGAGCGGCACATCCCCGGCGCGCTGTCGATCCCGGTGCGCGACACCCGCGGCGCCTACGTCGACGACCTGGCGGACGCGGACCTGGTGGTGCCGTATTGCCTGAAGGACTTCCGCGGCTTCGAGGGCGCCAAGACCCTCCAGCGCCGCGGCGTTCCCAACGTCGGCCTGTTCAAAGGGCATGGCATCAAGAGCTGGGAGAAGGCCAACCTACCCGAGGCCGGCGAGCAGGTCGGCGTCCTGGACGAGGAGGGCATCCGGATGATCCAGGCCGCCCTCGACGCCGCGCCGCCGGAGTAGTCGCGCTGCCGAACTCGCCGCGTACCGCCGGAGTAGTCGCGTACCACCGGAGCCCTGTTCGGGCGCAGGTCGCCTGATCACCCGCCTTTCCATCAATCACAATCAAGCCGGGCACAGACCGGCCGGAGTGCTCATCCCCACATCGCCCCCGATGGGCCAAGGAGGATCCGCATGACCTCGTCTCGCCGCAACCGCCTGATCGCGGGTGCCCTCGTTGCCGCCCTGTTCCTCTTGCCGCTGTTCACGCTCACCCGCCAGACCGGCGCGATGACCTACTACCTCGGCGAGGGCTACCCGCCGGGCCAGAGCGCCTACATCATGATGCGGGTGGCCGGCCAGCTCGCCTTCACCCTGGTCTTCCTGCAGATCGTGCTCGGCCTGCAGCACCGCCGCATCGAGCGCTGGCTCGATCTCCCGAGCCTGGTCCCGGTGCACCGCTCGGTCGGGCTGGCGGCGTTCCTGATCGCGCTGTCGCACCCGATCCTCTTCGAGTGGGCGCGCCAGCTCCGCACCGGCCAGTCGACCGTCACCGTGACCTTCTGGCCGCCCTGGCGCACCGGCTTCTACGAGCTCCACCAACTCTTCGGGGCGCTCGGGCTGTACCTGCTCCTGGTCGGCGTCCTGGCCGGCGTGTTCGGCCCCCGCCTGGCGCCGCGGGCCTGGCGCACGGTGCACTACGTCAACTACGTGGTCTTCTTCCTGGTCTGGTACCACTCGATCCGCATAGGGACCAGCACCCGGATCGGGCTGCTCCCGGCGCTGTACACGGTCCTCTTGGCGGTGGTCCTCGGGTTGATCGCCGCCCGCGTCCTGCACCGCCCGCGCCCCGCGCCGCAGTCGGCGCCGGTCTGACGCGAACGGCTGTCATCGACAAGGAGGAAGGTTCAGATGGCCACGCTGCACCCTATGTCCACTGTCCACCATTTGATCCTGCCCGCCACCCGCCTGCTTGCGCTCGCCCTGCTCCTGATCCTCGCCGTCGCCGCCCCCCCGGTCGTCGGCCAGGCGGGTGGGGGGATCGACGACGGGTCGTGGATCGCGCTGAATCCACCGCGCGCGGCCGACTTGACGGCCCGGCTGCTCGACATCGATTGCCCCTACGATTTCACCTGCTATGCGGTCGGGGAGGAAGGCACGGTGGTGAGAACGTCTGGCGGAGATCGGTGGCGACGGCTGGCAGGTCCCTCGACCCAGGTATTGGACGCCATCGACTGCCCGACGGTCGCCGTCTGCCTGGTCGTGGCGGGCCGCGACGTGTACTACGGCTTCGACTTCGACAGTACGCGGGGTCGCCTCCCGACCGGTTCCACCGCGCGACTTCGGGACATCGACTGCCCCGCCGTGGAGGACTGCGTGGTGGTCGGCGACGCCGGTACGATCCTCCTGACCCACGACCATGGGCAGACCTGGACGGCGGCGAGCCCGGTCATGTCGCAGGACCTCCGCGGGATCAGTTGCCCGAGCACGCGGACTTGCTTCGCCTCCGGGGGCGAGGGCCTGGTCCTGGCCAGCACGGACGGGGGGGCGACCTGGCGGGTCGTCCTGGATAGCCCGGCGGCGGGAGGTTCAGGAGCTACCCGCGCATTCGGCCGCTTGAGCTGCCCGTCGGAAAACACGTGTTTCGTCACCGCCAGCCGGACGCTGGGTTCGACAACCAGCCATGCCATCGTGAGGACCATAAACGGCGGCGCCACCTGGTCCTACACCATTGTCGGCGAGGGGCACGCCGGCGTCGGCTCGATCGACTGCCCGGAGCCGGACACTTGCTTCGCCACCCTTCCGAGCGCATCGACGCCGATGATCTCCATCCTCAGCCGCAGTGAAATATACTGGGGCCCGGTGTTTGACGGTGTACGCGTTCCTCCTCTCGAGGCGGTCAGTTGCCCGAACGACTCGATTTGCTACGCCGTCGGCGCCAACGGAACCCTGGCGTACTCGTTTCAGAGCGATTCGCGCAAGTCCTGGAACTTCGATCCGCCGCCGTTGGGAAACCTCAACGCGATCGTCTGCCCCACGCCCCAGGACTGCTACGCGGCCGGCGACCGCGGGTCGCTGCACCATTCCCACGACGGCGGCGCCACGTGGCGGACCCAAGTCGTGCCGGGCGTCGCGGACCCTCCGGCCGATACCGATGCGGCGATGATGACGTTCACCGGGGTCGCCTGCACGACGCCGACCGTCTGCTTCGCGGTCGGGGGAGATCTCGCGGCGGACTCGACCTATCGCGCCATCGTCTACGGGACCGACGATGGCGGCGAGACCTGGCACCTGCTTCATCAGAGCAAGGCGAACGGGCTGCGCGCCATCGACTGCCCGAGCGCGAGGGTTTGCCTCACCGTCGGCACGGGCCTGGACGACCGTCGCATGGTGCTCTCCACACGGGATGGGGGCGCGACCTGGGTCCGGCGCGATGTCGGCGACCCGGCCAACTCGCTCGACGTCGACTGCCCGACGGAGGACACCTGCTACGCGGCCGGCGGCGGCGTGACGGTAACGCGCGACGGGGGCGCGACCTGGCAGATGCTCAACCTCGGCCGGGCCGGTCGCCTGGCTGTGCATCCCTACGCGATCACCTGCCCGTCTCCGGAACGCTGCCTGCTGCTTGCGCGCGGCTCCGACTTCCAGGTGCGCCTGTTCCGCACCGAGAACGGCGGGGCGGCTTGGACCGAGCGGACACCGCCGGCCTGGGTGTGGGTACGCGAGGCGGGCGGCATCCACTGCTTCTCGGAGCTGGACTGCATCCTGGTCGGGGACCGGACGCTATCCACGCAGGATGGTGGACAGACCTGGCAGGTCCAGGCGCGCTCCGGCCCCTCCTGGTCCGGCATGGTCAGCAGCGTGAGCTGTGCGGCGCCCGACGCTTGCATGGCGACCACCCTCGAAGGGCTGGTCCTGGCGTGGAACCATCCGCCGAGCGTCGACTTCAACGGCGATCTGCCCGGAACGGACTCCACGGCGCCCTTCGCGTACGCATCAGGCGGCCCGCCGGTGCCGCTCTTCGACATGGGCGCCATCGCGGACCCGGACCCTTGGCAGCGGCTGGAGTCCGTGGTGGTCGCCATCGTCAACCCGCAGAATGACCCTTATTACGAACGGTTGTCGATCGATCCGGCCCTGCTGCGCGGGCTGGGCGGCCGGCTCGACTACCAGCTCGGCGAACATAACCGTTCCTTGATCGTCTCCGGCAACGCCAGCATCGCGGACTACGAGCAGGTGCTCTCAAGCCTGCGCTATGCCTACACCGCCCCCAACCCGGATACGGTCGAAAGGGTCATCTCGATCACCGCCTACGACGCCGCGCTGGCCAGCAATGCCGCGACGACGACGGTGGCGATCCGCGGTGCCAGCGCCGCCGAACCGGTCGTGGCCGGGTTTACGGCCACCGCCCGGGCCGACGGCCGGGTCGAGCTGGCCTGGGAAACCCGCGCCGAGCCCGACGTCTCGGGCTACCTCCTGCGGCGCGCGCGCTGGGCGGGTGCGTGGGTAGTGCGCCTCAACGAGGCGTCGCCGATCCCGGCCGCCGGCAGCCCGACCTCGGGGGCGCGCTACACGGCGGACGACCGGCCGGGCGTCGGGCGCTTCCGCTACTGGCTGGAGGCATCGGATGCGCGGACGCTGCGGCAAGTGGTCGCGGCGGCCGACGTCTGGGTGGGGGTGGGGCGCGTCTACCTGCCAAGCGTGGAGCGATCGGGGCGTTGAGCGCGGGATGCCAGCGCGGGATGTCCGGCTGAGCGGGTCACGCACCGCCGAGCAGCACGTCCGCCGGTCACCCTGGGGCCCGGTGGGTCGCGATCGGCCTCGGCGTCGGCGTGGGGATGTCGTAGCGCTCCATCAGCCGCTTGCGCGCATCCTGGATACGGCCGACCGAGCGCGAGACCGTCCGCGTGAAGCGCAGCAGCGCCCAGCCGGCATCGATGGCGGATGGCTGGTCCTCGGACTGAATCATCACCAGCACCTCGACGGTGGCATCCGCCAGGGCCACCTCCTCGCCCTGCATCTCGCGCAGGCAGGGCGCCACCTCGCGCGCGGCCAGCGCGTCGCGTGCCTCGCGTAGCGCCGCCAGGTCGATCGATCGCAGGGACTCTAGCCCGTCTTCGCCGGCGTCGCGATCCTCGACCGCCTCGAACAGCGTTTCCAGGCGGGCATCGGCCTCGGCCAGATAGGCCACCACCGCGTCACGGCTGCACTCGCCCTCGACATCCAGCGGCTCGCGCTGCGCGGCCGTCTCGGGGTCCGGCAGCGCCAGGCTGAACAGGCGCGGCCCCAGGAACACGGACGCGGCGCAGCACGTCAGCATCAGGACGACCCCGACAAGCAGACAACCTCCACCGAGCTTGAGCGCGCGATCCATGACTTTCGTCCTCTCATCATCCGCGGAATTGCGTAAGGCAAGGCTGACCAGATCCAATCCCAAGGTCATCGGCCCCCTTGGGATCCCGACGATACCCCGCCATCGCGCGCTTTCTACGCAGGAGAGCCGGCCGGGATGCGCTGCGCGGTGGGATCGCGATCGACCGCACAGGCCTCACGC